>DASPOF010000150.1:0-8671 GCA_035626155.1 Binataceae bacterium (SeqCode)
GGCAAGCAGGCTTCCGCAGGTTAGCCTGCCCGTCTGCGGGCTGGTGATCGTCAAACGGGCGTGCGCCCCCTTAGCTCAGATGGATAGAGCACAGGATTCCTAATCCTGGGGCCGTGGGTTCGAATCCCGCAGGGGGCGCCACTCCTGAGCGCCGCACTCGTGCGGCCCGGGGCGGGCGCCATCGAGCCGGCGGCGCGCCGGAGCGGCCGTCCGCACAGTCAAAAAAACCTACTAGCGTCGGCGGCGCCACTCGCGTACAATTTTTTCAACGCTCGGATTGTTCCTTCAACCGGGCCCGGGAATTGGCCCGGGCTTTCTGTTCGAGAGCTTCCCGGCAATCACTAACGGAGGGCAACGAATGCCCAGTAAATTGTACGTAGGCAATCTGGCCTACTCGGTTTCCAACAGCGACCTCGAAGAACTGTTCTCACAGTACGGACAGGTGCAAAGCGTCGCCGTCATCACGGACAAATTTTCCGGCCAGTCCAAGGGCTTCGGATTCGTCGAGATGGCGAGTGCGGAGGATGCTTCCAACGCAATTCAACAACTGAACGAGACGGAGTTGAAGGGCAGGAACATCAAGGTCGCCGAGGCCAAACCCCGCGAATCGAGCTTCGGCGGCGGCGGCAATAACCGTCGCGGCGGTGGCGAGAATCGCGGCGGCGGCCGTAATCGCTGGTAACCGAATCGAGGCCGGGCGGGCAGCCGATGCCCGCCCGCCCGTTTCATAAGGTCCCATCGCCGCGGGACCAGGAAAGCAAGCGGCGAAAAAAGCGGCCCACGGTAGATTCACCCTCTACCGCGGGCCGCTTTCGATTTCTTCCGGCTGGCAGCCTGGTCCGGGCGAATGTCTCGGCGCGGCCGCTCGCGCGCGCCGATCACATCCGCATCGCGCTAATCCCGGCTCAATGCCCGCTCTCCGCCGCCGCCTGCATCGCATTGGCCGTGAAGAAGTTCTTATCCTGAGCGCCCATGTTGATGTACCAGGTCTCCTTGTCGGGCGTCTCGATTCCGGGCAGGTAGCATTGGTCGCTCACTCCGGCCTGGATATCGAGAGCGCACGATGCCACCACGAAAGACCGCTTGAACGGATAAATCGCGATTCTCGCATCGGGCACCGGGCGATCGCGGTAGGCGAGCAGGAAGGTGTAATTCTGGAACAATTGACCGCGCCGGTCGTAGGCGTCGATATAGGGCTCGAACCAGACCTCGGAATCCAGGTACACGATGTTCTTGCCCTGCAACGTATTGACGACGTTGTAACGCGGAGACGCCTCGATGATGTACAGGTGCCGCATCTCCCACAGCTCGGGACACGCAGTAGCCTGGCCGTCTGTCGCGCACGGTAACTCGGGGACGTGCTGCGCGTGTACGACTGCGAGCATCTGCTTCTCGCCCATGAACTTATAGTCGTAGGCCTCGGTCTTGGGATTGAATCCCGAGTAGTGGTCCGGGTTCCATGCGCCGACTCCGGAGGCGCTGCTCAACTCGCCTTCGTTGAGACGCCGCACGCGCCGTGACGCGACCTGATATGACCATGAGTCGTCGCCACGGTTGGGGTCGCCGTAACGGTACCGAACCATGCCCGAACCTCGCGCGGTTGCTGGAGCTATGACCGGGTACAGAGCGAACAGCGTCATGCGATTGGAAATATTGTAGTCCGGGTCAACCGGCATCGGCTCGACCTCGGTGCGGCCCACCAGGTCGTAGCCCGCATAATGGCCGACCTCGGTGTTGTCGATCATCAAGGAATCCGACTCCCCGGGCTTGACGTAATGCGTCCGGCATTCGAAGAAGCGCAGATCGTAATCGTCGCTGCTGATCGGCCGGAAGACGTTGTTCCAGATGATTTTCGATGCGACCTCGGGGTCGTTCGAATCGATCAGCGGGAACGGCTGTCCCGCCACGTAGCCAATTACCGTGCGATGGTCCTTCGACAGTCTCACCTGCCCGGAGTACTTCTCGGTCGCGTCCTTGTAGGGAGGCGGCCAGTCCACGCGCTCGGTCGGGACGATCTTCATGGTCATCCCATGCGTGACCTTGTAATAGACGCCCGGCGGAACCAGGTCTTTCACCTGCGCCGCGTTCTGCATCGTGATAAAGTCGCCCGGCTTAACCGTTGCCTGGCTGATTGCCGGCCAGATCGGCAACGCCAGCGCCGCGACAATCGCGGCCACCTTGCAGCACTCCTTCCCCGAGAACTTCCCAAATCTCATGATCTTCTCCTCGCGCAGTGAATATACCGCAGTAACCCGATGCGCCCATCGGACGGCCCGGCAGCTAGCTTCAAGCACCGCCGCCGACGGACGCCCCAATCGCGGCCCGCGAGAGCGGGCCACCTCTCTCGAAATTGCCCCTAGACGCTACTAGATGGGTCTGAACTCTGACCGACCGATCGGCGGTCCCGACAGCTTTGACTCGGCACTCATGGCTTTCGATGGTACTCATCTCGAGCAGCCGCCTTCGGTCGGCTGACTTCTAACCGCTTAGGGGCAAAATGTAAAGGGGAGCGCGTTTCGGGCTCGTGATCGGTCAGTTTCCACGCAGGAACTTCGCTGCAGAGCCGGCGCGGGGGCAGTCTTCGCAAAAATTTCCCTATTCCCCGCTTTTTTTCGCCGCCCGTTCGATGAAATTCTGCGTCCAGACCAGCCGGTCGCCATCCGCGTGCACGGTCAGGCTCAAGGCTCTGCACGATTCCGCATCCCCAGTCTTGCAGGCGGCTTGCGCAGCTTTGATTTGGTCATCGGGGTTCCACGAGGCCGGGTCGGGCCAAGATGCACTGATCGCCGTGCATGCAGCGCGAGCGCCTCGATCGCATAGCGGCTGCAGCTCCGAGCGTTCCACCGCGAGCGCCTGGCAGACGTGCCGATCGCCCTGTTCGCATTGGCTGACCGCAACCTTCTGGCACTCGACCGCGTCGCCTGCCTGGCAAGCCACGATCGCTTTGGAATCTTCCGGCTTAACGCAGGAGATCGTGCCGGCTTCGCACTGCTTTCGAATTTCCGCGATTTGCTCGTCCTGGGGCGAGCTGAAGCATCCGGCCACCGCCAGCACGCTGGCGCAGATTAAAACCGCGTGAAAATCGCGCCGGCCCATCATGCAATGTTCTTGGCGCGAGCGTCGATGAAATGCAACGGATGGTGTCCGCGCTCGCACATCTGACGAATCGGAAGCCCGCCGAGCGAAATCGCCCCGGCGAAAGCTGTCGGTCGCGGGCGGAACCTTTCTCCGGCTCGGCGGTTTATAACTCAGGACTATGCCCGGTGGAGGTGCGCGAACGATGGCAGTCAATCCGATGCCCGAGGGTTTCCGCACTCTGACGCCATTCCTGTCGGTCCGGGATGGCGCCGGCGCGGTCGAGTTTTATGCAGACGTGTTCGGCGCGACGCTCGTCGAGCGTCACGACGAATCCGGCGGGAAGGTCACTCACGCGTTGCTCAGGATCGGCGATTCGCAGGTGATGATCTCCGACGAAACGTCAGAGCACGCTCGAGAACACGCGCACGAGGGTTGGTCGCGCAGTCCGCAATCGCTCGGCGGCTCATCGGTGACTATCTATACATACGTCCCCGACGTAGACAGCGTATTCGACCGGGCGGTCGCGGCCGGCGCCAAAGTAATCGAGCGGCCCGAGGATAAGGACTGGGGCGACCGGGTCGCCGGAGTCAGAGATCCGTTCGGCCACATCTGGAGCATCGCGACCCACAAGCGCGATGTGCCGCCCGACAGGCATTAGCAGGATAGGCCGGAAGAATTCTTCACGACGGACGCACCTGCAAAGGCTCAAACTAAGTCCAACCGGCCAGCCCAATGGCGCATCCGCACAAAGATTACGATCCCAATGGGCCGATTAAGCGCCTGCGCGAGATCTGCCTCGCGTTGCCTGAGGCCACCGAGAAGGAAGCATGGGGAGAGTGCACCTTCAGGGCGGGCGGCAAGATGTTCGCGATGACCGACAACAACCATCACGAGAGCGGTCGCGTCGCGGTATGGGTCAACGCGCCGCCGATGGCCCAGGAGACGCTGGTGGCCTCCGATCCTGTGCGCTATTTCAAACCGCCCTATGTCGGCCACAAGGGATGGGTCGGCGTGCGTCTCGATGTCAAGGTCGATTGGGACGAACTCGCCGCGATTCTTAGGGACGGCTATCTAATGTCGGCTCCGGACAGGCTCGTCGGTGGCAGCGTCGGGCGCCTCGATGCGCTCTCCGTCTCGAACCTCGACAGGATCAGGAGCGCGAAACCCAAGTCCCGAAAGAGGCTCGTGAGCGGCGTCCGACGCAAGCTGCAGAGCGCCGAGCCCGGCTGAAGGAGAAATCGCATCATGGTCGAATCAGGAAAGCCGTTTCCCAATTTTGCCCTGCCGAATCAGGATGGCGAGTTAATGAGGCTCGGCGATTTCGCCGGCCAGTGGCTGGTCGTTTATTTTTATCCCAAGGACGATACGCCGGGCTGCACGGTCGAGGGCAAATCGTTCAGCGCGGCTAGATCCGATTTCGATTCCGCGGGCATCTCGGTCGTCGGCGTCAGCCAGGATGACGTCAAATCGCACAAGAGCTTCTGCAAGAAGTTCTCATTCGCGATCGATCTTCTGGCCGACACCAAGGCCGAGCTGCTCGGCGCCTGCGGCGTCGGACAGAGCGAGTGGCAGGGCACTAAGTACTGGAACCGGACCACCTTCGTGATCGATCCCGACGGGATCGTCCGCAAAGTGTACGAGCGGGTTAATCCGCAGGGACACGAGAAGGCGGTGCTCGACGACATCAGGGCAATGCAGGCGGCGTGAGCGCCGTGCGACGCCGTGCGGAAGCCGGCGCATCGGGCGCGGCGCGTACGGTCCGCCATTCCTGCGGTGAAGCGCGCTAAGTCACGCGCGTGTCCTTGACAAGCTGCTTCGCGCCGTCCATCTTCCGCACGTTGCCATGAGCAATCGCACGAGCACCCTGCATGATGCGTTCGTGCCGGACGAGCGCACGATCTTCGGCTGGATCGAGACCGTCTTCGCCCGCGGGGTGCGGCGGCCGGGATACGCCGCCGACCGCTGGACCGAGGAGTTCTGCTTAAACCAGTTCCGCGAACTCGGGCTCGAGCGCGTCCGTCTCGAGCCGGTCACTTTGCCATACTGGGAGCCGCTTGAGTCATCGCTGATCGTGCGCGCGGGCGGCCGCGAGCTGAACGTTCCCTGCTTCTCGCTGCCCCATTCCGCGACCGCCGATCGCCTCGATGCGCCGCTCGCCATCTGGAACGACGAAAGGCCCGATTCGGTACGGGGCGCGCTCGCGCTCGCCGAGGTGCCGCTGATGCGTGCGCAGCCGGACCTTCCGATCCTGCTCGCGCGCGCCGGTGATGCCGGCGACGGGAGTTCCGACTGGCGCTGTTACGATCCCGCCGGAACTTTTGCCGGGGCAAGCCAGGTGCTTCCCTTCAGCCATCACATGATGGCCGTCATGGAGCCGCCGCTGGATGCGGGCGCGGTGGGATTCATCGGCGCGCTGACCGATTACCCCGGCGATTCGTACCAGTACTATGTCCCCTACGATGCGGTTGCTCGCGCGCTGCCGGGCGTGTGGATCAGCGGCAGCGATGGCGCGCGATTGCGGCGGCTGTGCGCCGAGGGTGAGGTGCGCGCCACGCTGGTCAGCCGCGCGGATCGCCGCGACATCACGAGCTATAACCTGGTCGGCGAACTGCCGGGCGCCGATGACGAGACGGTCATCATCGGATCGCACCACGACGGTCCGTGGGCATCCGCGGTCGAGGACGCATCCGGGGTGGCGCTCGTGCTTGCGCAGGCCACCTATTGGTCCCGCGTGCCGGCGGAGCAACGGCCGCATCGCTTGATCTTCCTCATCAACGCAGGGCACATGGCGGGCGGCGCCGGCGTCCGCTCTTTCATCGAGCGCCACCGCTTGGCATTGGATCGCACCGTGCTCGAGGTTCATCTCGAGCACGCCGCCACTGAGATGGTCGAGCGTGATGGCGCGCTCGTGGCCACCGGGCGTCCCGAGCCGCGATGGTGGTTCACGAGCCGGCTTGGGCGGCTCCAGTCGAGCGTGCGCGATGCGATCGTCGCCGAGCAGCTCGACCGGTCGTTGATTCTGCCGCCGGACGTTTTCGGTCCGATTCCGACGACCGACGGAGGACCCTTTCATCTCGCCGCGGTGCCGCTGGTCAATTTCCTCACCGCGCCTTTCTACCTGTTCGACGCGATCGACACGCTCGACAAGATTCATCGGCCAAGCCTCGTGCCGGTGACGAGGGCAGCGGTCCGCATCATTGCATCGACCACCGGGGTGAGCGCGGCGGCGATGCGCGCCGGCGGATGAGCGCGTAATCGCCGCTGTCGATCAGCTCATCGCGCCGGGTTTTCATCAATGTGTTCGGTTGCAATTGCCGCGAGATTCGTGACAATGGCGGCAAGCGCTGCCGGTCTGCCCGATCGGCGCCGCGGTGGTGGAGCGCCGATTCGTTCGACGGGATCGAGCGATCGTCATCGCCGCAGGCCCGACGCAGTGGATCCGCAGTCTCTGTGAACGAAATCGAAAAGGAGCGAAAGGAAAGGCGACGATGGAGACCTATCTGGAGCTGTCCACCAACATTCCAAAGGAATACGAGGCGCTCAGGGAGAGCGCTCATAAATTTGCCAAGGAAGTGATGCGGCCGGCGTCGATCGAACTCGACCGCATGGCCGATCCGCGCGATGTGATCGCGCCGGACTCACCGCTGCGCCGCGTGCTCAAACGCGCCTTCGAACTCGGCTTTCACATCGCCGCTCTCCCCACGCAAATGGGCGGACTTGGATTGAGCCCGCTCGGCTCGCACATACTCCATGAGGAGTTGGCATGGGGAGCGGTTGATCTGTCGCTGAGCATCGGATGTGCGGGGTTCCCCGCGATGACGGCGGCCCGCAGCGGCAAACCGGAACTGTTCGAGACATTCGTCAAGCCGTGGCTTTCCAATCGCGATGCGAGCTTCATCGGATGCTGGGCGATCACCGAGCCGAATCACGGTTCCGATACTCTCATCGTGGGCACATCCGATTTTCACAATCCGAAGGTGACCGGGCAGGTGGTCGCCCGCGCCGACGGCGATTCCTACGTCATCAACGGCCAGAAGTCGTCCTGGGTCTCAAACGGAACGATTGCGACGCACGCCGCGCTCTTCCTTTCGGTACACGAGGCGCGCGAGATGGGGATGGCCGGGGGCGGCGTCGCCGTGGTTCCGCTCAACCTCCCGGGCGTGTCGAAGGGAAAGCCGCTCAACAAGCTCGGCCAGCGCGCGCTAAACCAGGGCGAAATCTTTTTCGACAACGTGCGTATCCCGCGCAGCTACATGATCGTCGGCCCCGACCAATACGAGGAGCACGTCCATCGGACGCTTACCGGGGCCAACGGCGGGATGTCGACGTCATTCACCGGGCTGGCGCGAGCGGCGTTCGAGTGCGCGCTGAACTATTCAAAGGAACGCGTCCAGGGCGGACGCCCGATTTGCGAACATCAGCTCGTCCAGAAGCATCTGTTCGAGATGTTCACCAAGGTCGAGGCGTGCCGGTCGCTGTCGCGCGCGGTCGCGATGCACAACGGCGCCTCGCCGAACGCATCGCTCGCCCACGCGATCGCGGCCAAGACCTTCTGCACCCAGGCGTCTTTCGAAGTCGCGAGCGACGCGCTGCAGGTTTTCGGCGGCAATGGGCTCAGCAAGGAGTACCCGATCGAGAAGCTCTTCCGCGATGCGCGCGCATCGCTCATCGAGGACGGCACCAACGACGTGCTGAGCCTGGCCGGCGCGCGCCAGTTGCTATTGCGATCGGACGGGCAGGCGTAATCGCATCACACGCGGCGCGGGGAAGCCGGTATTACGGTGCCGGCCCCCGCTCGCGCTTAACGATTAATCCCAAACCGGCGGCTTGCGGCCGCTCCACGGCGCGGCCTGTTCGAGCTGGCCCGCAAGCCGGATTAGCGTCGCCTCGTCGCCATAGCGCGCGCCGAACATCACGCCGATCGGCAGGCCGTCGCGATTCCAATGGAGGGGCAGCGAGATCGCCGGCTGTCCCGTGATGTTGTACACGGGGCAGGGAATCGCGAATTTGATGATCTTGTCGTCCAGCAGCATCAGGTCCGGACTCATGAAGTCGATCGCGCCGACCTTGAGCGGCGGCTGGCCCAGCGTGGGCGTCAGAAAGATGTCGTGCGATTCGAAGAAAGCCGCGAACTGGCGCGACGCCATCTGGAGCATCACCTGCGCAATCAGATACTGCGGCGCTGGTATCTGCCGCCCCTGCTGGTAGAGGTTCCACGTAAAGGTCTCGAACGCATCCGGGTTCGGCTCCGCGCCGGTCATCAGCCGCGCGCCCTCGATTGAGAGCGCGACTCCCGCGGCGTCCATGGTGGCGAAGGCCGGGGCGAGCATCTGGTAGTCGATTTCGGGCGCAGCCTCTTCAACTTCGTGTCCGAGTCCCGCGCACAGCTTGGCCGCCTGCTTTGTCGCCTCGGCGCAATCGGGATGATACGTGCCGCCGAAGGGATTGCGCGTCGAGAAAGCGATTCGAAGCCGGCTGGGCGCCGCCGACAACTCCTCGAGGTAGGGCCGCGCCGGCGGCGGCGGGTAGTACGGGTCGCCGGGCATCGGACCCGCAGTCGCATCGAGCGCCGCTGCGCTGTCGCGGACAGTTC
>DASPOF010000151.1:0-2915 GCA_035626155.1 Binataceae bacterium (SeqCode)
TTACCAAGGCCGAGATCCGCGAGATCTCGCGCGCAATGGGGCTTCCGACCTGGGACCGGCCCGCATCGCCGTGCCTGTCATCGCGCTTTCCCTACGGCACCGAAATCACGCCCGAAGGACTGCGCAAAGTCGGCGACGGCGAAAAAATCCTGCACTCGCTCGGCTTCAGGGTGGTCCGGGTTCGCTATCATGGCGAGGTTGCGCGGCTCGAGCTCGAAACGAGCGAGATCGCCCGCGTGTTCGAGCCCGAGATTCGCGAGATCGTCGATCGCGAATTCAGGAAGATCGGCTTTCGTTTCGTCGCAATCGATCTGAAAGGCTTTCGTTCCGGGTCGCTCAACGAGGGCGTGGTGCAAGCGGCGCCGCCCGCAAAATAGCGCGGGAGCGCGTTGGAGGAGTTTTCCGGGGGGCCGGGGCCGTGGCGGCGGAGGCGAATCAGGACAAAGTTCAAAATGCCGATAGCGGCGCGCCCGCGTCGCCTCGGTTTCAGTGGTTTCGCGAGGATACTTCCGCGCTCGCCGCGACCGCCGCGGCGCTGATGCTCTTCACGTTGACCGGGGCTGATGTGCGCCTGTGGCCCGCCGCGATTCTCGCGCCCCTGCCTCTGCTGGTGATCGCCGCCGAGGTGCCGGGCAAGCGCGCGGCGCAGTTCGCCTTTGGCGCGCACCTGTTCGGCAACTTCCCGCGATGGCCGGCGGAGATGACCGTGATGTCGCTGCCGATCCTGATTGGAATTCACGCCGCCGAGGCGGCGCTCTTCGCCGCGACCGTCGTGCTCGCCGGCAGAGGGACGCGCCGCTGGGCGGGATGGCTCGCCACGCTCGTCTATCCGGTGCTCACAACCGCGGCATGGTTCGGGATCGACAAGCTGTCGCCGAACGGCACCTACGCGAATCCTGCCTACGGCGTGGTGGATTTGCTCCCGCTGATGCAGATCGCCGCATACACGGGACTTGCCGGCATCACCTTCCTGATTTCGCTGGTTCCGGCGGCCCTGGCGGTTGCATGGTATCGGCGTCGATGGCGGATGAAGTGGCAGCCGATCGCGGCGCTGCCGCTCGGCATCTTTGCAATTGCCGTCGCCGCCGGCGCCGTGCGCATGATTACCGCCGCCGGCTCGGCCGCGGTCAAAGTCGGAGTCGCGGCGACCGACCGGATGCCCACGCTCTTCGACGCTCAGCAGGCGGCCGATGCTGCGAAGGCGCTCGGGCTGTACGCGCCGCTGGTGACGCAGGCGGCGTCGGAGGGCGCGCAGGTTGTCGTGCTCCCCGAGGAGGTCGTCGGCGCGGCGCCGCAATTCGAATCGAGGATCACGGCGGGTTTCGCGCAGATGGCGATGTTTTCGCACGTGTGGCTGGTAGTCGGCATCAACGAGAATGGACGCGATCCTCAGCGCAACGTCGCGTTCGTGTTTTCTCCAGAGGGCAAAATCGTTGCGCGCTACGAAAAGCGCCATCTGATTCCCGGAGTCGAATCCCGCTTCGCACCCGGCACCGCATCGGTCGTGTTCGATTCGCCGTGGGGCAGGAGCGCGCTCGCGATCTGCAAGGACCTCGACTTCCCCGCGCTCGGCCGCGAGATCGCCGCCCAAGGCGCGACTATCGTGCTCGCGCCCGCCTGGGATTGGCAAGGCACCGAGGTAATCCACCAGCGGATGGCGAAAGCGCTCGGAATCGCGTCGGGACTTTCGATTGCCCGCGCCGCGCGCCAAGGCATCGTGAGTCTCACCGATTCGGCCGGACGCACGGTTGGCGCCGCCTCGACATTCGAGCACGACCCAGCGCTGCTGGTAGCCGAACTTCCGATCGGCGCCGGCGCGACCTTTTACGCGCGCCACGGCGATTGGTTCGGATGGACCGCCGCCGTACTTGCCGCGATCATCCTCGGACTGTTCGCGCTCTTAGCCAGCGCCGACCGGGCGCGCGCTGCGCGCCGCGCCGGGTCGGGCATCACCGAAGAGGTCCTTGCTGCGGCCGTGCTCCCTCACGCTACGGAAGCGGAGCCCGAGCACCAGAGCGAGGAGCCTGAGATTCTCCACTATCGCAGATGAGGCTCGGCCCCGGCGCGCGGCCTGGCGGCCAGGCGCGGGCGCGCCGACCGCTCGCCGCGATAGTTGCCGATTCGCCATGACCGCTCTGACGCGAAGCCTTGTGCGGGGGTAGGTGGAAAGGGCGGGTTACGCTGGAGGGGAGGAACTACATGCCATCGAAGTACCAGCAGGGCTGTCGCCGGATGCTCGTGGACATGCACATCCCGGACTGGGACCCCGCGTTCCTGTCAAAGTATGACCCGGCCGCGATGGCCGGCCTGTTCGAACGCGCACATCTGACCTCCGTGATGCTTTACTGCAAGTCGCATGTGGGGCTCTGCTACTGGCCGACCAAAGTGGGGAAGATGCACTCGGGGATTCACGGCCGCGATGTCGTCGGCGAACTCCTCGGCGATCTGCGCGCGCGCAATATCGCGGCCTGCGCTTATTACAGCATCGTCTTCGACAACTGGGCGGTGGAGACCCACCCGGATTGGGCCGAGCGTCCCGCGTCGGGACTGGATATCAGCTCCGTGATCCGCTACGGCATCTGCTGCCAGAACCATCCCGACTATCGCGCCTACGAAATGGCGCAACTGGAAGACCTGCTCTCTAGCTATCAATTCGATGCGCTGTTTCTCGACATGATTTTCTGGCCGGTCGTTTGCGGATGCGATCATTGCCGGCGCCGCTATCGCGACGAGACCGGCAAGGCGATCCCCACCGTCGTCGACTGGACCGCGCCCGAGTGGTGCGAGTTCCAGGCCGCGCGCGAGCGTTGGACCTTCGAGTTCACGCGCGACTTGATGGCGAAGGCGCGCGCGCTGGCTCCGGACATCGCCCTCACTCACAATCTCTCGCCCGCGCTTGCGAACTGGGTCCTCGC
>DASPOF010000152.1:0-6356 GCA_035626155.1 Binataceae bacterium (SeqCode)
GCCCCGATCTCGTCGAAACTCGCATCGGTCAGCGATTTTACGCGATTCTATCGGTTCTGGCAGTTCACTGGGAAAGCGGGAACCCGGGTTAACAACGCATCGCGCTCAGAGCGCGCCGAGCCAGCGGAGCCCCGCGATGAAAATGGCGTAGGCGGCGCCGCCGGTCATCAGGGCCGGGATGCGAATCTCCGAATTGCGCAGATTGACGTACAGGACCGCGACCGATGCTATCGTCACCGCGCCCGCGACCACCTCGGGCGGCGTGAGATGCCACGGCGTAAACGCCACGCCCAGGGCGACCGGGATGCACGCCTGGAAAACCATCGCGCCCGTGATATTGGCAAGCGCGAGATGGTCCTTGCGCTGCCGAATCCACACGACCGAGTTGTATTTTTCCGGCAACTCGGTTGCGAGCGGGCTCAGGATGAGTGACAGAACTCCCGGGCTGATTCCCGCGTGCTGCGAGAGCGCTATTACCTGATCGACGAACTGAATCGCGCCGAACAGGATCGCGCACACGCCAACAATCACTTGGAGCGTGATGAGCCTGAGCCGCGGGTGAAGCGCCCTGCCGCCGAATACGCCTTCGAGGTACAGGCCGTGCTCGACCTCGGCATGGCCCGCGCGCTCGAGCCGGAGCATCGTCACGCAATAGAAGCCATACACTGCCAGGATGGCGCCGGCGAGCAGATGGCCGAGAAGCGCTCCGTGAGGGATGAGTCCCGCCACGACCAGGAGCGCAAAAACCGGAAGGAAGAAGTAGAGGTCCCGGCGCGCGTCCTCCCGCGCGACTTTAAGCACGATGCGCCGGCGACGCTTGCGGTATGCCAGCGCCGCCACGCCCATCACGAACAGCGCCACCGTCGAGAGCATCAGGGGCGCTCCGATTATCGCGCCGACGCCGACCGCGTCGTGGGTTTGCCGCGTGCCGCGCCCGCCCAGCAGCGCAACCGCGGGAATAAAAGTCTCCGGGAGCGCGGTGCCCACCGCGGCGAGCAGGCTTCCGACGGCCGCCTCGGCAATCCGCAGCCGATGTCCCGCCCATTCGACCGCGTTGGTAAAAAGCTCCGAGCCCGCAAGGATAATTGCGAAGCTGAGCAGCAGAAAAATTGCGTTAATTGCCAAGACCGGAACCTCGGGCAACAGATGTGCCAGCCCCGCGAGGAGAATAGGCGGAGGCACCCGCCATTTCCAGCCAAATCTCCCTGATTTTGGTTGCAGCCAAATGGCCCCGGGATGCCTATAATATGATAGTAGATAAGGGGCTCGTGGACCGCGCGGGCCTGCCTGCAAAAAACTGGTAGCTACGGTTCATGGAAGGAGCCGATTGCGACCGGCGGATTTGACTCCAAGGACAGAGAAGCCTACGTTATTCGGCTTGACGCTTTCTTTTGGCCCATCGACTTCGTCTGTTCTAATGAGGCTTCTAGGTTCCCCGCCAAAATTAGTCCGGCGGCAGGCCGACGTGCGTGGACCGGGCTTTGGGGTTCGGCCCGGACGGAAGTTTAAAGCATGAAGCAGAAGTATGAAGGCAAAGACCTGCAAGGTCTCGTCGACCTCGGACGCGAACAGGGATACCTGACGTTCGAACAGGTCAACGATTTTCTGCCCCAGGACGTCGCTTCGCCCACCGATGTGCGCGCCGCGCTCGACAGCTTCGAGGACCTCGACATCAAGGTGCTCGAGGAGGTCCCGGCCGAGGGCGCCGAAGCCGAACTCGAGACCGAGGCCAAGGAAGAACCCGAGGAGGTGCAGCCCGAGGCGGATACGCTGGGCGAGTCTTCCGACCCGGTCCGCCTGTACCTCAAGGAGATGGGCAACTTCCAGCTCCTTTCGCGCGAGCAGGAAGTTGAAATCGCAAAGCGAATTGAGGCGGGCGAGAAGGAGGTCGAGGAGGAAGTCCTCGGCTCTCCGGTCACGCTCGACTTCGTGATCGAGCTCGGCGATCGCGTTCAGGCCGGCGAGGCCGACCTGCGCGACATCTTCGAGGAGACCGAGGAGGCGCCGTCTGAGACGGAAGAGGAGCGCGGGCCGGAGGCCGATGAGCGCCAGCTCAAGAAACTGTTTCTGGCGACGAAGAAGCTCAAGGACCTGCGCGCGCGCCTGGAGGATGTCGAAGAGGAACTGGCGGGCAAGGTCGGACCCCGGCGCAAGCCCCGCCTTGAGAAGTTGCACCTTAAGCTCAAGGAGCGGGTAAAGAAGGAGCTGCGTGGAATGCAGCTCTCGCGCAGGCTGCTCGAGGCTGCGATCGAGAAGATGAGCGGGATGCTCCAGCAGCATCGCGAGTCGCAGCGCACGATCCTGCGCTACGAGGAGGCGACCGGCCGCTCGCGCACGCATCTGCTCAAGGAGGCCGCCGAGGCCGAAGATCGCCGCCACGTGCTCAAGATCAACGAGGCGCGCGAAAACCTGCTCGACATCGCGGCCCGGATCCGCCTGGCGCAAAAGACGATGCGCGATATCGAGCGGCGCGTTAAGGCCTCGGGTGAGGATTTCGCCCGCTCGCTCGAAATCATCGCGGCCGGCCAGGACAAGAGCCGCCGCGCGAAGAAGGAACTCACCGAGGCGAACCTGCGCCTCGTGGTCAGCCTCGCCAAGCGTTACACCAACCGCGGGCTCGGCTTCCTGGACCTGATCCAGGAGGGCAATATCGGGCTGATGCGCGCGGTGGACAAGTTCGAATATCAGCGCGGATACAAGTTCTCCACTTACGCGACCTGGTGGATCAGGCAATCGATGTCGCGCGCGATCGCCGACCAGGGCCGCACCATCCGGATTCCGGTCCACATGGTCGAGACCATCAACAAGCTGCTCCGCGTCACGCGGCTCCTGGTGCAGCGGCTTGGCCGCGAGCCCAGCCCCGAGGAGATCGGCGAGCAGATGGAGATGCCGCTCGACAAGGTGCAGAAGGTGCTCAAGATCGTCAAGGAGCCGATCTCGCTGGAGACGCCGATCGGAGACGAGGAAGAAAGCTCGCTCGGCGATTTCGTCGAGGACGAGCTTGCGCCGTCGCCGGTCGAGGCCGCGATCCACGGCAACCTGGGCGAGCAGACGCGCAAGGTTCTCGCGACGCTCACGCCGCGCGAGGAGCAAATCCTGCGCATGCGCTTCGGCATCGGCCAGAAGACCGACTACACCCTCGAGGAGGTGGGCAAGCAGTTCGCGGTTACGCGCGAGCGCATCCGCCAGATCGAGGCCAAGGCGCTGCGCAAACTGCGCCAGACCGGCCGATCGCGCAACCTGGAGGGCTTCCAGGAGCGCGAGTGAGCGTTGCGCGAGAGGCGGGCCGCGCGTAGCGGATCGTCACCTCGCCCGTCGAAATTAGTTCGCAAGTCCGCGCGCGGCTCAAAGTGGCGTCGCGCTGAAACCCCGTCCGTTTCTATCCGTCTGATCAGTGATAGGTGTATTCAATGAAGGCGGCTAATTGCGCGACCAGCGGTAGTAATCGATGAAGCTTCCCTTCCCCAAACTCACCTGGCGGATTCTCGCACCGGCAGCCGTTATCCTGCTCGCGGCGGGGTACTTCCTGTTCGGATCGTCGAAACCGGCGCGCTTTATCACTGCGAAGGTGACCGAAGGCTCGATCATCCGGTCGGTTACCGCAACCGGAACGGTCAACCCCGTGATCACGGTTCAGGTCGGCAGCTACGTCTCAGGTCCCATCGTGGCGCTTTACGCCGACTTCAACTCCACTGTGAAGCAAGGGCAGCTCATCGCCAAAATCGACCCGAAACCGTTCGAGGTGAAAGTGGCCGAGGCGGCCGCGGCACTGGCTAACGCCAAGGCGCAACTCGGAAAGGATCGGGCCGATCTCGCATACAAGAAGGTCACCTACAGCCGCGACCTGCAACTGGCCAAGGAAGACGTTGTGTCGCAGGACGTCGTCGACAGCGCCCGCAGCTCCTATGAAATGGACAAGGCGCAAATCGAACTCGACAAGGCCAACATCCAGCAGCAGGAGGCGAACCTGCGCGACGCGCAGGTCAATTTCAATTACACCAATATCGTATCGCCGGTGGACGGCACGGTCGTGTCGCGCAACGTCGATGTCGGACAGACAGTCGCTGCGAGCTTCCAGACTCCGACCCTGTTTTTGATCGCGAAGGACCTCACCAAGATGCAGGTTGACTCGAACGTGAGCGAATCCGACGTCGGCTCGATCCGCGTCGGCCAGCACGCAACGTTCAAGGTCGATGCGTTTCCCGATCGGGAATTCGACGGCCTAATCAGCCAGGTGCGCCAGGCGCCAATCACCGTGCAGAACGTGGTCACGTATGACGTCGTGGTCAGCGTGGAAAACCCCGAGATGCTTCTCAAACCGGGCATGACGGCCAACGTGACGGCGATAACCGCGCGGCGCGACCAGGTGGTGCGAATTCCGATCGAGGCGTTGCGCTTCTCACCGCGCGGCCGCAGTGCAAACGGGCACGGCGCAACCGAAGTTGCCTCTCAGGACGGAAGCCGCGATTCGCGCAAGGCGCGCGTGTTCGTCCCGGATGGGGGCCAAATCAGGCCGGTCTCGATTGTCTCGGGTCTCGACGACGGGACCTGGGTCGAGATGGTAAGCGGCGATCTCCACGATGGCGATCTGGTGGTGACTGACGAGGTCCGCGAGCCGGCGAAATCCTCCTCCGGCGGGTCTGCGCCGTTGGGAGCGCCGCGCTTCATGCATTAATCAGCGGGCGCGGCAAAATGCAGCCGACAATCGAAATAATAGATCTCTGCAAGACCTACACGCTCGGCGAGGTCGAAGTCCGGGCGCTGCGCGGCGTGAGCCTCAGAATCGAGCGGGGCGAGTTCGTAGCGGTCATGGGCGCCTCGGGCTCGGGGAAATCGACCTTGATGAACGTGCTCGGATGTCTCGACCGTCCGACCAGCGGACGCTACATCCTCGACGGCCAGGATGTCGCCGATCTGGACGAGCCCGCGCTCGCTGCGGTCCGCAGCCGCAAGATCGGCTTCATCTTCCAGGTCTTCAACCTGCTGTCGCGCACCACCGCGCTTGAAAACGTCGAGCTCCCGCTTTTTTATTCCGAATGGTCCCCGGAGGGCGAGCGTCGCGCGACCGAGTTGCTGCGCGCGGTCGGCCTCTCCGGCCGCGAGCAGAGCCATCCCAACCAGCTTTCGGGTGGCCAGCAGCAACGCGTCGCGATCGCGCGCGCTCTCATCAACCATCCGGCGATCCTCCTTGCCGACGAGCCGACCGGCAACCTCGACTCGAAGAACTCCGCCGAAATCATGGAGATCATCCGCCGCCTCAACCGCGAGCAGGGGATAACCGTCATCGTCGTCACGCACGATCCTGACATCGCCGCATACACGGACCGCGTCATCACGTTCCGCGACGGCGTGGTCGTGTCGGATACGCGTAAGACAGATACGCCGGGCACCGCCGCCGGTGCGCCCGCGCCCGCCTCGTCCGCAAAGCCGCAGCCTGGCGAGACCTCGGCTTCATCGGTTGCGTGGACGTTCGGCACGATGGCGGTAAGCGCGGCCGCGCGCGCGCTTCGGCGCAACAAGATGCGCGCGGCGCTCACCATGCTCGGCATCTTCATCGGCGTCGCCGCGGTAATCGCGATGGTCGCCATCGGAGACGGCGCGCGCACCTCCGTGGAGCAGCAGATCGCGAGCCTGGGCACCAACCTGATCGTCATATTGCCGGGCGCGACCACCACCAACGGCGTGCGCGCCGGCTTCGGTTCGCAGTCCACTCTCACGACCGAAGACGCCGAGGCGATCAAGAAAGACTCCGACGCGGTCGCGCTGGTCAGCTACCTCAATCGCCAGGTCGCGCAGGTGGTCAACGGCAACCAGAACTGGAGCACCAGCATCCAGGGCGTCACCGCGAGCTATCTGCCGGTGCGCGACTGGTCCGTCGTAATGGGACGCGCGTTCACCGACGGCGAGGACAAGTCTGCCGCCGACGTCTGCCTGCTCGGGCACACCGTGATGCAGAACCTGTTCGGCGAGCAGCAGAACCCGGTCGGCGCGACGATCCGCGTCAAGAATGTGCCATTGCGCGTGATCGGCGTCCTGGAAATCAAAGGACAGTCGGGCTACGGGCAGGACCAGGACGACGTGGTGCTGATCCCGTTTGGAACCGCGGAACGCAAGGTGCTGGGAGTGGCCGCGGCGACGGTCGTGGCCTCGGCCGCGGCCACGCCGAGCCCGATGAATCCTTACGCCGGCGTGCCGACCACCAACTCGATTTACAACTCCAGCACGGAGTACTCGAGCCCGTTCGGAGCGCCGCCGAAGATCACCGGCGTCGTAAATACGATCTTCGTCAAGGCGAAGCGCTCGGACCTGGTCAATGACGCGATGGCGCAGGTGACCCATACGCTCCACGAACGCCA
>DASPOF010000153.1:0-32125 GCA_035626155.1 Binataceae bacterium (SeqCode)
GCGCAAGGTCCGCGCGGTGAGCCGCACGCCGTCGAACTTGCGGGTGTAATCGATGAGCGCGCGATCGCCGCGCCGGCGCACGTCGACGATAATCTTCGAAACCGCCGCGTTGACGCGTGGCTCGTCGAGTCCGCCGCGCCGCGCGAGCATCGCCTCGATGAAACTTCGCGCCCGCGGCGTGCCGGCCTTGAGGATGCGCACGCTCACTGCTTCACTCGCTCGATTCTGGCGCCCAGCGCGGCCAGTTTCGCATCGAGCGCCTCGTAGCCGCGATCGAGATGATAGACGCGGTCGATCTCGGTGGTGTTTTCGGCGGCCAGTCCCGCCAGGATCAGGCTCATGCTCGCGCGCAAGTCGGTCGCCATCACCGGCGCGCCCGACAGATGCGCGGGGCCGCGCACGATGGCCGTGGGACCTTTCATCACGATATCCGCGCCCATCCGGTTGAGTTCGAGCGCGTGCATGAAGCGGTTTTCGAAAATCGTCTCGGTTATGACCGAAGTTCCCTCGGCCTGCGTGAGCAGCGCCATCATTTGCGCCTGCAAGTCGGTGGGGAAACCCGGATACGGCAGCGTGCGCAGTTCGACGGGTCTGAGCTTGCCGTTGCGGCACACGCGGACGCCATCCGGGCCGGGAACGACCTCGACGCCCGTCTCGGCGAGCTTCGCGACGAACGCATCGAGGTTTGCCATGGGCGCGTTGCGCACCACGACGTTGCCGCCCGTGATTGCCGCGGCGATCATCATCGAGCCCGCCTCGATCCGATCGGGAATAACCTGGTATTGCGCGCCGTGGAGGCGATCGACGCCCTCGATTTCGATCACGTGGGTGCCCGCGCCGGTGATCTTTGCCCCCATCGCGCTGAGCAGCCCGGCGAGCCCGACGATTTCCGGCTCGCGCGCCGCGTTTTCGATCTGCGTGGTGCCGCGCGCTTTCGCCGCAGCCATCATGATGTTCTCGGTCGCGCCAACCGATGGGCTGTCGAGCCAAATCCGCGCGCCGGAGAGCCGTTTCGCGTGCGCCTCGACGTATCCGTTGCGAAATTGGATGCGCGCGCCGAGCGCGCGAATACCCGCGATGTGCAGATTGACCGGCCGCGCCCCGATCGCGCATCCGCCGGGCGTCGATACTCGCGCCTGCCCCCCGCGCGCGACCAGCGGGCCGAGCACCAGGAACGATGCGCGCATGGTCTTGACGAGATCGTAGGGCGCCACGGTGGAACGGATTTCGTGGGCGCACACTTCAATCTCGTTCTCGCCCGTCCAGCGGGCCTCGGCGCCGAGTTCGCCCAGCAGTTGGAGCGTGGTCGTGATATCGCGAAGGCGCGGGACGTTGCCGACCCGCACGGGTTCGTCGGTGAGCAGCGCGGCGATCAGAGTGGGCAGCGCGGTGTTCTTGCTGCCGCTCACCGACACCGTCCCCTTAAGCGGCACTCCGCCGCGAATAATCATCTTATCCATAAGCTCTACGATGCCGCGGGCGGCCTCCATCACCGCCTCGCCCCAAGAGCACAAATTCGGCCCGGACCAAGAGTATCGCGCGCGGCGCGCTTCTGTAAGGCGGGTGCGTCATCCCCGGCAAGCGATCCCGTCCCCCTATAGCCGCATCACGGCGACGCGGGGGATGCCGGCCAGGTCGTCTATCACCCCGGCGTCGCGCAATCCCGCGGCTGCAAACAACGCCGCGACGGCCGCCGCCTGCCTCGCGCCAATCTCGACCATCAGCCGCGCTTCGCGCGTCATGTGCGAGGAAACCCGCGCGGCGATCCTCCGGTAGACCGCGAGCCCATCGGGACCACCCGCAAGCGCCCGTCGCGGTTCGTGATCGCGAATCTCGGGCGCGAGCGCCGCCATCGCGGCGTCATCGACGTAGGGCGGATTCGACACGATGAGATCGAATCGGCCAAGCGGCGGGCCGCCATCGAGGACCTCGAAGAGATCGGCCAAGCGCACCTCGACTCGTTGCGCGACACCGAGCCGCGCCGCGTTTCGCCGCGCCACTTCGAGGGCGGGCTCAGATACGTCCGTCGCGACAACCCGCGCGCGCGGAGAGCCGGCCGCAATTGCGATCGCGATCGCGCCCGAGCCGGTTCCGATATCGAGCACCCGAACGTCGCGCGCGCCGATGAACTCGAGCGCCGCGGCGACCAGCGTTTCAGTCTCCGGCCTCGGGATGAGGACTGCGGGATTGACCTCGAAATCGAGGGAGTAAAATTCCTTGTGCCCGATGATGTATGCCAGCGGCTCGCGGGCCTCGCGCCGCAGGAGCCACCGGCTGAACCGCGCGAGAATTTCCTCGGTCGGCTCGATCGCGCCTGCCAGAACCTGCGCGCGCCCCGCCCCCGCCGCCTCCGCCAGCAGGACTTCCGCATCGAGCCGCGCCGTATCCACGCCCGCGGCCGCAAGAGTGCGCGCGGCGCGCTGGACGATCTCCTGGATCCGCGCGGTCGAATTGCGCGCCTCGGCGCCGGTTCTCATCGCGGCGCTCAGGCGCTCAGCGCCTGCGCCTGGTCGGCGCTGGCGAGCGCGTCGATGATCGAATCGAGGTTCCCATCGAGAATCTGGTCGAGCTGATGGAGGGTCAGGTTGACGCGATGGTCGGTGACGCGCGACTGCGGGAAGTTGTAGGTTCGGATCCGCTCGGAACGGTCGCCCGTGCCGACCATCGAGCGGCGCCGATCGGCGATCTTCGCTTCCTGCTCGGCGCGCGCCTTCTCGAGCAGCTTCGCGCGCAGGACCTTGAGCGCTCGCGCCTTGTTCTTGTGCTGCGACTTTTCATCGCGGCACACGATCACGATTCCGGTGGGGATGTGCGTGATGCGGACCGCGGAGTCGGTCGTGTTGACGCTCTGCCCGCCGGGCCCCGATGCGCGCATCACGTCGATTCTGAGGTCCTTCTCCTCGTTGATATTGACCTCGACTTCCTCCGCCTCGGGCATCACGGCCACCGTCACCGCCGAGGTGTGAATCCGGCCGGCCGCCTCGGTCTCGGGCACGCGCTGCACGCGATGGACGCCGCCCTCGTACTTCAGGCGCGAGTACGCGCCGCGCCCGCTGATGAGCGCGATTACTTCCTTGATTCCGCCCAGGCCGGTTTCGCTCAGGCTGAGCGGCTCGATTTTCCATCCGTGATGCTCGGCGTAACGCGAATACATGCGGTAGAGTTCGCCGGCGAAAAGCGACGCCTCGGCGCCGCCCGTCCCGGCGCGAATCTCAAGCAGTACGTTTCTCTCGTCGTTGGGATCGCGCGGAGTGAGCAATTGCCGGAGCTTGTCCTCGAGCGCCGCCGCGCGTTTCTGCATCGCGGGCAACTCCGCCCTGGCAAGCTCGCGCAGCTCCGGGTCGGCGCCGTCGAGGACCGCCTTGTGCTCCGCGAGATCGTCGAGGACCTTTCGATATTCGCGGGCACAGGCCACCAGGTCGGCGAGCTGCGCGCGTTCCTTGGCCAGACGCGTGTACTCGCGGATGTTCGCGATAATGGCGGGATCGATGAGCTTCTTCTCGATCTCGCCGTAACGCTCCTCGATTCCTTTGAGCTTGTCGATCATTGCGTGACAGCCGACGGGCGCCGGCGCGGCTCCCTCAACAGACTCGCGAGCGGCCTGGCGATGCGGGCCGGCCAAGAATCCGATCCGCCGCGGGCTCGGCGGCAAGATCGCATCGCGAGCGCCCGGGGTTGAATTCTACTTGAGGCCGTACTTGCGCTTGAAGCGCTCGACGCGTCCGGCCGTATCGACCAGGCGCTGCGTTCCGGTATAAAACGGATGGCACCGGGAGCACACTTCGACGTTAAGCTCGCTTGCGGTCGAGCGGGTCTCGAATGTATTTCCGCACGCACACGTCACTACGCAGCGGTGGTAGGCGGGATGGATTTCGGCTTTCATCGGGATAACTCAGGCCTGTCGGCACCTTTCGTCAAAGGATATCAGCCGCAGGCCATCCATACAATTAAGCATTGGCGCTCTCTTTATCAACCGGTCGCGCCGGTTGTCGCAGCGATTTTCATCGCGATGCTCGCCGGGCTGGCGGTGTCAGCGCAAGGATGCTGGTTCTGGCAGCAGAACCAGCCTGCGGCCGCACCCGTACCCCAGGCGGAACCCACCGCGCGCGTGGTGACCGATCTCTCGGCGCTTTCTGCCCAGCCGGCGGTCCCGCTCTCCCGGGCCGAATCGGCGCTCAAGCCCCCTGAGGGTCTCGAGAGCGAAGCAACGAGCCGGCCCACGCTCGTATTTGGCGACGTTCCCGGCAGCGAGCGGCGCGTGGGAACCGGGATGAACCCTGCAGTTGAGCGGTTGATGAACGAAAAGGCGGCAGAATTCGCAAGCTTCTCCTACGATCTCATGGACCACGTGTGGCCGGCGATACGGCGCAGCGAGGAGACCGAGGAAATCGCCAGACTCAAGCTGCCCTCGGAACTGAGGGCGGTCATCATCACCGCAACCTTCGACCGCAATGGCGGCCTAACGGAACTCGTGCTCGAGCAGCACTCCGGAAAGGCGGCGATCGACAGGATGTTCCTCGATTCGTCCAGGAAGTCGCTCTGGTCGGCGAGTCCGCCGCCCGGCGCGCTCACCCCCAGCGGCGTCTATCAGGCGCGAGTTGAATACCGAATCGAGAACTACACTTCCATGGACGGCATACACTGGAATTTCAAAACTTTTATGGGAGTGGGACTGCTTTAGTGCGGCACTGGCGCGCCGCGCGCGCGGCGGCGCCGATCTGCTACAATCGCGCCCGTGCGATCGCTCGACGACTACATCCCGCGGCCCGGTCTTTCCGTTCCGACGGTAACCATCCTCGACGCCTCGGGCCGCATCGTCGAGGACGAGCAGCGGGCGGTTGTGCGTTTCGCGATCCAGAACGGGCGCGGCGCCGACATCATCTTCGCGGCCGGCACCACCGGCGAGTGGGATCGCATGGACAATCCGCGCCGGCAAGCGGTTGCGCGGATCTCCGTCGATGAATGCCGGCGCGCGGCGGCCGGGCTGGCGCACAAGATCGAGGTATGGGTGGGAATCACCGCTCACAACCGTGCAGAGACGCTCGAAAATCTCGCCTACGCAATCGCGATCGACGCCGACGGCGCGGTCGTCGCTCCGCTTTCGATTGCCGATGCCGACGACCTGGTCGCATTCGTCGAGCGGGAGATCGGCGCTGTCTTCGACAAGCTCGGCCGCTCGATCCCGGTGTTCCTTTACGACAATGCCGATATCGCGGCGCCCGGAAAGGCGCCTCATCTCCACACCCGCGACGTCAAGCGGATGAGCCGGCTCGATTACGTGCGCGGAATCAAGGTCACGGCCAGCAAGGCGGTGCTGGGCAACTACACGCGGGCCGCATCACACTTCAAGCTCGCTCACGAGTTTGCGATCTATGCGGGGAACCCCTATCTGATCTTCGACCTGTTCGCGCCGCCCGACGGGTTTGCTGGCGCGATGCGTCATTGGTGGAACCGCTACCTGACGCAGCGCTCAATGCCCTACGGCGTCGTCGCGGGACCGGGTAATCCGATGCCGCGCGAGTGGCAGCGCGCCTGGCAGGTCTGCCGCGCAGGCGATCGGACGCTCATGGAACGATACAAAGCCGCAGCCGAGGATTTCCGCATCGCGTGCGAGTTCACGCGGGCAGGCGCGCCGTATCGTCCGACGATCGCGTGCCTGAAGGCCGCGCTCAAAGAACTCGGCGTGTGCCAGAGCGATGAGGTCGCGCCGGGCACGCGTGCGCTCTCCCCCGAGGAGCGCCGCGAATTCGCATCGCGCTTCAAATCGCTTCGCGAGCGCAATGCCGCGAGGCTGGAGGCGGGCTGGCAGAGCTTATACGAGCCGCCCGCGCCATCGATGACCGCCCCCGGGGCGGGGTTACCTCATGCCTGACGCAAAACTCGATGTCGCCGGATGCGGCAGCATGGTCGTTGACCGGTTCTACCGCACCCCACGCGTAATTCACGCCGGCGAAAAGATCCTGCTCAGCGCTCACGACGGCAGCGGCGCCGTTGAGAGGACGGAGGTCGGCGGGCTTACGCTGAACCATCTCGGATGGGCGCGCATCCTCGGGCTCAGCGCGGGAATCTTTGGCAAGATGGGCGACGACCGCAACGGCCAGTTCCTGCGCGCCGGCATGGACCGCCTCGGCATCCGCCATCATCTGACGCTCGATGGCAGTGCGAGTTCATTTGCCAACGTATTCGTCGATGCGCGCGGCGACCGCGCGATTTATATGGCGCGCGGCGCGACCGGCGAGCTTCGTCCCGAGGAGATTCGCCGCCGCCACGGCGCGTTCATCCGCGCCGCGCATATCGTGACCACCGAAATCTCGCAGCTTCCGCTGAAGACCGTCAATGCGATCCTGCTCTTCGCGCGCGCGCACTCGATTACCACCGTCCTCGACGTGGATATTCCGCCCGCAGATGCTGCCGCCCTGCTCGGGACTCGCGCAGAACTTGAGCGCGCGCTGAAACTCGCAACGATGCTCAAACCGGCCAAGCTCGCCGCCGTAGCGCTGGCGGGCGGAAAGGTCCGCGACACGCTCCGGATGGCCGAGCGGATTCGCGCGCGCTACGGGAGCCGCGCGGTGATAATCACCGACGGCGCGCGCGGATGCACGATCGCGTCGGAGGATGCGCTCATCCGCGTGCCGGGCTTCGCGCGCAAGGCGGTCGATACCACCGGCGCCGGCGACGCGTTCCTCGGCGGCGTCCTGGCGGGCATGCGCTGGGGGCTGCCGTGGGATCGCATCGGAAGGCTCGGCAATGCCGCGGGCGCGGTGTCGGTCATGCGGCTGGGCGCATTCCCCGAGGGGTTTAAGTTGCGCGAGGAAATCGCGAGCCTGTACGGCGATACCCTCCCATCGGGAGAGGCCGGCATCCCGGCGCCCGCGTCCGGCCGCGCCGGCGACACATCCACAGAGGTGGTCAGGTTTTTCGAGCAGTCGCTCGATGAACTGGCGACCCTTCAGGCCGCGCTCGACGTGGGCGCAATCGCCAAAGCGGTGGAGATCATCCGCGCGGCGCAGGCGCGCGGCGGGCGCGTGCATCTGACCGGCATCGGCAAGCCGGAGCATGTCGCGCGATACGCAGCGAGCCTGTTCTGCTCGGTCGGCACGCCAGCAACGTTCCTCGATGCGACCGAGACCTTGCACGGCAGCCTCGGACAGGTGCATCCGCTCGACGTGGTAATCGCGATCTCCAACAGCGGCAACACGAACGAGCTGTGCGCTACCGCGGCTGCGATCAAGGAGCACGGCGCGGGACTGATCGCGATTACCGGAAATCGCACCTCGGAGCTGGCCAGGATGGCGGACCTGGTGATGCATACGCCGGTGCGGCGCGAGGGCGGCGGACTGGGGCTTGCCCCGCGAATCAGCGTACTGGCCCAGGTGCTCGTTCTGGCTGGACTATCAGTCGCGCTGGAGATCGCCCGCGGGCTGACCGCCGAGGAGTACAGCCGGTGGCATCGCGCGGGCGCGCTCGGCGAGACGGCGCGCCGGCTCGCGCGCGCCACCGCCTCGCGCAGTGCGTAGCTTCGTGAGTACGAAACTCGCCGGGTAAGTCCCGCCGAGAGTGTTTTTCCTCCGAGTCCCTACGAACCGCCCTTCTCGCGCATCGTCACTTCGTCCCACAGGTCGATCATGTAGCCGTCGGGGTCGCGAAGCTCGGCGCCGTAGCCCCAGAACAGGCGCTGCGGCGGATTGACGAACTCGATGCCGGCGCTCGCTAGCTCACGATGCTTGCGATCGACGTTCTTCACCTGGATCGTGAGCGTAATTTTGTCGCCAGCAAGCCGCTTTGCCGCCTTACGAAGGAAAATCGTGAAGCCGGCGGTGTCCTGGATCGCGGCTACCCCGTTGCGCTCGAACTCGACCTTGAAACCCAGGTTCTTCACATACCAGTCGCGCGAGCGGCGGACATTCGAAACAGGCAGGACCATGTGATCGAATTTCACCATCGGGTTGCTCCTGCGGTTGCGCGATCAGCGTTGCGGCCGCAATGATTTCGACGCGCCGCGCGGGCGGGGCGATTCGGGGACGCAAGTCGCGTCGGGCGCGCCCGCAAGTGCCCCGGATTTGCGGCCCGCAGGAAGATCATGGCGCGGCCGGATAATATGCGGCAACACGCCTTCTCGCGAAAGCCCGGTGCATAGCACAGTTTTGCGGGCACTCGGGCCGGGCTAGTATAGTTTCAGTGCGGACTGTGAGGCGGCGCGCATCGTGAATTCCTTGCTATCCCCTCTTTTTGACGGGTCGCTCAACCGGCGCGAACTTGCGTTCAAGGCGCTGGCCGGACTGACCGGCGGCGCGATCGGATGGATTCCGATCGAGATCGTGAACAACGGCCATCACCTGGGCGAGCCGCTCACGACCGCCCAGCAGGTGGCCGGCTTCATCGCGTCCGCGCTGGCCGCAGGAATGATCGGCGGACTCATCACCGCGGTCGAGGCGGCTGAGCTTCGAATCAGTCCGCAGACGAAGAGCCGCTTCGTGCGCGGCTTCGTGCTCTGCGCGGTGCTCTCGCTGGTCGCCACCTGGCTGTCGAATTACGCGTTCAATGGAATCCTGGTCGCGGGCGGCGTGGCCTTCAACCCAAGCGGAGAATTGATCTCAGGGTCGATCGCGACGATCGTGTTTGGGCGAATCGTCGGTTGGGCGATCGACGGCGCGCTGCTCGGAGCCGGAGTGGGTCTCTCGACCCTGGTCCTGGAAAACGTCGTCAAAGGTTCGATTGGCGGCCTGGCGGGCGGCGCAGTCGGGGGAATCTTTTTCGATCTAATCGGATCCATCACGGGCGCAGGCGCGCAGTCGCGATTCTTCGGCGAGGCCGCGATCGGCCTGGCGATCGGGCTCCTCATCGGTCTCGTACACGAACTGACCAAGTCGGCGTGGGTGACGATTCAGCAGGGACGGCTCAAGGGCCGCCAGTACCGGATCGAGGGCGCCCGCGCGACGCTCGGCCGCGCCGAGGAGAATCCGGTCGGGCTGTTCGGCGATCCTTCGGTGCAGATGCGCCACGCGGTAATCGAGCGCAAGGGCGCCGACTACGTGATCAGAAACCTCGCCGTGCAGGATGGCACCTTCGTCAACGGCCGGCGAATCGAGACGGTCGATCTCCACGACAACGACCGCATCGGAATCGGCGGCTACGAACTAACCTTTCACCTGCGGCAGACTTCCGCGGCCGCGCGCGAGCAAGTCTCGCTGGCAGCCGACCGGCCCAATCCCGCGCACGTCGCGACGCGGCTGGCCGGCGAGCGCGCGCAGGCCGAGGGTCCGTGCCTGATCGACGCCGACGGACGCCGGTACGCGATTCGGGCGGGCGCTCCGACGCGACTGGGACGGGCATTGGACAACGATATCGTCGTGGCCCACTCGTCGGTCTCGCGCCATCACGCGAGCATCGAGGCGGCCAACGGCGCGTTCGAACTCAAGGACCTCAACAGCCAGAATGGCACCTTCGTCGGCAGCCAGCGCATCACGCAGGCGCGAATCTCCGACGGCGATGCGATCCGGCTCGGCCAGGCGCCGTTTACCTTCCGTGCCTGACGCGCGCAGCGAAGAGCCACGGTTCTGCTCGCGATGCGGCCGGCCGGTCGTGGTGGCGGACGCGGAATACTGCAAGGATTGCGGCGCGCCGCTCTCGACCGTGCGATGGCTGGTGCCCGACCCCGGCTACCGGCCGGTGGTTGCAGCGGTCTTGAGCGTGATTCCGGGACTGGGCCATCTGTACCGCGGCCGTCTGCTGAAGGCGATACTCTGGTTTTTTGGAGTGATGATCGCATACACGGCAGGACCGATCGGATTGCTGGTGCACCTTGCGTGCGCGGCCAACGCGGCGCTATCGGGCGCGCTGGACAATCGGAGTCTCGATGCGCGGCGGCGTTTGCGGCGCGAGCGCAACTTCGCCGCGCCGATCGAGCCGGAGCGATGACGGCGGCTGAGCAATGATCGCTTCGAACACGGTGATCGGCGGCCGCTACCGCGTCGTCAAACCGCTCGGCGGCGGCGGGATGAAGCTCGTGTACCTCGCCGAGGACCTGCGGCTCGCATCGCGGCCGTGCGCGCTGGCGGAAATGGTGGACAGCTTCACCAGCCCCGACATGCAGAGGCAGGCGGTTTCGGCTTTTCAGCGCGAGGCGGACATGCTCGCGCAGCTTGCGAACGAACACATCCCGCGCGTCTTCGATCGCTTCAGCGAGGAGAACCATCACTACCTCGTGATGGAGTTCATCGACGGCATCACGCTCGAGCAACGCATCAAGGACGCCGGCGGCAAGCTCGGCCAGGCCGAGGTAATCGATATCGCGCTTCAGATTCTCGACACGCTCGGCTACCTGCACAACCTTCAGCCTCCGGTGGTGTACCGCGATCTCAAGCCGTCGAACGTGATGCTGACGAAGAGCGGACAGGCAAAGCTGATCGACTTCGGAATCGCGCGCCATTTTGCTCCGCGGCAGAACGCGACGATGATCGGGACCCAGGGTTACGCCCCGCCCGAGCAGTATCGGGGCAGGGTCGAGTTCCGCTCGGACCTTTACGCGCTCGGGGCAACGATGCATCACGCGCTTTCGGGGCGGGACCCCGCGCTGGAGGCGCCGTTCAGCTTCCCGCCGCTCCACTCGCTATGCCCCGACATAGCGCCCGATCTCGCGGACGTTGTCGATCAGGCGCTCAAGTACGATGTCGCGCTTCGGATCGGCGACGTTGCCGAATTCAAGGACCGCCTGCTTGCGATCAAGGCAGGCGGCGCGCATGCGCCCGGCGCATCGGCGGGCCCGGCAGGCGCGCGCACGGATCCGTCCGCAGCCGCCGGCCCGCAAAAGCCGCAGCTTCGCCTCCCGCTTTCAACCGGCGGGGCGCGCCAGCAGGCCGCATCGCCATCGGCGCCCACCGTGCTGACCGCGCTGGCCGATATGGAATGTCCGGTGTGCGCGCGGCGGATTCCGGCCGACTCGCGTTTTTGCTCGTTCTGCGCGGCGGACCTGCGACGCATCCCCGCGCGCGCCGAGACCGGCCACGAAGACGCAACCGTCGTGCTGGGCGATTTCGAAACCTCCGCGCCGTACCGCGATGAGGAGTTGGCGGGCGCGCCGATGAGGCGCAAACGGCCATCGGCGTTGCGCCATATCGGCGGGCTTTTCCTCCTCGCATTCATCGGCGCAATCGCCGCGACATTCGTGATGTCGCACCTCGATTCGTTCAGGTCGGGCAACAATCCTCCGGAGACTGGCGGCGGGTTCGCGCCCGTTCCGGGCGCGCCGGGTGAATCAGGCGGAGCCAATTTGCGCGCGCTCCGCCTGACCGCGCTCAGGCGCGCGCTCGATGCGCAGGGCTACCGATCGGTGCAGTTCAGGCTCGAGGGCGACACGCTGGTGCTGTGGGGCACGGTGGACACCGAGACGGACCGCGTGATCGTTCAGACGCTCGTGTTCACGCAGACGGGGATTTTCTCGATGGTGGATCACATCCAGGTGCGGGACACGTTCGCGGATCCATAGAGACATGTTGAGAATCGGCCGGGTCAGCCCCGCGGTCCGCGGGGTTTTTTCGATGACCCTTAACCGGCGCGCAGTTGCGAAAGGCGCCCCGTCAAATCAAACTCTGATGCCATGATCGTCGATCTTCACATTCACACGCGCCTGTCGTCGGACTCCAACGTGTCGCCCGAGCAGTATCTCGAGCTTGCGGCCTTGCGCGGAAACGGCCTGGGCGCGGTATGCTTCACGGAGCATCGGCTGTTCCCGTCCGATCCGGCGCTCGACCGGCAATACGCGGAGCTTGCCGAGCGGTTCGGCATTGCGGTCCTCAAGGGCAGCGAGGCGGACACGGATCTCGGCCATCTCCTGCTCTTTGGAATCACCGCCGAGGTGACGCGGCGCTTCGACCTGACTTCACGGATGCTAAAGAGCGAGCACCTGATCGAGGTCGTCCACGGCGAGGGCGGAATCGCGATTCCGGCGCATCCGTTCCGCGACTCGGGATTCGGGCCGCGCCTGGACGCGCTGCTCGCGCGCCACGGCCCCGCGCTCAGCGCGATCGAAGTGCTCAACGGCCAGAACTCGCCGGCCGAGAACGAGCGCGCCGAGACTGCCGCCGCGAAGCTCGGGCTCACGACGGTGGGCGGAAGCGATGCGCACTTCCCGACCACGAAGTGGTTTCTCAACTGCGCGACCGAGTTCGAGCGCGATGTCACGACCGTCGAGCAATTGTGCGCGGAACTGCGCGGCGGGCGCGCGCACGCCTATCGCTTTCCGGCTGAGACGGGCGATTGAGGCGCGCCGGCCGCCGCCGCGCGATACTCGAGTTCGCGGACGAAGCGGCGGATATCGGTCGGGCGTCCGGCGGCGACGAGCAAATCGCCCGCCTTGAGACGATAGTCCGGAACGATCGGCACGAAGCCCGCCTCCGGATTGCCCGCATCGCGAAATGCGAGCACCGTCACATTGAAGCGCGCGCGCGGATCGATCTCGCGCACCGTCCGTCCTGCCGCCGCCTCGGGCACCTCCACGCGCGTCACGCGGTAACCGGTCGCCCAGAAGATGTTCGGCTCGCGCGTGGCCAGGGTCGAGAGCGAAACCGTCACCCGGTTGAGCGCCTGCGCGATATGCTGGCGCGTGATGAGCCCGGCCAGCTTGCCGCCCGTTGAGCGGTCCACGACGGGAAGCTCATCGAGGCCCTCCTGCTCCATCATCTGCGCGGCCACATCGAGATTGAGATCGGACGCGATGCGCGGGCAGCTCGTCTGGGCAAGATCGTAAGCGTTGACCAGCGGCCCAAGCTCGCTTCCCGTGCGCAGCAGCGCGAGAAGATCTCGTGTCACGATCAGTCCGGCAAGATCGCCGTCGCCGGTCACGACCGGCAGCGTCGATTGCGCGGTTTCGCCGGCGGCCTGGAGCACGTCGGCCATCGGCAGATTCTCGCGCACGACGGCGACGTGCGTGGTCATCACCGCGCCGATCGGAATCTGCGTGAGCGCGAGCCGCTCCTGCCCGATCTGAAGCGTCTTGCCTTCGCGCGCGAGCCGATAGGTGTCGATCGATTCGCTTTCGATCGCGCGGGCGACGACCAGCGCGGTAATCGTCGCGATCATCGCGGGCAGCGGGATCGTGTAGCTCTGCGTCATCTCGAAGAGCAGAAACAGCGCGGTCAGCGGCGCATGCGTGGTGGCGGCCAGAAACGCCCCCAGCCCGACCAGCGCGTACGAGCCGCGCGGTCCGGTGAGATGAGGGATCAGAATCGCCGAGAGCCGCTGGAACGCGCCGCCCGCCATCGTCCCGATGAAAAAGATCGGACCGAACACGCCTCCGGGCGCGCCACAACCGAGCGAGATGCTGCTCGCGACAAGTTTCGCGCCCGCAAGCGATGCGAGCATCCCGAGCTCGAACTGACCCGCCATCGCACGATTGATTACCGGGTACCCGTCGGAGAGGTTCTCGGGCAGCACGATTGCGATCGCGCCGACCGCCGCCAGTCCTATCCCGAGCTTGGCCCAACCGGGAAGGGGGATTTTCTGGAACAGCATCGAGACGCCGTTGAACAAGCGGACATAGCCTGCCCCCAGCACGCCCATTCCCACGCCCATCAAGCCATACGTCAGCATCTCCCAATAGCTGCGCAGGACAAACGGGGGCACGACGAAGACCGATGCGTTGCCAAGGATCGCGCGCGAGGTCACCACCGCGCTGAAGGTCGCGATAACGAGCAGAGTCAGGTTGGCGATCTCGACGTGCCCGAGCAGCACCAGCTCCTGCGCGAACATCAGACCGCCGATCGGCGCGTTGAAGGTGGTCGCGATGCCCGCGCCGGCTCCCGCGGCCACCAGCACCTTGCGGCGGTCCGGCGGAAGATTGCGCAACTGTGCCACGGCAGAGCCGACCGCACCGCCAATCTGCGCGATCGGCCCCTCGCGGCCAACCGACGCGCCCGAGCCTAGCGAGAGCGCTGAGCCGACGGCCTTGGTGATAATCCAGCGGCGTCTGATCCTGGCGTTGCCGAGATTCACCATCTCGAGGAAATTCGGAAAGCCGTAGCCCAGCACCTCGCCCGGAAACAGGAGATCCAGGACCAAGACGCCGGCGCCGCCGCTCAGAAGCACGAGCGGGATCAACAGACGATGGATTCCGCCGCGGCCGATCCCGAGCAGGCCCCACTCAAGCCCGCGAAAGAGCCATGAGAACAAATCGATGAGCGCGCGAAAGCCAAGATTGCCGAGCGCGGCCAGGATGCCCACCGCAACCGCCAGCACGACCAGATGCACATATTCGAGCTGGTCGGCGCGCAGCGAGAGCGACGGCGATCGCATCGCGAGTCAGATCTCGAGGAACCGGTGCACGACCGCGAGGAATTGCGCGAGCTGGTCGTGATGGACCCAGTGGCCCGCCTGCTCGATCGTCGCCGTCTGCGCGGTCTTGAACACCGCGAACCGGCCGTCTTTCACCCAGTCCCCCGCCCATGATTCCGCGCCCCGGATGAGCATCGCAGGAGACCGGATTTGGCTCCAGATGTCGCGCGCATCCCTGTTGTTGAACGAGTATGGCGAGGTGGCGTGCACGTAATTGTCGAACTTCCAGGAATAGGTGCCGTTCTCGTTGCGGCGCACGCCCCAGACCGTGAGATGGCTCGCCTGCTCGTGAGTTAGATGCGGGTTGGCCCTCATCATGCGCGCGAGCGCCTCCTCGACGGTTGCATACTCGTGCACCTTGCGCCGCGACAGCCCCTGCATCTGGCCGATCCAGTTCGCCATGCGCTCGTGCGCCGGCGTGGGCCGGATCATGCCGGGCCGAGGCCCCAGCCCCTCGATCGAAATTACCGCCTTCACCGTTTCGGGAAAGGTTCCCGAGTATTCGAGGACGATCCCGCCGCCGAGCGAATGGCCGATCAGCGTGACCGGCTCGTGCGCGACGGCCTGCAGGAGCTGCGCGAGATCGAGCACGTAATCGATCATCGAGTAGCTGCCGCCGATCGCCCAATCGGAGTCGCCGTGGCCGCGCAGATCGGGCGCGATCACATGATAATGTTCGCGCAGATCGAGCGCCGCCCAGTCCCAGTTGCGGCAATGGTCGCGCCCGCCGTGAACCATCACCATCAGGGGCTTCTGCGGGTTGCCCCAGTCGACGTAATGGAGCTTGAGCCGCTGCGAGTAAAAATAGTGCGAGGTCGGCCCGATGATGCTATCCGCCATCCGTTTCTCTCTCCGTTGATTCTGATGGTGCCGCCCAGTCATCGATGTGGCGCGCGGGCGCTGTTGGCGGGGAACGAACTTACCGGTCACGCCGGTCGTATTGGGCGATGCGGTGCGATTGCGGCCGCGGGTTGATTTGCCGATTACCGCTCCGGCGCCGTTCATCCGAGGCTCAATTCCGGCCGCCTCGCGCTCTGCGGACTCAGAGCTTGGCGCGGACCTCCTCGAGCGTATCGTGCGCCGTGCGGACGATGAACTCGATTTCCGGGTCGCCCACCACGAATGGCGGCGCGATCATCATCGCGTCGCCGCCCGCCGCTCCCGCCATCCCGCTGGCCGGGTAAAAGAACAGCCCCCTTCGAATCGCCGCGCCAAGCAGGTGATTGGTTAGCCGCTTGTCCGGCGGAAACGGCGTGCGTGTCGCCTTGTCGCGAACGATCTCGATGCCCCAGAAAAGTCCCGAGCCCCGAATATCCCCGACCATCGGATGTCCGGACAGCTCCTCCTTGAGATGCGCGCCAAGCCGCGCGCCGACTTCGGCCGATCGCTCGACCAGCCGCTCGCGCTCCATGATCCCGAGCACTCCGTCGGCAACCGCGCACGCAACCGGATGCGAACTGTAGGTGTAGAACATGAAATCCGCGTGCGCGCGCTCCATCTCCTCGACCAGCGGCTCGGCGACCGCGATCATCCCCATCGGCATGTAACCCCCGGTCAGCCCCTTGCCGCCGACCAGGATATCCGGCTTCACATCCCAATGATCGACGGCGAACCGCCGCCCGGTCCGTCCGAAGCCCGTCATGACCTCATCGGCGATCAGCAGCACGTTGTGGCGCGTGCAGATTTCGCGCAGCCTGGGCCAGTACTCCTTGACCGGCGGGACCACGCCGGCAGACGAGCCTATCATCGGCTCCGCGATAAAGGCCGCGATCGAGCCCGCGCCATGGCGATCGATCTCCTCCTCGAGCGCGGTCGCGCAATCGATCGCGCACCCGGGATAAGTCTTTCCCCACGGGCAGCGGTAACAGTATGACGGTCCGATCTTGGGCCAGTCGAGCAATACGCGCTCGTAATCGGCGCGACGCGAGCTTCCGCCCGCCGACAGCGCCGCAATCGTATTGCCGTGATATGAGGTGCGCCGCCCGATGATTTTGTTCTTCGACGGCTCCCCGCGCAGTTTGTGATACATGATCGCGAACTTGAGCGCCGCCTCGACCGACTCGGACCCGCCGCTGGTGAAGAAGAAGCGCTTGAGGTCGCCGGGCGTCCATCGCGCAAGCCGCTCGACCAGACGCTCGCGTTCGGGCGAGGTCCACACCGGGATGAGGTACGAAAGCCTCGCCATCGTGCTGCGCGCGATCTCGGCGATCTCCTCGCGCCCCTGTCCGATGTTCACCACCACCGCCCCCGCGCCGGCATCGAGGATCTTCATACCGTTGCGGCCATAGAGGTACGCGCCCTCGGCCCGTTCGATCGCGATAGGCTCGTGCGCGCCGTGGAGAAACAGGGTCTGCTGTTGCGGCATGCGGCAATGATAGCCGCGCCCGGCGCGCCGGAGCAATCGCGCGGCCGGGGCAATGCGCGCGGCTCAGCACGGGGCGGGCGATCCCGCGGCCGGGATGCTTAACAAGCGGCCGGGCGCGCGGGCATCCCGATTTCGCTTCTCAGCGGATAGCGCCTTCCTCGCGCCACTTCTGAATTTGCTCCTTCGAATAGCCGAGCCCGCCGAGGATCTCGTCGGTATGCTGGCCGAGTTGCGGCGCGAGCGATCGAATCGATCCGGGCGTGTCGGAGAGCTTGGCCGATATTCCGACCTGTCTCACCTTCTGGCCGCCGGGCGCCTCGACCTCGACGATCATCTTGCGCGCTTTGACCTGCGGGTCATCGGGCACCTCGTCGAGCGTGAGCATCCGGCCCACGCACACGTCGGTCCGGGTGAGAATCTCGAACCACTCATCGCGCGTCTTCGTCTTGAAGGCCTCGGTAAAGAACTGGCGAATCTCGTCGCGCTTGGCCGGATTGTACTCGTGTGCGATCAGGTCCTCGCGGCCGAGCGCGCGGCAGAGGTTGGCGAAGAACCACGGCTCGAGCGAGCCGATGGTGATCATCTTGTTGTCGCGGGTCAGATAGACGTTGTAGTTCGGGATTGCGCCATCGAGCATCGTCTCGCCGCGCTGCGGGACGGCGCCGGATGCGAAAAACGTGGCGAATGATTGCGTGAGCAGCGCCAGCGCCCCGTCCATCATCGAGATATCGACATACTGGCCGCGCCCGGTCTGGTTGCGGGCCATCAATGCCGCCAGCACGCCGATCGCGCCGTGCATCCCGCCGCCCGCGTAATCGGCGATCAGGTTGTGCGGGATGGTGGGCGGCTGGCCGGGACGCCCGAGCAGCGAGAGAACGCCGGCGGTCGCGATGTAGTTCAGGTCGTGGCCCACCAGATCGCGATAAGGGCCATCCTGGCCATAGCCGGTGATCGCGCAGTAGATGAGCCTCGGGTTGCGCGCGGACAGCGTCTTGTAGTCGATCCCCAGGCGCGCTGCGACCCCGGGGCGATACTCCTCGACGACCACGTCCGCGCGCTGAGCCATCCGCGCGTAAATCTCCTTGCCCGGTCCGCTCTTCAAATTGATGCCGATCGATTTCTTGTTGCGGTTGAGCGCATTGAACGGGTTGCCGCCGAAGCCGCCGCCGGGTCCCTGCACGCCGGCGGCGCCCGCCTGCTGGGCGCGCCGTCCGGTGGGAGGTCCGGGTTCCTCGATCTTGATCACGTCTGCGCCGAGGTCTCCCAGGATCATCGTGCAGAACGGTCCCGGCGCAAGCTTGGTGAGGTCGAGTACTTTGATTCCGCTGAGCGGAGCTGGTCCAGGCATCTCGGTTCTCCTTGGGTTGCGATGCCGCCGCGCTTGCCAGGCGCGATCGCGCGGCGGACGACTCGAACTGTTTAAATCGTTTGCGCCGGGCGCGCAAACCGGCCAGGCCGGCAAATCCGGCGGCGCGGTTCGAGGCCAGCGCGTCCGATGCGCGCTTGCGCCCACGCCTGCTCGATTCCGGAACGGCGCCGGCGATCAAACTTAATCTTCTACTTGAAGTTGAGATTCTGAATGACCGAGGCCCGCACGCGCGCGAGGCGCTCGGCCAGGGCCTTGAGGCCCGTCACCATGTGCGCGCCGTACCAGTGCAAATCGCGCCCCCCGACCAGCAATACGCGCCGCGACAGCGCCGGCGGGAGCATCGCCTTCAACTCCTCGACGTCGGCGTCCCCGAATGCATACGGCTCATCGGGCAGCAGAACCAGGTCCGGCCTGCGCTCGAGTGACTCCTCGATCGTGACCATCGGATAGCGCTCCCCGGCGGAGGCGAACACGTTGTTGAAGCCGAGCATCCGCAGCACGTCATGCGCGTATGTATCGGCATTGAACGACATCCACGGGTTTTTCCAGATCGGGCAAAAGACGCGCAATCTGAGCTTGGTCCACACGCCGAGGTGCGCCTCGATCTCGCTCACGGTGCGCGTCACCTTGCGCGCCAGCGCATGAGCCTCGGCCTCGCGGCCGACCGCGCGCCCGAGCTTGAGCATCGACTCGACCGCGCCCGCAACCGTACGCGGATAAGTCGTGAAGACAATGATTCCCCGATCGCGCAGGCGCTCAACGTCCTCGCGGCGGTTCTCCTCGGCATTGGCGATCACAAGATCGGGAGCGAGATTCACGATCGCATCGAGGTCCGGGTTCTTCGTGCCGCCCACTCTTGGAAGAGCGGCGAGCGCCTCGGCCGGCTCGACGCAAAACTTGGTCGCGCCCACGACCTCGGGCCCAAGCCCGAGCGCGAACAGGGTCTCCGTCCAGCTCGGCACGAGCGAGACAATCCGGGCGGGCGGGCGATCGATCTCGATCCTGAAACCGAGGTCGTCGGCTATCTGAATCGCGGACGCCACAGCGAGCCTACTTCATCTTCTGCTTGAGGATCTGCTCGAGCGCGCGGCGGTCGCTCGCGGTCGGATTCTCATCGCCCGCGCCTTCCGCTTCGCCGCCGCCGGATTGCGCACTGCCGGGAGCGGCGCTCGCCGCCGCGCCCGGCTCGCCGCGCTGCGGCTCGGATGCGGGGACATCGGGCGGGCGATAGGCCAGGTAGTGAACCGCGCTCGGCATCAGCATGCGCCTTGCAATGAATCCTGCGGCCAGGACCGCAAGCCCGAGCACCAGCCAGAGGCTGGGCGCGCGCCGTTTCCGCTTTCGCCTCGCCACGATTCCATCTCCGAGGTGCGCGCGAACGCGCCGCCCCACACCCCTCGCGCTGAGCGATTGATGGCGATGCTACCTTACGGGCGCGCCGAATAGAACCGCGCTGGCCCAATTCGAGAGCAACGCGGCGGTGGGAACCTCATCGAGATGGCGCGCGCCGTTGTACCAGTCCAGCCCGATCTCCTGGGCGCGGCGGCTCAGGTGCGCGAGGCGGAAAAATATGCGATGGCGCGGGCCGTAGAAACGGCGCGCCGCAAATGCGAGCTTGGAAAGCTTGCGCCCGATCGCGCCCTGATGAAGCGCGCGGTCGTAGGTCTCCAGCGCGGAGTTGTCGCCGTCGAGGAACGCCGCGAGAGCACCCGCCGCCAGCTTCCCATGCTCGAATGCGCACGAAATCCCCTCGCCCATCAGGGGATCGGCTCCCGCGGCGTCGCCGGCGAGGATCACGCGCCCGCGCACGTAGCGGTCGCGCCCGTCGAACCATCGGATCGGATATGCGTGGAAGGACGTCGCGCCGCGCCCCACGCCGTCGAGTTCGAGGTCGTCGAATGCGCGCCTGAGTTCGCGGAGCATCCGCGCCTGCTCGCTCCCGGGAGCGCCGCCGGCGCGCGGGAGCTGATCGTAGATGCCGACGTTGAGATGCGGCCGGCCGCCGATCAGGCACGGGAACGACCACGCGTAGCCGCGCACCCCGCCGCTTACGCATCGGAAGTCGAACCGGTAGCGCCGCTCGGCGAATTCGATCGCGCGCGAGGAGTCGGCGGCGATGTCGGCCATCAGTCCGCGCCCGATCGTTTCCTTGCCGGGCCCGAAGACTGATCGGCGCACCCGGCTCCCAGAGCCATCCGCACCGACCAGCAGCTTGCCCGCAAATGCGCCGCGGTCGGCTACGACCCGCACTCCGGCCTCATCCTGTGCGATTTCGAGCGCGCGGCACCGTTCGACGATCCGAAGTCCCGCATCGCTCGCGGCTCGCGCCAGGCGCGCGTCGAACTCGTCGCGCCGGACGATGGTGCAGAGCGTCGCGCCGCCCCGATCGAGATCGACATCGCCCACCGGCGTGCGCGCCGATCCGCGGACAACCTCGACCGCAGGCACATCGAGCGTGATGCCGAGTTCGCCGAGCGCGAGAATCGTCTTGGGAATCAGGCCGCCGGCGCAGGTCTTGAAGCGCGGATGAACCGCTTTCTCGATCGCGATAACGCGGCCCGCGAGATCAGGCCGCGCGCGCAGAAGGTAAAGTGCGGTCGCCAGACCGGCCGGGCCTGCGCCCACGATGAGAACGTCGCATGTCTGCGCATCCACCGCTTTCCACTATGCAAAGCCCCATCGCGCCGGCGCAAGCAACATCCGGGAGGCGCGGAAGATGCGAGCGGCGGGCGGTGCGTGCTCAAAACAGCGGCGCCGATTTCTCCGGGGAGAAATCGGCGCCCGCCTGCCGGCATTTTGCCGTCTGTCCGATCGCTATTCGATCAACCCACGCCCTCGGGCTTGATCACCGTATACAAGGTGTTGCTACCGCGCCGGATCAGCAGCAAAGCCTGCTTCTTCCCAGCTTTGGCTTCCTTCGCGTGGGCGATGAAGTCCCGCACGTCGGCGACCTTGTCGTGGTTTATCTCGAGCACGACGTCGCCGGGCTGGATGTCCGCATCCGCGGCCGGGCTATCCGGTTGCACGCCCCGCACTACGACGCCCTTCTCCACGTCGAGATGAAACTGGCGCGCGATCTCGGGCGTGAGATCGCCGACCTGCATGCCCCAACTGCCGCCGGGCTCCTCGGTCTTCGCGCTGGCGACTTCCTGTTCCTTGAGCTCGCCCACCACGACATTAACGGTCCGCTCCTTGCCGTTGCGGAGCAGGACGAGCGGAACTGTCTTGTTAACCGGCGTCTGGGCGACGAATGCGGGCAGTTCGTGCTCATCGTGGACGTCGTGGCCGTTGAACTTGATGATGATGTCGCCGCGCTCGATGCCGGCTTTGGCCGCCGGTCCGTTGCTATCGACGCTCGCGACCAGCGCGCCTTCAGGCTTCGCCAGTCCGAATGACTGCGCGAGGTCGGCGGTGACCTCCTGGATTTCGACGCCCAGCCATCCGCGCACGACGCGCCCGCGGTTCTTGAGCTGGTCCACCACGCTGCGCGCGATATTGACCGGAATCGCGAATCCGATGCCGATGTTCGAGCCGCGGGGAGAATTGGAATAGATCGCGGTGTTGATGCCGATCACTTCGCCGCTGGTGTTGAACAGCGGGCCCCCGGAGTTGCCGGGATTAATCGACGCGTCGGTCTGGATGAAATCGTCGTAGTTGCCGCCCAGGATGCGCCCCTTGGCGCTCACGATCCCGGCCGTGACGGTCAGCGAAAATCCGAACGGATTGCCGATCGCGACCACCCAATCGCCGATCTCGGATTTGTCCGAATCGCCGAGCACAGCCGCGGGCAGTTGCTCCTTGGTGTCGATCTTGATCAGGGCGAGATCGGTCTTGGGATCCTTGCCGATGACCTTCGCGGTGAACTCCCGCTTGTCCATCAGCATGACGTGGATTTCCTCGGCATTACCGACCACGTGATTGTTGGTCAGGATGTAGCCGTCGGGTGACACGATCACGCCGGAGCCCAGCCCGTGCTCCTTGTGCGGGGGTTCTCCGAAGAAGCGGCGAAACTGTTCGAACGGGTCCGTCGGAGCGCCTTGCGGGCCGCCCTGCTCGCCCTCATCGCCAGGGCCGAAGCCGAACGGGCTCCCGGTCATCTTGACATCCTGGACGACGCTGACGCTGACCACGGTCGGCCTCACCCGCTTGACCAGCGGTGCGAACGAGGTGATCACGCCCGGACGCTCGTTGGGCTCGGGCTGGTTCGGGGCCGCCGGAACCACAATCGACGCGGCCGCCTGCGGAGCCGGAGCCGATTCCGCCTTGGATGATTCGTCGCCTGAGCCCCAGAAAGGAAAAGCGCCGGCGCGCGCGAACGCGATCGCCAGACCCAGCACTACGCCGCCAAGAACGGCGGCGATCTTCTTAGCCATCAAAACCTCCCGGAAAAAGTTACGCTCACTGGGCCGGGCGCTCAGGCCCAACCTCTAATTTATCGACGTTGGATCGCGGGGCTAAATTCAGCGCCCTTATCCAAATAGAATACTAGACTTGGCGCGCCGGTCCACCCATAGTTTGGCGGTCAGGCAATACCAAATCCGCCGGGATGACGGAAGAATTCTCGGCATGTGACCGCCGACGCGAGCCGGCAAGCTGCGATCGAGCACCGACCGGTCCGGTTGCAGACTCCGGCGCGAGTAAGCAAGAATGCGCGACTCGGCGATTGCGAAGGCCATCTCGGCGCTCGCGCCTTGCGGGCCGGACCGCCGATCGCTTGCCGGTGGCGGCAATTTTGAAAATCACCCATAACACGCCGGGCAGCCCCGGCGGATTTTCGCCTTCGGCTTCTGGCATGGCGGAGATAAAGGGTCCATAGATCGCCGGTGCCATCGCGCGACTTCCACGCCGGCTCGGCGAACCCAGCCGCCGATACCGCCAGCGTCAGCATAATCATCCCGGCCTACAATGCGGCGAGCACGCTCGCGCGATGCCTCGATAGCGTGTTCCGGCAGGCCGGGCCCGACGTCGAGGTCATCGTCGTCGATGACCGTTCCTCGGATGCCACACAGGAGGTCGCGTCGGGTTATCCCGTACGGCTCATCGCATTGGCGCAGCATGGCGGCTCGGGCGTCGCCCGCAACCGAGGAGCGGCTGCCGCGCAGGGGCAGGTCCTGCTATTCACCGATGCCGATGTGACGCTTGGCGAGGGCGCGCTCAGCCGGGTCCGCGCCGATCTGGCCGAGCCGGGCGTCGATGCGGTCATCGGGTCCTATGATGACGACCCGGCGGTTCGAACCACCATCAGCCAGTTCAAGAATCTGGCTCATCATTATTTCCATCAGCGCTCCGGACCCGAAGTGACCACATTCTGGGGCGCCTGCGGAATAATCGGGCGCGAGCTTTTCCTGTCGATGGGGGGCTTCGATGAAGAGCTGCCGGAGATGTCGGATGTCGATCTTGGCTACCGGCTGGCAGCGCGGGGGGCGCACATCCGGCTCGACCCCGCGCTCCAGGTAAAGCATCTCAAGCAGTGGACGCTTAAGCTGCTGCTCAAGACCGATCTCAACCTGCGCGCATTTCCATGGGCGATCCTGCTGCTCAAGTACGGTTATCTGCCCAGGGGATTGAACTTCACCGCGGACCAGCGCGCGGCCGGGATTCTCGCGATGCTCCTTGCGGTGCTTGGCGCGGCGAGCCTGGTGCGTCCGGCCGCGGCGATTGCGCTGGTTCCTTGCGCCGTGCTGGCGGCGTGGGTCAACCGCGATTTGTACCGGCTGTTCTATCGGCGCGGGGGATTGCGCCTGCTGGCGGGCGGCTTTCTGCTACAGCAACTCTATTACTTGTATTCCGCGGTGGGACTGATCGCCGGCATCGCCCGAACTCTCCTGGCGCGCCGCTGACCGGCCTCAGCTCAAACGCACCGGCGTCATCCGCAGGCCGCTGTCACCGTCGCGCTCGCCCTCGAGATACTCGGCGTCCGAGTTCACGCTCCACAGGTCGAAGGATGCGCCCATGATGTTCCTCGCGGCCATCAGGCCGGTCATCATGGCGTGGTCCTGATTGTTGTACTTGTGCATCCCGTTGCGCCCGACCAACTGAAGATTGGGAAGCTCGCGCGAAATGAAATCGCGCACCTGGCTGACGATCGCCTGATAATCCCGGTCGTACACCGGATAGGCGGCGCGCTGGCGCACTACGGTTCCGTCGACCACCTGCGACTGTTTCGCAAGGCCGAGCGCGGCCAGCTCGTGCGAAGCGAGCGCAATCAGGTGGTCGTCCTTCGCCGCCCAGTCCTCGTCTCCATCCGAACAGAAGTATTCGAGACCGACCAGCGTGAATCGCGGATCGGGCACCATCTCGGGACTCCAGTTCTTGAAGTTCTGGATGCGCGCGACGCGCACGCCCGGGTCGTGCACGTAGATCCACTGGTCCGGGAAAAGCCGTTCCTGATCGAGCACCAGCGCGACGACCAGGAAGTCGCGATAGCGCAGGCGCCTGGCAGCCTCCAAAACCGCCGCGGGCGGCGGTGGATCGAGGGCCTCTATCAGACCGCGAATCGGCATGGTCGAGATAAAATTCGAAGCCGGGTAACTCCGCGTTTGGCCGCCGTCTTTAGCCGTAATCGAGACGAGGCGGCCGCCCGCCCGCCTGAGTGCGACGACATCCTGGCCGAGCTTGACCGTTCCGCCCTGGCACTCGATTCGCCTCGCGAACTCATCCCACATCTCGCCGGGGCCGTGCGGCGGATAGCGGAATGCGCCGATCAGGGTCTTGATAAGCGGAGCAGTATCGCGCCGCGCAAATACCCTGCGCACCAGCTCCGCCATCGAGAGGCCCTTGATGCGCTGCGCGGCCCAATCCGCGCTGATTTCCGTGCATGGCATGCCCCATACGCGCTCGGTATAGGTCTTGAAAAAGATCCGGTAGAGCCGGCGCCCGAAAGCCGCGCTCACCCAGTCCTCGAAGCTTCGAATCTGATCGGCCCTGCGCCGCGGCGCGAACGCATAGCTGGCAAGACACGCGATCGCCTCGCGAAGGCCGAGCTTTCGCAGCGCATCGATAGGGTCAAGCGGATATTTGAACAGCCGCCCGCGATAGTAGATCCGCGACAGCCGCTTGCGCACCGGCATCCGGTCGCCAAGAATCTCAGTCCACAAACTTTCAATCGCCGGGTTCTTCGAATAAAAGCGGTGCCCGCCGATATCGAAGCGGAACTGCTTGAACTCGATCGTCCGCGAGAGACCGCCAACCTGAAAAGGATCCTTCTCGAGCACGCATACCGGCCTTCCCGCCTTCGACAATTCGTAGCCCGCGCTGAGACCTGCGGGTCCCGCGCCGATGATCACCGTGCTGCCCGGAAGGTTCCCGGCAGCCGGGCTGATATTGCGGTCACGCTCGGCGCTCTCTCTCATCATCGAATCCTGTACTGCCACCTTTTAGCGCGCCGACGGGGTTGTTGTCTGCTCCCATTTTGCCTTGGGGCGATGGTATGAATACCGCGCGAGCGGTAACCCCCACATGCCGGTACGTCCTTCAAATCGAGCCGCCGGAGCAGTCCGCGATGCGTAATCGGACTGCGGATCAGCGATGGGAAGCGGCGGTCCTCGCGGTGCTGGTCCTGATCCCGATCGCATTCAACGCGATCATGCTCCTGCCCGAAGTTCGCCTGCGTATCCCCAGCTTTAACGATGACGCATTCCACTTCATGTTCGTCCAGCGCGCCAGCGCGGCGCTGACCGATGGCGCCAACCCGTTCGACTTCTGGGTGCCCAACGTGGGGCTCGGCTTCCCCCAGTTCCTCTATTATCAGCACCTGCCGCATCTGGCCGTCGTCGCGCTGCATCGCCTGCTTTTGACGCAGGTCGACCTGCTCACTCTGTTCAACCTGGTGCGCTACCTCCTGATGGTGGGCTTTCCCCTGACGGTCTATTGGTCGATGAGAACGATGGAGTTCTCCGCCCCGGCGGCGGCGACCGCCGCGGCATGCGCTTCACTGCTGGCGGCAGCGCCTAACAGCAATGGGTTCGAGTACGAGAGCTACATTTCGAACGGTTCCGGGATGTACACGCAGTTGTGGGCGATGCACCTGTTGTTCATCGTGGTGGCCTGCTTGTATCGCCTGTTGGCGAAGGGCGAGGGCTACCTCGCGGCAATTATCGCCTGCTCGGCGTTGGTCTTGTCTCATCTGCTGTATGCGTACCTCGCGACGCCTACGGCCGTCGCGCTATTGCTCGCGAGTCTCCGTGCGAAGCCGCCCGCAAGCGCGGCGACCGAAGCCAGGCACTCGCGTGGCTCGCTCTGGCCGGTGAGCGGGTACTTCGCGAGCGCGGCGCAGGGCTCGGTTCGGTTCGCGATCGTCGCGGCGTTTGCGGCGGCGATTACTTGTTACTTGTGGCTCCCGCTTTCCCTGATGCGGCCGTATTTCGACCTCATCTTTTATCATGACGTCAAACCGCGCTTCGCCCATCCGTCGTTTCTCGTCGGGGTGGCAGCCCTGCCGCCGGAGCTGCTTCTGCTGGACTACGCGCGAATTCCGACGCTCACGCTGATGGCCGTGGCAGGGGTCTGGCACGCGGTCTATCGGCGCACCGCCCCCGCACGGCTGACGATCGCCGTGCTCGGTCTGTGGCTTGGGCTGTACGTACTGCTTTCGGCGTGGCCCGATGTGGCCAGATTCCTGCCGATGCATGACGTGCTGGTGGTCCACCGCCTTACCGGCGCGGTCGATTTGGGCGCGATGCTCGCCATCGGGCTGGCCGGAGACTGGCTCTGGCAGCGGTTCGCACCTCTGGCGCGGCCGTGGCGTGCGATAGCACCGGCGCTGATTATCGTGGCCTTGATCATCCCGGCGCTACGCGAACGCTTCCAGCGCTATCAGCAAAACACGGCAGTGATGGAGAACAATGCGAAGGCGCTCGATGCGGACCCGGGCTTTTTGGAGCTGATTTCGACGCTGCGGACCACGACGCCGGCGCGGGCGTTTTTCACGGTAAAATCTCTTCGCCTCATTCTGCCCTTTTACGACATCGTCACGATCTCCCCGGGACAGGTGATGTCGCTCAATTCGACGATGGCGTTCAATTATCTGAATCCGGCTGACTATGACCTGTTCAATGCCAGATACGTTGTGGCGCCAAGCGGCCGGCCAATTCCCCGATTTCTAACGGCGATCAGGGACTTCGGGAGATTCTCACTGTATAGCGCGGAAACCGGCGGATACGCGCGGTTCGCCGCGCTCCGCTCTGAATCGATCGAATCGCAGCGACTCGTGGGCGCTCAATTGGATCTCGAGGAACGCAACGCCGCCTGGATGAGGAGCGGCGACCCTGCCGCCGGCCAGTTCATCCGGTGGAACTATCCGCCCGGACGGAAATACTTAAGCGATACGGCCGCATCCGGCGGCCCTGACAGCGGGACTGTCACCGAGGAGCACGTATCCGCGGACCGGTTCGATTTTTCGGTGGACTGCCGCGAGACCGCAAACCTGGTCATCAAGGTCACCTATCACCCCAACTGGCACGTGACGATCGATGGGGCCGAGCAACCAACCTTCATGGTTTCGCCGAGCTACATCGGGGTCGAGGTGCCGGCCGGCCATCGTAAGATTCACGCGGAATACCGCTCGAACGCGCTGAAGAAGCTTCTACTTGTGCTCGGCGCGTTCGCCGTGGGCGCGGCGATTGCCCTGCGGCGGCGGTTGCCCCGCCTGGAGACCCGGCTCCTGCGACGCTTGCCGTACTGACCCAGCCGCCGGGCGTGAATATCGCCCGGTTGCTTTCGATTTCGGCGATCACGCGATCGCACCAGGCGATGCTCGCCTCCATCCAGGCGATTGCAAACCGCACGGTGAAGCAGGCGAACATCGCATTCACATCCGGGTATCGTCCGCTCGAAAGGTAGGTTTGCTCCAGTTCGCGGAACTCGTGCAGATAGTTCGTCCACGCCGCCCTCTGCTCCTGCATCGCGATGCGCGCCGCGCCGGCGCCAAGCTGCCCGAGGAAACGCGTGCGCAAAAGCGGCGGGACCTTGAGTTTCATCTCGTCCAGCGGCCGCTCGAGCCACTCGCCAAGCGCGCGCCGGCCCGCGGACGTGGTCCGGAACAGGCGCTTGGCGGGACGGCGGCGCTGAATCACGCTGCGGCTCTTGATCCAGCCCGCACGCTCCATCCGTTCCAGCGTTGGATAGATCTGCCCCTGATGGGCGTGCCAGAAATGACGCATCGAGCCGTCGAAGATCTTTGCGATATCGTAGCCCGAGATTCCCGGCGCCTCGGCGATGACTCCGAGCAGGGCATGCTCGAGCGAAGTCCTGATGGGTGGCGGCGCCAGCGGGACGGCGGAAAGGCGCGCGCGGGCGAGGATCGCCCCGGTATCGCGCCGGCGCGGCACTTTCGGCTGGTGAGCGGTTCGCCTCATTTCACATCGCCCGGCCGTTTGGCGGCTCGATGCACTCATCTCGGAATATTCCAATATTGAAGTATGCAATCAACATCGGAGGAAGGAGCGGCGCGCCGGCCCTTCCCCGGAACCACTTGACTCGTTATATCGAGTCGAGATATTGAGCCGAGTGGTATGACGAGCAGGATGCCCAGAGGAATGGCCGTGCACAACGGCGCGCCCTATCTCGGCGTGAACGGCGGCGATCACGCCGGCGGGGAAAATCCGTACGCGCCCCGGCCGCGGGTCGACGTAAAATTCCCCATCCTGGGCTTCCTGATGGAATCCGAGATGACCGGCTACGACCTCAAGCGGCGTTTCAGCGAGCCGGTTGGCTTCTTCTATCGGGTCAGCGACGGCTCGCTCTACCCCGCCCTCAAGAGCCTCGCACGCGACGCGATGGTGACGATGCGCTCGGAAAAGCACGGGCGTCGCACGCGGAAGGTCTATGCGATCACGCCCCTGGGGCGCGAGTGGTTCATGCGGATGTTGCGGGAGCCGGCGCAGCCGATGTTCGTCTTCGATGAGGCGCAGGTCAAAATTTATTTCGCGCGCCACGATCCCGCCTCCGCCCTGCAGCACATCGAACTGATGCGGCGCTCGGACGAGACCGCAGGGAAAATGCTGCGCGACTTGCTCGTCGAGATGGACAAGAATGGCGAGAGCCCGTTTCGCAGGGCGGTCGTCGAAATGATGCGCGTGGTCGTCGAAGCGCGGGCGCGGCTGCTTGCCAGCCTCAAGACGCAACTGCGCCGACACAACGAGGTTGGCTCGCGCGGCGCCGGCCGCGGGCGTCGACTCCAGGCTGCCAGCGCGGCAAGGTGAGACTTCTTCCCGGCAAAGGAATGGCCCACATGGACGAGAAATATGCGATCGACCTGGAGCACGTGACCCGAATCTACAAGCGCGATGAATTCGAAATCCGCGCTCTCGACGATGTTACGCTGCGCATCCCCGCGGCCCAGTTCATCGCGATCATGGGGCCGTCGGGTTCGGGCAAGACCACGGTGCTGAACCTGATCGCCGGGATCGATCACGCCACCAGCGGCCGCGTCTCGGTCGGTGGCGAGGAAATCACCGGAATGAAGGAGCGCGATCTCGCCGCCTGGCGCGCGCGCCACATCGGGCTGGTGTTCCAGTTTTACAATCTGATCCCGGTGCTGACCGCGTTCGAAAACGTCGAATTGCCGCTCCTGCTGACCCATCTGGGCAAGGCCGATCGGCGCGAGCACGTCGAGACGGCGCTCAAGGTGGTCGGGCTGGCCGATCGGATGGACCATTATCCGCGCCAGCTCTCGGGCGGACAGGAGCAACGCGTCGCGATTGCACGCGCGATCGTGACCGACCCGACCATCGTGGTCGCCGACGAGCCAACCGGAGACCTCGATGCGAAATCGGCCGAGGAAATCCTCTCACTGCTCACCGAACTCAATCGCCAGTTCCACAAGACCATCGTGATGGTCACGCACGACCCGCGCGCCGAGCGCTTCGTCGATACCGTCTATCGGCTCGACAAAGGCGTGCTGGCGGGCATCGAACCGGGCAAGGCGGCGGCGCGCGAGGCCGCGGCCGACGCTCGCGCCTGATGGGCGAGAGATCGGGAGCGCGCGATGAAATATGCGCCTTTCGTCATCAAGAGCCTCTTGCGCAGCAAACGGCGCACGGTCCTGACAGTGCTCTCGATCGCGGTCTCGCTGTTCATTTTTTCCGGGTTGGTTAGCCTGCCCGCACTGGCCGGCCAGATCCTGGCCGCCACCGCATCGTCCCTGCGCGTCGCCTGCCACGCGAAGGCGGGGGTCACTTACGCGATTCCCGAGGCCTACCAGCAGCGTATCGCCGTGACGCCGCACGTGGCGGTGGTGGTGGCGGAGAGCTGGTTCGGCGGAGTCTATCACGACGTTAGCGACCAGTTTCCGAACCTCGCGGTCGATGCCGAGCAAGCGGAGGCGATGTGGCCCGATTGGGGCGTCAGCGACGAAGCGTGGAAGCGGTTCAGGAGCCTAAGAACCGCGTGCCTGATCGGGGCCTCGACTATGAAGCGGTTCAAGCTTCACGTCGGCCAGCAGATCATGCTGCGCGGGACGCTGTATCCGTTCAACTTGACGCTCAACATCGTGGGCGTGATGGGCGGAAAAGCGCCGCCCAACTTCCTGATTTTCCGGCGCGACTATCTGCGCGAGGCCGCGGGACAGCCCGGGTACGTCGATGCGTACTGGGTCCGCGTCGACCGCGCGGAAAACGTCGCGCAAGTGATCGCGGGCCTGGATGAGCAGTTCTCGAACTCGTCGGCGCCGACGCGCAGCGAATCGGAAGCCGCATTTTACGGCGGATTTCTCCAGAGCTCGCGCACCATGTTTCAACTCATGGAGATTCTCGGGTTCATCGTGGTGGTCACCATCGGACTGGTCGCCGCGAATACTGCCGCGATGTCGATTCGCGAGCGGCGCAGCGAGATCGCCGTGATGCGCTCGATGGGGTTCCCCTCGCGGACCATCCTCGGACTGCTGCTCGCAGAGTCGCTGCTGATCGGACTTGCCGGCGGCGTTCTTGGATGCACAACGGCGTACCTGCTCCTCAAGTTTCTGTTCGTGGAGGCTCCCACGATGGTCGGGTTCGGTGCGATTCGGATCCCGCCAAGCATCGTGGGCGAGACGCTCGCGATCGCAGCGCTGATTGGGCTTTTGAGCGCATACGTGCCAGCGCGTTCCGCAGCGCGGCGGAATATCGTCGATGCGCTCAGAGCGGTGGCCTGAATCGGGTAGTCGCCATGAAATACGCGGCTTTCGTCTTCAAGAGTTTGTTGCGCAGCAAGCGGCGCACGATTCTGACCGTGCTCTCGATTGCGGTCTCGCTGTTCGTCTTTTCGGCCCTGATGAGCCTGCCGAGCATGGTGAATCAAGTCCTGGCCGAAAGCGCATCATCCCTGCGCGTGGTGGTCCACAACGAAGAGGGGTTAACCTATTCGCTGCCCGAGGCGTACAAGCGCAAAATTGCGGCAATCCCGCACGTCATAGGCGTCGCGCCCTTAAGCTGGTTCGGCGGTATCTACCACGAGCTTAACGACCAGTTCGACAACATGGCCTACGATCCGGAATCAGTGGATGTCGTCTTCCCCGATTATGGGCTGTCGAAGGAAGTGATCGAGAAATTCAAGGCGACTCGCACCGCCTGCCTGGTGGGACGCGAGACGATGAAGCGCTTCCACTGGTCGGTGGGGCAGCAGATCATGCTGCGCGGCACGGTCTACCCGTTCAATCTCACGTTCACGATCGTGGGAGTGCTGGGCGGAAAGGCGCCGGCCACAATTCTGATGTTCCGGCGCGATTACCTGGAAGAGGCCTACGGGCGGCCCGGATTCGTGGATATTTATTTCGTGCGCGTCGATAAGGCGTCCTCCCTCCGGCAGGTGAGCGCCGCGATCGATGCGCAGTTCGCCGACTCCTCGGCCGAGACCAAGACCGAATCCGAAGACGCCTTCATGGGCGGCTACCTCGACCAGTACCGAATGGTTTTCCGGCTCGCCCGGGGACTGGGGCTGATCGTAATCCTGACGATCGGGCTGGTCGCGGCGAACACCGCGGCGATGTCGATTCGCGAGCGGCGCGGAGAGATCGCAATACTGCGCTCGATCGGCTTCCCGTCGCGCACAATTCTCGCGCTCCTGCTCTCGGAGTCGCTGTTAATCGG
>DASPOF010000154.1:0-6338 GCA_035626155.1 Binataceae bacterium (SeqCode)
AGCGGTACGATGCCAATGGCAGGACTGGTCGATTGAAGCGCGATCGTCTCGGTGGGCCCGCCGTTATTCTGCAACCCGGCCGGGTCGAGCATCGGGTCGGTATTGATTGCACTCGTTCCGCTGAAATTACAGGTGGCATCATCGGAGATGTTGTAGCCGCTATCGGTGATCGGCCCTTGGCAGTTACCACCCGGGCTAGCATTGGCCAATATACTGTTGGCGACGGTCAGCGGACTGACGTGCGAATGTCCCGTATAGCTGAATATATTGCCGCCGCTGTTCGCCGCGGTGTTGTCCGAGAAAGTGACGTTGGTCACGGTCAGCACGCTGAAGACGTCGCTGAAAATGGCCCCGCCATCGTACTGCGCCGAGTTGCCGGCGAAGGTGCTGTCGGTAATCGTCTGCGGTTCCATAGCGCCGGCGTTATAAATGGCGCCGGCGTATTGAGCCTGGTTGCCGGAGAAGGTGCAACCCGAGACTGTCAAATTGCCGAAGATACCGTTGGAAATCGCGCCGCCCCACTGCGCCGAGTTCTCCAGGAAGGTGACGTTGGCGACGCCCAAGGTGCTGTCCTGATTGTAGATGCCGCCGCCATATGTGGCATTGCCGTCGGCGATGGTCAGGTTCGCCAAAACGAGCGTGCCGCTCGAGCTTACGACCATCACGCCGTACTGCCCGCCCCCATCGACGGTGACCGTCTGCCCGCTGCCATCGATAATCAGATTGTTCTGGATCGCGGGGAGCGTGCTCTGCAGCGCGATGGTGCCGCTCACGCTGAAAACGATCGTGTCGTTGCCGGTGCCCGCAACGCAGTCGCCGCCGGTGGTATCACCCGCCGCGTTGGCATTGTTGATCGCCTCGCGCAGGCTGCAGTCGCCATCGCCCGGCGTGGTCTCATCGTTCAAGGTATTGACGGTGATGATGCCGGTTGCCTTGGGCGCCGGCTGGAGGACGACGACGAATAGCGGGACGAGCGCGACCATCAGAACGACCAGCAATCCGGGCCGCGCGGCCGCCCTCGAGGCGCGCATAACCGTGTCTGTCGCGAATCGTGAAGCGATGCGGAATCCGCAGGCTGCCGCCGACCGCCACCATCCCCATGACCACTTCTTTTCGACCATGGCTCTCACTCGATGCCGCCCAAGCGTTTCACGCTCGGATTTGCGCCCATCACATCCGTGCAGTTGAAACGCCGCGAAGTCGCCCTTCAGGCCGAGCCGAAAGCGCGCTCAAACCGCGGCACGTTCTCAAAATCGCGTTACCGTCCCCGGTCCGCTCGCCGCAAACTTCGGGATCGCTGCCCCCTTGGCTATCCCGTGGGCGGCGGTAATGTCGCGGTTCTGCGCGGCATTCCGGAAAACAGCACCCGGGCTAGAAAGCTCTCCGCACGCAGCAGCCAGTAGAACCATAGTGGCTTTAGCATACTTTTGTTCGTCTTTACCAGTCCCTGCTGCCACTTTTTAATAATTTTGCTATCGGCTCGTGGCTGGCGTCGGCCAGCCCTCATTTCGGGAGACGCGAGCAGAGGTGCAGCGGCTGTCATGCACTCAATCGTCCAGTGCAGTCCACGGCCTGCTCTTCAGATCGTAATCTCCACTGTTTCTCTGTGATTTTCCTGTCCCCATCGAGGGTTTGACCCCACCGCGCGCCCGCCCGATCGCCAATTTCGGCTGGCATCGCTGTTGCTGTGAGGCGGAAACCCATGTCGATGGCAAACTTGAACTCCAAAGCGCGAGGCTTTCGCCGGTGGCGGATGCGCATCCTGTTGGTGGCGGTTGCCGCCTTGGCCGCCGCGATAGTACTGGCAAAAGTCCGGATGGGCCGCAGCGATTCCGAAGTGGGACCGACCGCTATAGCCACCCGCGGTTCGATCGAAAAGATCGTTGTGGCCTCTGGCACGATCGAGCCCGAACATCTGGTCGAGGTGCGCCCGCGCATCAGCGGCATCGTCGAACGGTTCCTGGTCGATGCCGGCGACCGGGTGAAGGCCGGACAAGTGGTCGCCGAGCTGGATCGGCAGGAACTCCTCGCGGCGGTCAACGAGGTTCGCGCGGGGCTTCGCATCGCCGAGCTGTCGCGCGATCACTCGGCCATTCAACTGAAGCGCAAGGACGGACTCTTCAAGCAGGCGATCATCTCCAGTGACGAGTTCGATACGATCCAGACCGAGGCCCGCCTCGATGAGGCCAAGGTGGAGGGCGCGCACGCGACTCTCGACCGGCTCGAACAGCAGCTCGCCTACGCGACGATTACCGCGCCGATCGATGGCGTCGTGCTAAGCCGCGATCTCAATCCTGGCGCCGCAGTCTCATCGGTCGAATCGGTCACCGGCGGCACGGTGCTTATGACGATCGCGGACACGTCCGAGATGCACCTGCTCGGAGTAATCGATGAGAACGAGATTGGCGGAGTGCGTGTCGGCGAGCCGGCCCGCATTCGAACCGACTCGTATCCGGGCGTTACCTTTGCGGGCCGGGTGCGCAAGATCGCGTCGATCGGGGATCGCAAGGACAACGTTACCTCATTCAAGGTCGAAGTGACCGTGCTGCAAGGCGTCGGCCAGTTGCGCGCCAAGATGTCCGCCGACGCCGACATCATTACCGCGGTCCACTCCGACACTTTGATCATCCCGGAAGCCGCACTGCTCTACCGCAGCGGCGATGTGATGGCCCAGGTCGTAAGTGGCGCGGGCGCGGACCGGCTTTCGCTCCGCCGGTTGCGGCTTGGCATCTCCAATACCAACCAGGTCGAGGTGCTCGACGGCCTGTCCGCCGGCGAGCGAGTCAAACTCCAGTGAGCGACGCGTTAATCCAGCTCGACCAGGTCACCAAGGTCTTTCCAATGGGCGATCTCGAGGTGCGCGCGCTCGACCACGTGAGCATCGCGATCGCGTCGGGGGAGTACGTCGGCGTGATGGGCCCGTCGGGATCGGGCAAGACGACCCTGATGGATATTCTCGGCGGGCTTTCGCGGCCAAGCTCGGGCACCTACCGGTTCGAGGGGCACAACGTCGAGGAACTCGATGATCGCGCGCTCGCCGAAGTCCGTGGCGGGCGAATCGGATTCATCTTCCAGACCTTCAACCTGCTGGCGCGTCTGACCGCGGTCGAAAACGTCGAGCTGCCGATGCTCTATCGCGCGGTTCCTCGATCGGAGTGCCGCCGCCGCGCGCTCGACCTGCTTGCCCAGGTCGGCCTCGAGCATCGCGCGGGTCATCGTCCCGGCGAACTCTCGGGCGGCCAGCGCCAGCGGGTCGCCATCGCGCGCGCTCTCGCCAATCGCCCCTCGCTCATCCTGGCCGATGAGCCGACCGGCAACCTCGATACCACGACCGGGAACTCGATTCTCGAATTAATCGACGAGCTTCATCGCGGCGGACAGACAATCGTCCTCGTCACGCATGACCCGCATGTGGCCGAGCGGGTAGGGCGTATCGTGCGCCTGCGCGACGGAACCATCGAGAGCGACCAGTCCCGTTAGAAGGGATGCGCCACCTTGCTGCTCACTACGATACGGCAAGCGCTCGATACGATGCGGCTGCATCGGCTGTGGGCGCTTCTTACTATCGCCGGAATAGTGTGGGGCACCGCCTCTGTCGTGCTGCTGGTCGGGTGGGGCGTCGGCGTGCATCAGATGATCGATGGCGGGATGCAGAAAATCGGGAAGAACCTGATCTACACGCTTCCCGGAAAGGTCAGCGAGGACCTGTCCCCCGCCGACAACCGCCGCCAGCTTTCGTTCGAACTCGATGATGCCCGCGCGTTGCGCGCCGCGGCCCGCCATATTGAGATCATGAGCGCCGAGATTCAGGACTTCGAGTACGCAACGCACGGCGCGAATACGCACCTGGTGGACGTGCGCGGAATCGAGCTCGAGGCGATGGGGTTGCGGGGAGTCTCGATCGCCCAGGGGCGATGGATCTCATCCGAGGACCTTTCGCTCGCCCGCCGCGTCGCGGTCATCGGCCAGACCGCGCGCACCCGCCTGTTCGGAGACCATCCGGCGGTCGGACAGACTATTCAATTGAATGGACAAACCTTCGAGGTGATCGGCCTGCTCGCCAAGGTCGGAGCGCAGCTAAGCCGCGACCGCAGCCTGCTCGACGAACAGATCTGGATCCCGATTACTACTGCGCGCAACCTGACCGGCCGTAAGAATCTCGACCTTATCGTCCTGCGCCCGCCCGGGCGCGCGATGAACGACGTCGTCAAGCAGGAGGTGCGCCGCATCCTCGCCAAGCGCATCCATGTCTCGCCCGAGGACGAGGAGGCCATTCAGATTATCAGCATGATAGATTACCTCTCGGGCTTCGATGCGGTCTTCGCGGCATTCAACGTGTTCCTGACCGTGCTTGCGATTGCGACCCTGGCGATCGGCGGCATCGGCGTGATGAACATGATGCTGGTTTCGGTCAATGAGCGGCGCGGGGAAATCGCGCTCAGGATCGCGCTCGGGGCGCGGCCGAGCCAGGTGATTAGTCAGTTCCTGATCGAAACCCTGGTAATTACTCTGATCGGCGGCATCGCCGGAACCACGCTCGGCGTACTTGCCTGCGGAGCGCTGAGCCTGCTTCACGGCGACCTCGTGCCGACCCCGCACATCATCCCGGCGATGGTTGTGCTCGCGATCACGACGACGGTCGTCGTCGGGGCGGCGTCGGGATCCCTTCCGGCGTGGCGCGCATCCGCAGTCGATCCCGCCGAGACCCTGAGGGCGCCGTGATCCTGCACGAGATGATCGCCGATTCGCTCGCTGGCATTCGGACCAACTGGCGCCGCGTCCTGTTGACCAGCTCCGGGATCGTGTGGGGCGTCGCCCTGTTCGTCGCACTCACCGCGGCAGGGCAGGCGATGGCGAAGCATTACCGCGCGAAGATGGAAGCGGTCGGCCCCAAGGTAATCTACGTGTTCGCTGGTTCGGTGGCTCGCACCGGAGAAGGTGCGCGGACCGCGCGCACCGTCCACCTCGACATCAAGGATCCGCCGCGCCTGCCCGGCTCGCCGACGGTCGAACGCGCAGAGCCCGAAGTACAGGCGGGCCTGCGCGTGGTCAAGGGGGGCGGGCATATCAAGGTCGCGTGGACCTACGGAGTCGGGCCCGATACCGGAATAATCCGCAATTTCACAGTCGCCCGCGGACGCTTCATCACCCGCTCCGACGTGGCGGCGCGCGCGCAGGTACTGGTCATCGGCGCCAAGGTCGAGGAGCGGCTGTTCGGACGGCGCTCGGCGCTCGGTGAAACCGTTCGTCTCGACGGATACCCATTCCGCGTAATCGGGATATCCGCTCTCAAAGGCGAGCAGATGGTCAACATGGGCCCGCGCGACGACGAGCAGGTCCTAATGCCGGTTTCGACCGCGCAGCGGCTGTTTACTCTGAACGACCGGATTGGCTATTTGATTTACGAGCCTCGCACCCGCAACGAGGCCGCGCAATCGATGACCGAGGCGCGCCTGCTGCTCGGACGCCATCACAGTTTCACTCCGGCCGATGATGAGGCGCTCGCCTTTTTCAACGTCGGCGAGATTATCACGGCGATGGATTCGATGAGCCTCGCGCTCAACGTATTCCTTGCCGCCTGCGGCCTGGTCACTCTCGCGATCGGCGCGATCGGCGTGATGAATATCATGTTGGTGGCGGTCACCGAGCGGACCCGGGAGATTGGGTTGCGCAAAGCGCTCGGCGCGACCAACCGCCTGGTGTTTTTGCAACTGATGTGCGAGACGCTCGCGATGACGCTCGCGGCGGGGCTGATCGGCGATTTGGCGGGCGGGGGGTTGATTCGTGCGATGCAGATAATGCGCGACAGCTCGGCGCGGGCGCAGTTCCTCATGCCTGAAGTGGTATTCTCCGGACGCGTCGCAATTCTCTCGACGCTCGCCCTGGTGGCGGCGGGAACGCTTGCGGCTTTGCTTCCGGCGATGCGCGCGGTGCGTGTCGATCCCGCGATCGCGCTACGCGAAGAGTGAGTAATCGCGAGGCGAGTGTAGGACGGAGCAATTAGTATTGCGTTTCTGAGAACGCGGTCAGCTCGGGTCTTGCGGCTTAGGCTGAGCGCCCGCTGCGCCAGGGCGCTTAGCGGCTTCAGGTCGGAGTCGCAGTCGGGGTCGGCGTCCTGGATTTCGGAGTTTTAGTCGCGGTCGGGGTTGGCGTCCTCCTGGGTTTCGGAGTTTTGGTTGGGGTCGGTGTCCGCGTCTTCTTGGGCTTGGGGGTCTTGGTCGGAGTCGGAGTCCGCGTCTTCTTTGGTTTCGGGGTCTTGGTGGCGGTGGGAGTCGCGGTGACGGTTGTGGTCGCGGTAGCTGTCGGAGTCTTTGTGGCGGTTGCGGTCGCCGTCCGAG
>DASPOF010000155.1:0-11694 GCA_035626155.1 Binataceae bacterium (SeqCode)
CGCACGAAGACGGCCCGCATCGAGCGCCGCGCCGAATCGCGCCAGGAATGCCGACACGATCTCGGCCTTCTCGGCGGCGGGCCGCGCGCGCAAAGTCGATCCGTAGATTTTCAGGTGCCGCCGCACCACCTGGGCAAGATCGATCTCCGCGCGCGTCCCGTGCATCAGGCCGATCAGGACGAGCCTTCCGCCCGGCGCGAGCGACTCGATATTCCCGGCGAGATAGGCGGCGCCGATGCTGTCGAGAATCATGTCCACGCCGCGCCCGTTGGTGGCGGCCTTCACTTGCGGCGCGAACGGTCCCTGCTTGTAGTTGATCGCGACGGCGGCGCCGATTTCGAGGCATCGCCGGCATTTCGCATCGCTGCCCGCCGTCACGATCGATCGCACGCCCGCTTCTTTCAGCAGCGCGATCGTGGCGGTGCCGACGCCGCTTCCGCCGCCGTGGACGAGAACGGTGTCGCCCGCCTTGATGCTGGCGAGCATGAAGACGTTGAGGAAGGCGGTGAGAAAGACCTCGGGAATTCCCGCGGCCTCGGCATCGCTAAGCGACGACGGCACCTTCATCGCGGAGCCGAAATGCACCGCGGCCTTCTCCGCGTACCCGCCGCCGGGCAGCAGCGCCATCGCGCGCTCGCCGATGCGCCATCCCGAAACGTTGCGGCCGATTTCAATCACTTCGCCCGCGCATTCAAGCCCGATGATCTCCGATGCGCCGGGCGGCGGCGGGTACAAGCCCTGGCGCTGCATGAGGTCGGCGCGGTTCAGCCCGGCGCATCGCACGCGGATCAGGAGTTCGTCGGGCTTAGGTACGGGGTCGGGAACTTCGCCCAGTTTAAGCGTGCGCTCCTGGCCGGATTTCTCAACGATGACGGCTTTCATGCCGATAGAGACTGCGCCCGCAGAATCGAAGAGTCAAAACGGGGAGCGTGAACGCGGCGCCGGATAGCGTCGGCCAAGCGAGACGAGCGCGCGCGCCTATCAATCAATAACGGAGGTGAATTGGATCGGATGCGGTCTTGCCGTCGTAATGGAAACTGGCAGCTTCGAACGACGGTGGTCCGAACCGCAGCGGCGCATCGTTGGAGAATCCGAATCCCTCCAGCGGCATGCCGATAAAGTTCGTCTTGAATTTGCCGGAGGAGTCCTCGTCCTGAAACACCACCGCGGCGTACGTGCCGGCCGGAACATCGGGGAACTCGCACACCGCACGATCGCCTTGAATCGGCGCCAAGACGTGGCGGAACACTTTGCCGTTGCGCGGAAACCCCTGCGGATCGTTGAACAGATTGCAATCCATCCGGCCGTGATCGTTGCGCAGGTTGACCACCTCGACCTTGAGCACCGCGCCGGTTCCGTCGGAACCGGCAAGCGCGGGGGTCGAAACGGCGGCCGCCAGCAGAGCCAGCGCGAGGCCGGCGGACAAGCGCAAGATCGAAATTTGTGATCGCATAAATTTCCCCAGGGGATGCAAAATGGCCCTCGAACAGGCTTGCACAAGCGCGGTGGTGACGCCACCGCGTTTGTGCCTGACAATTTTCGCAGCTGCGCCAGCAGGCTGGTGATAAATCACAGCCTGCTCCCCCCTCTCTTATCTCCCCCGGAAAAGACCGGGGGAGAAGCTAAAGGAACGCAGCCATCTTTCACGCAGGATGTTGAGACCGCGGCGCGGTCTGAACATCCTGCTAGCCGATCAGCTTCGCGACGATGCGCTCGTACTCCTTGATGTCGCCGCCCGTATCGACCTCGATCGAATGCAAATCGCCGCCGGCCTCTTCCTGCGCCTGCAATCGCTCGATCGCGCCCTCGACGCCGCCCGCGTAACCCAATTCGGCGAGCATCTTGGGGGAGACCGCGGCGGTGCCGCCCTTCGCGCCGCCCGACGCCCACGCTTCCTTGACCTGCTTCACATTGTCGCCGAAGCCCATCCGCGTCAGTTGCTCGGAGTAGAAGGTGCCCATCCGCGCGATGTAGAAAGCAACGTTGGCCGCCTGCGCGACCGTCGCACGCTCGACGTTCTTGGTGACCACCACCCCTCCGGGCGTCTTGACCTCGACCGATTTCGGATCGCGCCCGGCGGCCTTCGCAATCGCGCGGAAGTCATCGATCGTCTTCTTGAGCGCGCTCAGCGGGATCATCACCGGCAGCCATCCATCGGCCTTTTGCGCGGTGAACTCGACGCTCTTCTTGTTGAGCGATGCGATGAAGATCGGGATGTGTTTGCGGACCGTCTCGAAGCGGAGCGTGAAGCCGCGTTTGAGCTGGAACAGCTTGCCGGCGAAATTGAGCGGCACGCCGGCCATCAGCGTGTTGATGATCTCGACGCACTCCTTCATCCGGGAGAGCGCCGGTTCGAATTTGATGCCGTGGAAATGCTCGATCACCTGCGGACCGCTGGTCCCAAGCCCGATTATCATGCGGCCGCCCGACAGCTCATCGAGCGTGCCGAAATGCTGCGCGAGCGCGGCAGGCGTACGCGAGTAGATGTTCACGATCGAGGTCGCGAGCTGCACCTTGCTGGTGTGCTCCGCAAGAATCGTAAGCGGCGTGAAGGCGTCGCGCCCCCATGCCTCGGCGACCCAGATCGAATGCAGTCCGGCCTCATCGGCGAGCTTCGCGCGATCGATCAGCGATTTGAAATCGAGCTTGCCCTGCCAGTTGACCCCGATCGTCAGTTTGCGCGCCATGATTTTTTCCTCCGTTGCGTTGGCTCGAGCGCGCGCTCATCGCGCGCGCCGGATGCGATCCGCCCCCAGGCGCAGGGCTGCCGCGACGGCTAAACTAGCCGAGATTCGCGCCGTTCTACAAACTCTCCCGCGAGCCCGTCGCAGCGCTTTGCACCGCCCGCGCTTGGCCGGGGGAAATGGCGGATGGCGCGGGAGCGGCCGCGCCGGCGATCACTTGATCCCGGAATAAACCGCGAAGATGAGATTGCGGTAGGCCAGCCCGACCTCGCGGAAGCCCGCCCGATGCATCCACGCGATCTGCTCGGCGACGGTGGCAGCGCGATCGAACTTCATCCGCTCCAGTGCCCCCGCCAGATCGCTCTCGGTGGCTCCCAGTTCGCGCGCGCGCCTCTTCCACATCTCATGATTGCGCCGCTCGATGGCCGGGGTCTCGCCGCGCACCTGGTCGGCATTGACGAAGGTTCCGCCCGGGTTCAGCGACGCGTGAGCCTGTTCGAGAATCGCGCGCTTCTTCTCGTCGGTCAGATGATGGATCGAGAGCGCGGAGACCACGGCGTCATACCGGCGCGTGATTCGCCCCTCGGCAAAGTCCGCCACTTCGAAGCGGAAGCGTTCGCCACCGGCGGCGAAGCGTTCGCGCGCCTGCACGAGCATCGCATCCGAGATGTCCACCAATGTGACTCGCGCGCGCGGGAACGAGAACGCGACGAACGCCGAGAGCAGGCCGGTGCCCGCTCCGAGATCGAGCACTGAAATGTCCGCATCGCGCTCGAACGGCAGCACGTCGATCGCGGCGCGGTAGAACTCATCGAAGCAGGGGATGAGCTTGCGCCTGGAGCGATCGTAGGTCTCCGCGTTGCGATCGAACGCCAATTTGACCGAGTCGACCATCGGAAAACGCCTAATTTGGCACGCCCCGCGCAATGACGCCAGCCCGCCGCGGCCCGCGAGGCTGATCTAGTTTGAAATCCAGCGACCGTTGACTACATCAGCTCCGCGCGCGTGGTTGCGGAAACCGCAACCTTGGGCTATCCTGAAAGTTCGTGAGAAAGCTTACGGTGATCCCCGGCAAAAGGGATCCGGAACTGGTTCATGCCTCCAGAATGATCCAGAAGCTGGTTCGGCAAGGAGCGATAATCAGGTTGGAACATCGGGCGCTGGTGAATTGTTCGAAGTACTCGTTGCGGCTGACACAATTAGTAACGATGTTGTCGCGATTCAGAGTGGACCGATTTGAGATTTTGGACCAGGAGGGAACGCGGATTAACGTCGGCTACGGGACAATATTGGAAGAATTGGAAGATCAACAAATAGTTAGAGAGTTTGCCCTGAAGGTGGTGGTGGAAGCCTCCGAAACGCCGGGCAGAGTGGCTGTAATCGATATCGGGCAGCTCGATGAACGAAGATGAGAAGGGAACTGCCATGACTATCTGCACGCACCATAAGATTCGCGAAATAGTGATCCCGATGTACCATGCCGAAGAACTCGGCATAACAGGCGTGTATCTGAAAAATGCAGTGCTGCAAGAGACTTGCGAAGTCTGCGGGTATGTTAAATCGGTCGCGATTCCAAATCTGCAAGGCCTGATTGCCGCGGTTGCCGTTAGTCGCGTAATGAGCCCGTTCAAACTTCACGGTCCGGAGATTCGATTCCTCCGCGAGGCGGTGGAGAAACCCGCGAAGGAACTCGCAGCGAAACTTGAAGTGCTGCCGACGCAAATCTCGCGCTGGGAGAATGCTAAAGAGCCGATCAGCCCGCGCAGTGAAAAACTGCTCCGCCTTTATGTGCTCCATGAACTGGCGGGGCTGACCAAGGTGAAATCCAGTCGAAGTGCGATTTTCGATATGAAAATCCGCGCGTGGAGACCGTTGGCAGGCAAAATGCGCATGGTCTTTTACCTGGAGAAGCCAGCGGGAGAGGCATCGACGGGCCGGCGCAGAGAACGTTGGATGGAGCTGGACGAAGCGGCATAACTTCATAAGGCCCGCTGAATCAGGCCCGCCACCTTGACAGGCGTGCGGGGCCTGACCCGCGTTGCGGGCGGAGTTGCGCCGGCGCGGACAATCTGACCGGCCCGGTTCCAGCGGTTCAGCCGGAGGGGCTTTTCCTCGCGCCGCGCAAGCCTGATAAGATTCGGATGATTTGGCAATCGACCTGAACGAGCTTACCCGCGAATGCCATCCGCGAGGTACGGCGCGAGTGGCGAGCTGAAAAGGATCACCGACTTGACCGATCGATACGTTCGGGGCGCAAAGCCCGACGATTCCGATTACGCCCGCAAGACGGCGCTGGCCGGTGTGCGCGGGCGCAAGTACGCCGGGGCGCGCTCGCGAAGCGGCTTGCCGGCGCTGACTGCGAGACTTGCATGCGCATTTGCCGCGATTGCGATCGTGTCGATGGCCGCGTGCTCGGGCGGCTCGGGCTCGGAATCAGGCGAGCGCGACGCAGTCCCCGTGCTGGTCGCAAAGGTTGTCCAGAAGACCGTCGCCAACTCGGTCCACGTCATAGGCAGAGTCGAGGCGTACTCGACCGTTGACCTGAAAGCGCGCGTGGACGGGCAAGTGACCGACGTGCACTTCAGGGAAGGTCAGGACGTGAAGCAGGGCGACCTGCTCTTCAATCTCGATCCGAGCCCGTTCAAGGCTGCGCTCGCGCAGGCCGAGGCCAATCTCGCCAAGGACCGGGCGCAGCAGTTGCAGGCGGTCGCGGACGAACAGCGCTATCACTATCTGCTTACGCAGGGGGTCGGCTCGCAGCAGCAATTCGACCAGGCGCACGCATCGGCCGACGCGCTGAGGGCTGTTGGGCAGGCCGATACTGCGGCCGTCGAGACCGCAAAACTGAATCTTTCGTACACGACGATCCGCTCTCCGATCGACGGGCGTACCGGCAGCCTGCTGGTGCATCCCGGCAACCTGGTCAAGGGGAACGCCGAGACCGCGATGGTGGAGATCAACCAGATCGAGCCCGTGTACGTGGACTTTTCGCTGCCCGAGCAGCGCCTGCCGGACGTGCGGAAATTCATGGCCAATCACAAATTGGCGGTCGAAGCATCCGTCCCCGGCCAGCAGGGCGAACCCGAGCGCGGCGAGTTGAGCTTCGTGGACAACACGGTCGACACCAAAACCGGCACGATCCAGCTCAAGGGAATTTTTGCGAACCGCGACCGGCGCCTGTGGCCCGGCCAGTTCGTGGATGCGACGCTGATTCTGAACGAGCGCCCCGATACGGTCGTCGTGCCCTCGCAGGCGATTCAGACCGGACAGGATGGCTCGTACGTCTATGTCGTCGAGGCCGGGATGAAGGTCGCGACCCGCACGGTTGTGATCGGCGATTCGCAGGACGGCGCGACGGTTGTCGAACGCGGGCTTAAGTCCGGCGAGACGGTCGTCACCGACGGACAGTTGCGCCTTATGCCCGGTGCGCACATCACGATCAAGACCGGGCTCGGTTCTCAGGATCACGGAGCGGCTTCGTGAATATTGCCGACCTCTTCATCCGCCGCCCCGTGATGACGACGCTGTGCTCGCTCGCGATCGTCTTTTTCGGGCTGATGGCGTATCGGCTGCTGCCGGTCAACGACCTGCCCAACGTCGATTTTCCCACCATCGTGGTCTTCGCCGGCCTGCCCGGCGCCAGCCCGGAAACGATGGCGTCATCGATCGCCACGCCGCTGGAGAAGCAATTCTCGACCATCGCGGGCCTGGACTCGATGACCTCGAGCAGCGTCCAGGGCATGACCAACGTCACGCTCCAGTTCACGCTCAGCCGCAACATCGATGCGGCCGGGCAGGATGTGCAGGCGGCGATCACCGCGACGCTGGCGCAACTGCCGCCCGGGATGCCGAGTCCGCCGATCTTCAGGAAGGTCAACCCCGCCGACCAGCCGGTCCTCTACCTCTCGGCCAGCTCGAGCACGATGCCGATGTCGTCGGTGGACGAGTACGCCGAGACTTTCCTCGGCCAGCGCATCTCGATGGTGAGCGGAGTCGCGCAGGTCCAGGTCTATGGATCGCAAAAGTATGCGGTGAGGATCCAGCTCGATCCGAAGGCGCTGGCTTCGCGCGGGCTTGGCATCGACGAGGTCGCGCAGGCGGTCGCAAGCGCCAACGTGGACGAGCCGACCGGAACGCTGTGGGGCAAGAACCAGGCCTACACGGTCGACACGCGCGGACAGCTCACCAGTGCCGCCGCCTATCGGCCCCTGGTCGTCGCCTACCGCAACGGCGCGCCGGTGCGCCTGGGCGAAATCGGCCGCGTGCTCGACAGCACCCAGGATGACAAGGTCGCAAGCTGGTCGAACGGAGAGCCCTCGGTCGTGCTCGCGGTCCAGCGCCAGCCGGGCACCAACACGGTCGAAGTCGTGAACAACGTGCTCAAGCTTCTGCCGACCTTCCGCGCGGAGGTGCCCGCCGGACTCCACATCGACATCCTCGGCGACCGCTCGGAGACGATTCGCGAGTCGGTCAACGACGTTCAGTTCACGCTCGTGCTCACCGTGTGCCTGGTGGTGATGGTGATCTTCCTGTTCCTGCGCAATCTCTCGGCCACCGTCATCCCGAGCCTCGCGCTGCCGATGTCGATCATCGGCACGTTCGGCGTGATGTGGGCGCTCAACTACTCGCTCGACAATCTTTCGCTGATGGCGATCACGCTGGCGGTCGGGTTCGTGGTGGACGATGCGATCGTGATGCTCGAAAACATCGTGCGGCACATGGAGATGGGCCAGGACGTGCTCAGCGCCGCGCTCGAAGGGGCCAGGGAAATCGGCTTCACGATCGTTTCGATGACGATCTCGCTGGCCGCGGTGTTCATCCCGGTGCTCTTCATGGGCGGGATTCTCGGGCGGCTGCTGCACGAGTTCGCGGTGACGATTGGCGCTGCGATCCTCGTCTCCGGCTTCATCTCACTTACGCTCACGCCGATGCTGTGCTCGCGATTCCTCAAGCCGCCCGAAAGCGAACGTCACGGACGCCTGTACGCCTCGACCGAACGCTTTTTCGATGGGATGCGCAGCGGCTACCGGCGCAGCCTCGCGTGGGTGATGAGCCATCGGCTCGGCGCGATGGTCTTTTCGGGCGTGATGCTGCTCGCGACGGTCTACATGTTCAAGGTCGTCCCCAAGGGCTTCATCCCCGAGGAGGATACCGACACTATCATCGCGTTCAGCCTGGCCGCGCAGGGGATCTCGTTCGATGCGATGAAGGAACATCAGCTCGCCCTGGTCCATCTGCTCCAGAACGACCCGAACATCCGGCGATTCTTCTCCAACGCCGGCGCGGGCGGCCCCGGCGGCGGGACCAACTCCGGCATCTTCTACGTTCACCTGAAACCGCGCTCGCAGCGCAAGCTCGGCGTCAAGGAAATAATCGAGCGCTGGCGTCCGATCGCGAACAGCATCCCCGGTCTCCAGGTCTTCTTTATGAACCCGCCGCCGATTCGAGTCGGCGCGCAGTTCACGCGCAGCATGTACCAGCTCACGCTTCAGAGCACGGAGACCAGGACGCTGTACAAGTACGCTCCGATCCTGGAAGCGAGGATGCGCGGGTTGCCTGATATCAAAGGCGTCAACAGCGACCTGCAAGTCCAAAATCCGCAGGTCTCGATCGATATCGACCGCGACAAGGCGCGCACGCTCGGCGTCAGCGCGCAGGCGATCGAGGACGCGCTCTACGACGCTTACGGCGCGCGGCAGATCTCGACGATCTACGCGCCCACCAACGAGTACTGGGTGATCATGGAGGTCGAGCCGCAGTACCAGATGGATCCCGGCACGCTCGCGCTCCTGTACGTGCGATCGCAAACGGGCGACCTGGTCCCGCTGGATACGCTCGTGAAATTCACCCGCACGCTCGGCCCGCTCCAGATCAATCACTTCGGCCAACTGCCGTCATCCACGATTTCCTTCGACGTGGCGCCCGGCGCGTCGCTCGGCAAGGCGCTCGATGAAGTAAAGAAGCTCGCGGCCAACACCCTGCCCGACTCGATCACCGCAAGCTTCCAGGGCACCGCGCAGGCGTTTCAGGCCTCGATGGGGAATCTCGGCGTGCTGCTCGTCATGACGATCCTGGTCATCTACCTCGTCCTCGGAATCCTGTACGAAAGCTTCATCCATCCGGTGACGATTCTGTCGGGTCTTCCGTCGGCCGGGTTCGGCGCGCTGGTCACGCTGTGGGCGCTTGGATTCGAACTGGACCTGTTCGCGTTCGTGGGCGTGATAATGCTGGTCGGACTGGTGAAAAAGAATGCGATCATGATGATCGACTTCGCGCTCGACGCGCAGCGCAATGAGGGCAAGACCCCCGCCGAGGCGATCTTCGAGGGCGCGATCATCCGGTTCAGGCCGATCATGATGACCACTGCGGCGGCGCTGATGGGCACGCTTCCGATCGCGCTGGGATTCGGCGCGGGGGCGGAATCGCGCCGGCCATTGGGCGTCGCGGTCGTGGGTGGCTTGTTCTTCTCCCAGTTCCTGACCCTCTACATCACGCCCGTCGTCTACACGTACATGGAGGCGTTCCTCGAGTGGCTCAACGCGATGCGCGAGCGGCGCACGCGCACGCCGGCCGAGGCGCCCGCTCCCGCACCAGCGCTCGATGCCGGCGCCGCGCAGCCGGACAATCGCCGGCTCGCGTCCTGACCGCGCGCCCGAAAACGTAAATCGCACGCTCCTGCGGCGTCGATGCTCTCAACAAAGCGCGGAAACGATTTCCTCCTTCCTTGATCTTCCTTCCGTGTGCGAGAAATAAGGCTGAGCAAGGAGGTTCGCGATGCCGGTATTCGAACGCGACGGAGTCTCGATCAATTACCAGGAATTCGGTTCGGGCTATCCGATTCTGCTATTCGCGCCGGGCGGGATGCGCTCGAGCATCCGGTTCTGGGAGAACAGTCCGTTCGACCCGACCCGCGAACTAAAATCGGACTTTCGCGTCATCGCGATGGACCAGCGCAACGCGGGCCGCTCGCGCGCTCCGCTGAGTGCGTCGGACGGATGGCACAGCTATACGGGCGACCATCTCGCGCTGCTCGATCATCTCGGAATCCGAAGCTGCCACCTGATGGGCGGATGCATCGGATCGTCGTACTGCATGCGGGTAATCGAAAAAGCTCGCGGGCGGGTGAGCGCCGCGGTGCTGCAAAATCCGATCGGACTGTCGCCGCGCAACCGGGAGCTGTTCTACGCGATGTTCGACGGTTGGGCCGCCGATCTGAAGGCGTCGCACCCGGAGATCGATGACGCGGGACTGCACGCTTTCCGGGATCGCATGTATGGCGGCGATTTTGTTTTCAACGTATCGCGCGACTTCGTGCGCTCAATCGCAACGCCGCTGATGATTCTCATGGGCAGCGATGACTACCATCCGACGCCCATTTCCGAGGAAATCGCGGCGCTCGCGCCGAACGCGCAACTGCTCCGCGATTGGAAGACCCCGGAGCTGATTGCGCAGACGGTCAAGCGCGTGCGCGAGTTTCTCGCCTCGCACACGCCCAAATCGTAGCTTTGTGCGCGAGCGCGGCGGCGCTCAGGCTGCTACAGGATCAGTCCGACCACGTCCGCAACGATTCGGAACGGGAGCAGGACGATAGTCGCGACTGCATGGGCGGTCGCGCCCAGGACGCTGTCGGGTTCGCTGGATTCAGCGGGTGCAGGCGTGGGCGCAGCCTGCGGCTGGCTCTGCGCAGTGGTGGAGTCGGGCGGTGGCGTCTGATTCTGGCTCGAGCACCCGGCTAGTATGGGAATCGCGGATGCCAGCATCAAAACCGGTATCCACTTCATCTCCAACTTCATGCAAGTAAGTCCTAGTCTCGCCTGCGCGTTTCATCAACCCACTAGCTGATCTCGCCCAGGCCGACGGGCTATCGCGGCAATCGTGCGCCTGTCGCCGTTGATTGCGCCGGACCGGCCGTCTAAGCTGCCTCTTACATGCGCGCCCTTGTCGCCGTTTCACCCGTTGCAGAACATTTCCCGCGCAGCGTGACATCGTGATATCCGCCCGAGCCGTCCCGGCAGACCTGAACTTCTCAGTCGCAATCTGCACTCTCAATCGGCGAGCGTACCTTGAGAGAGCGGTCAGCGCAGTACTGAATCAACTTCGCGACTTCCCCAACGGCCGCCTCATCGTCATCGACAACGGCTCCACTGACTCCACTCCTGAGTACCTGGCTTCCGTCAAGGCGGCGAATCGCCAATTCGACGCGGCCGCGGAACCGCGGCAGGGATTGTATTACGCGCGCGCCAGAGCGATCGGCAACGCCGCAGGAGAGTTCCTCATCTTCCTTGATGACGACGCAGTACCCAAACCCGGATGGCTCAATGGGATACTCGAGACACTGCTTTCCGCGCCGGATGTCGGTGTCGTCGGATGCTCGATCGAACCCATCTGGGAGGGTGAGCGGCCCGAATGGCTATCTGACCGGCTGGCGCGTGAGATTCCCATTTACCAGGTAGAGTCTCCCGACTCGCCGGGGCGATTTCCGAGCTTCCCGGCTGGGATATCACTGGGGATCCGAGTGAACGAGTGCGCGCGATTATACATCGGCCCGGAGCGGCGCACCGAATATCCGCTCGGCCGCAAAGGAACCCCCGCCGATGGCCGCGCGTATCAGATGGTGGGTGGCGAAGATAATGACCTCTGCGAGATATATGCGCGCAATGGGTACCGCGTTCTGTTCACCAACCGCGCGTGCGTCGGCCATGCCGTTTCGCCCGAGCGGCTTAAACCCGAATGGTACCTGCGCAAGTACAGAAGCGAGGGCCACCTGCGCATCCGCCTGTCGCGCCTGACGGGACGTCCGCCGGTCAATAATGACTCGATCAAGATGCTCGCCGGGCTGCCGGTGTTCGCGCTGCTCCGCCCCGTGCACCGGTTATTCCGCCCCGCATCGGCGCTGCTGTTCGAGGCTTACTACGCGAAATGTCTGGGCGCCTGGAAGGAACTTCTCGCGGGAGAGCGCCCCGGGGCGCTCCCTTACGATGCCCGGTCCTTGAAAGGCCGCGCGCCAGGC
>DASPOF010000156.1:0-3254 GCA_035626155.1 Binataceae bacterium (SeqCode)
TGAGAATACGGTCAGCAAACAGGCCACGGTGACTATCAAGAATGCCGGCAAGGGAAAGAAAGCGCTGTCGGTGGCGATGGAAACGGAGTCCGTATCGCCGTCCACCTTCCAACTGGTGACGGGGACCGAATGGACCGGCACGCTCGCTCCGGGGAAGAGCTGCAAAGTCAAGGTAACGTGTACGCCGCCCGGCACGAGTAGCTATTCGGGGACGCTTACTATCACCGACAATGCGCGTCACGAGCCGCAGGTCGTGTCGTTGAGTTGCACCGGGGTCGCGCCGAAGAAATAACGCGCGAGGGCGCAGCAGAATCCTAATCGATGGCGCAGGCGTCTCGCCCGCCCCACTATTCTTCTCCTTCCCTCGCACGCTCTTGCGAGGATCGGTGAGGATGAGGCGCGGGCTGACTCGATCTCCTCGCTATGCACTGGTTGCCGAAGCCGCTGCCAACTGCATTATTTTGAATTCGGATTTACCGGCCATCCCCCCGCGGTTACAGTTGGATCAGGCGTGGCGCGCATCCCGGCCCGCGTTAAACCCCCATGGCGCTCGAACGTGACAAGCTCACGGCCCAGCACGCCCTGGTGACGCTCCAGGAGACTCAGCTCCTGGAATTCTACCGGCGGATGGTGCTGATCCGGCGCTTCGAGGATAAGACCGCGGAGATGTACGCGCGCGGCAAGATCACCGGCTTCTGCCATCTTTACGCGGGCGAGGAAGCGGTCGCGGTGGGCGCGATTTCCGCCCTCTATGACAAGGACTACGTGGTCTCGACCTACCGCGAGCACGGTCACTGCCTCGCCAAGGGCGCATCGCCGCGCGCCGTGATGGCGGAACTGTTCGGCAAGGTGACGGGAATCTGCCGCGGGCGCGGCGGCTCGATGCATCTGTTCGATCCCGACCTGCGCTTCATGGGCGGCTACGCGATCGTGGGCGCAGGACTCCCGGTCGCCGCGGGGCTTGCGCTCTCGGTGCAGTACAACGAAGGCCCGGAAGTGGTGTGCGCCTTTTTCGGTGATGGCGCGCTGCCGCAGGGCGCCTTTCACGAATCGCTCAACCTGGCATCGATATGGAAGCTGCCCGTCGTCTTCATCTGCGAGAACAATTTCTACGGGATGGGAACGATGGTGCAGAACGCGGTCAGCCAGGAGGAGCTGTACAAGTTTGCGGAGCCGTACAAGATGCCCGGCGTGCGCGTGGACGGGATGGACGTGCTCGAAGTGTACGGCGCGACGATGGAAGCGGCGTCGCGGGCGCGCGAGGGCGACGGGCCGTCGCTGATCGAGGCGGTGACCTACCGCTTTCGCGGGCACTCCATGTCGGACCCGGCCGAATATCGCTCCAAGCGCGAGGAGCGCATCTGGCAGGAGCGCGACCCGATCAAGCTGATGCATCGGCGGCTGGTCGCGGATCGGCGCATCGCCCAATCGCGGCTCGATGAGATCGAGCGCGAGGTTGCGGAGTCGATCGAGGACGCCGTGCGGTTTGCCGACGAGAGTCCCGAGCCCGCCCTGGACGCCGCCGGCAAGGGCGTCTACGCCGAGGAGTGACCGCGCGATGTCCGTAATCACGTACCGCGAAGCATTGAACCAGGCGCTGCGCGAGGAACTCGACCGCGACGAGCGCGTCTTCATCATGGGCGAGGAGGTCGGCTACTTCGGCGGCGCGTTCAAGGTCACCGACGGATTGCTGGCCGTGTACGGCGAGAAGCGCGTGCGCGATACGCCGATCTCGGAGCTCACGATAGTGGGATCGGGAATTGGCGCCGCGATGGGCGGGCTTAGGCCGGTGGTCGAGCTGATGACGATCAACTTCGGCTTGCTCGCGATGGATCAAATCGTGAACAACGCCGCCAAGATGCATTACATGTTCGGCGGCAAGGCGAGAGTTCCGATGGTGATTCGCGCGCCCCAGGGCGGCGGCCATCAACTCGGCGCGCAGCACAGCCAGAGCCTCGAGGCCTACTTCCTGCACTGCCCGGGACTGCGCGTCGCGATTCCCGCAACTCCCGCCGACGCCAAGGGCCTCCTCAAGACCGCAATCCGCCAGCCCGACCCGGTCATTTTTCTCGAGCACGAATCGCTTTACGGCGTTAAGGGCGAGGTGCCCGACGGTCCCGAGCACCTGGTGCCCTTCGGCAAGGCGAACGTACTGCGCGAGGGCAAAGACCTCACGATCGTTGCGTACTCGAAGTGCGTTTACGATGCGCTCGGCGCAGCGGAGGAGCTGGAGAATGCGGGAATCGATGCGGAGGTGATCGATCTTCGAACTCTCAATCCGCTCGATCTCGCGACCGTCACCGAGTCGGTAAGGAAAACCGGCAAGGCGATCGTCGCGTACGAAGGATGGCGCACAGGCGGCGCGGGCGCGGAGATCGCGGCCCAAATATACGAGGCCGCCTTCGACTCGCTCGATGCGCCGATCGAACGCGTCGCCTCGCTCGACACGCCGATGCCATACAACAAGAACCTCGAAAGCGCGGTGCTGCCCAGTGCCAGCGAGATCATCAAGGCGGCCGAGCGGATTGCGTAGCGTTGCGTGCGCGCGCTCTGCCTTGTCGCACGGCGCGCGATGCGCTCACAATACGGAAAGAGCGGAGCCATGAGCAGCGACATCACCATGCCGAAGCTCTCCGACACGATGGAGGAGGGCAAGATCATCCGCTGGCTGAAACGTCCCGGCGACACGATCCGCGCCGGCGAAGTTATCGCCGAGGTCGAGACCGATAAGGCCGACATGGTGCTCGAGGCCTTCGATGACGGAGTGCTGGAAGAGATCAAGTTGCAGGAAGGCGAAACCGCTCCGGTAGGCGCCATCATCGCAACGCTTCGCCCGCTCGATGCCGCTGCGCGGGCCGCGGCCGCAACCAAGGCGGTCGAAAAGGAACCCGAGCCGAAGCCCGTACGGCGCAGAGCGAGGAAGGAAGGGCCGTCGGCCCCATCGCCGGTTCTTCCCTCTGCCGCCGCGGCTGCGGCGGAGGGCGCCTATGCCGCGCCGCAATTCCATCCCGCGATGAGCGCGATCCAGTCGGCTGCGCCAACGGCGATCCCAATGCCGCCGCGGCCGCCCGTCCGCGCCGCCGAGCCATCGCCGGCCCCTGCGCCTGCGGCCGCGGTTGGCGAGAAGCTCCGCGCCTCGCCGCTTGCGCGCCGCGCCGCAGAGGAGGCCGGCGTCGATCTCTCGCAGGTGCGCGGCACGGGGCCTGAGGGCCGCATAACCAAGCGCGACCTCGACAATTACCTTCGCCAGGAGC
>DASPOF010000157.1:0-84293 GCA_035626155.1 Binataceae bacterium (SeqCode)
CCGACGATGAGGGTGCACCGAAAACCGAAACGCTCATGAGGGTGGGGCGAAGAGCCGGTTGAGCCTCATGGGGTAATCGCACGCGGACGCGCGATCGGCTGGACACAGTCGCGCGCGGGGCGTGAGGATGAGCGGTGATGGAGCAATGGTTCGAAGCGGCGCGGCTGGGGATGTTCATCCACTGGGCGCCGTGCTCGCAGCGAGGATGGGAGCTTTCATGGCCGCTGGTCGGCGGCGTCGTGGCGCTGCCCGATTCTCAGAACGTGGCCGTCGCCGAATATCACTCGACGGCGCGGAGCTTTAACCCGGCCGGTTTCGATCCGCAGGCGTGGGCGCATCTCGCGAGGCGCGCCGGGATGCGATACGCCGTGCTGGTTGCGAAGCATCACGACGGCTTCGCGATGTTCCACACGCGCGAGTCCGCCTACTCGATCGAGCACACTCCGTTCAAGCGCGATATCGTCGGCGAGTACGCCGATGCGTTCCGCGCCGAGGGGCTTCGCGTCGGTCTCTACTTCTCGCTCATCGACTGGCACCATCCCGACTACCCCGCCTTCACCGATGCCGACAAGCCCTACCGGTTGGGCCAACATCGCCGCTCCACGCCCGAGCAATGGGAGCGCTTCACGCGCTTCATGTTCGCGCAGGTCCGCGAGCTGCTCACCAATTACGGCAGGATCGATCTGCTCTGGTTCGATGGCGGATGGGAACGCATGCCCGAGGAGTGGAAGTCGCGCGAGCTCGAGAAAATGATCCGTGATCTCCAGCCCGGGATCGTGATCAATGACCGGCTGCCCGGATGCGGCGACTATGAAACTCCCGAGCAGGCGGTGCCAACCACTCTTCCCGCCCGCGCGTGGGAAACCTGCATGACGATGAACAACAGTTGGGGCTACAACCCGGCCGACCGGAACTACAAGTCGGCGCTGAGCCTGGTTCATACGGCCTGCGAAGTCGCCGGCAAAGGCGGAAACCTGCTGCTCAACGTGAGTCCGCGCGGCGATGGTTCCCTGCCGCCCGAGCAGGTCGAGCGGCTGGAGGCGATCGCGTCGTGGATGGAGCGCAACGGTGAGTGCATCGCCGGCACGCGCCCCGGGCTTGAGCCCTGGCAGTTCTATGGACCGTCCACGCGGCGCGACAATCGCGTGTACCTGCACCTGCTGATGCGGCCGTACGAGAGCGTATCGGTGCGCGGGGTGCGGGTGAACCGGGTGAAGTCGGCGACTGCGCTCGGAGCGGGGGCGAAACTCGCCATACACAGGCGAATCAGCGCCGCAGACATGCTTTTCAATGCCGATCCGACGGGCGAGTTGATAATCGACGTGCCGGCGAGCGCGATCGATCCGATCGCGACGGTGATCGCGCTCGATTTCGAGCCGCAGGAATAATCCGCGCCCGCCGGGTCTCGCCGGCTACGCGTCTTCTCCGGCGGCACTCTGAATCTGCAGATGGTTCGCGATCGCCGCCAAGTCGCCGAGCGAGCGGGGCTCCCGCCCAAGCTCGGGAGTGATGAGCAATCGGGCGCCGGCAGGCAGAGCGGCGCGGATCGAATCGAGCGATGCGGCCTCGCGGCGTTTCAGTGCCGCGTAATCGGCGAGATTGCGCTTGAGCTTGCGCTTGAGCGCGGGCGAAATCTCCGCGCTCTCCAGTTCCGCCACATCCGGCAGCGGCGCCATCACGCGATTCACGATCACCGCGCTCACGCGAAGGCCAAACCGCTCGAGCGCATCGAGGAACTCGATCGCCTGCGAAATGCGCGCCTCCTCGGCGGTCGTGACCACGAACACTGCGGTGTCCTCCGCCCGCAACATCGCATCCGCGCGCCGCGCGCGCTCGCCGAATCCCGCGTACATGCCCTCGAAGCTTCGCACGAACGATTGCACGTCGCCGAGAAGATGGAGACCGGTCACGCGATCGAACGCCGCGAGCACGGCGCGCGCCGCCAGATCGACCATCTTTAGCCGGCTCCTCAACATCCCCGCGGGCGCGCCGAGCAGGGTGACCGCGCGCGAGTTGAGGAGATCGATCAGGCGGCGGGGCGCATCGAGGAAGTCGAGCGCCTCGGCCGCCGGCGGAGTATCGAGCACGACCAAATCGGTTTCGGGATCGCCGGCCAACTCCAGCAGCTTCTCCATCGCCATGTAATCCGCCACCCCGGCGAGCGCATTGGAGATATTGCGGTAGATTCGATTTTCCAGAATCGCGTCGCGTGCGGCTGGCGACGGAGCGTGGCGGGCGACGATCGCGTCGAACGTGCGCTTGGGGTCAAGCCTGAGCGCGCGAAGCCGTCCGCGCCTGCCCTCGGCGCTGCGCGACCGGCGCACGCCGGCCAGACCGACCTCGCGAGGTTCGGTCGCATCGCCCTTAAGCCCAAGCGCATCGAGCAGGCGCGGCGCCGGATCGACGGTGAGCACGTCCACTGCGCGGCCCGACGCCGCGCCGTACACCGCGAGCGCGGCGCTCACCGTGGTCTTTCCGACTCCGCCGGGGCCGAGGCAGATGACGACGCGGAAATTTTCGAGCTTGAGCGCGGGCGCCTTCATCGGCCGAGCAGCCCCGCCTCGATCTCGCGGCTCAGCCGGGCGAGTTCGCCGGCGCCGATCGTCTCGGTGAACATCATCGGAAGTTCGATGCTCTCGACGCCCGCGCGGCGGAGTTGCCCGCGCGCGGCGCGCGCGAACTTGTGCTCGCGGCTGCGGCGGCGGGCAAGCTGCGCGTGCGCCGTGATCCGGCCGAGCGCGCCGAGTTCGGCCTCATCGAAGAGCGCCTGCGGCGTGCGGTTCAGGATCGCCGCGACGGTTGCGATGCCGAGCCGGCCGCGCAGGGCCGATACGGTTTCGAGCGCCTCGCGCAGCGCGAGCGGCTCCGGGGCGACGGTTACGATTACGCCGAAGCGGCTGGGGTCGGTCAGAAAGCTTTGGACCGCGCCGGCAAGGCGGTTGAGGGTGCCGGCGGGCGCGATCCCTTTCACCCCCGTGGCGACTCCGAGCAGCTCCAGGGCGGTTCCCGATGCGGGCGCATCGATCACGACGAACCGATCCTCGAGCGCGGCATCGCCGGCCATGATTCTCAGCCGCTCCAGCAGCAGGAACGCCTCGAGTCCCGGAAGCGCCGCGGTCACGTAGCCGAACGTGCGGCTCTGGAGCATCCGGCGCGAGATTGCGGAGATCGGAACGATGCGCCGGATGAACGCCTCGAGCTCGGTCCGGGTCGATAGCGCCAGAATGTCGAGCGAACCGGGGGCGCGAGCCAGGCCCGGTCCCGCCGCCGTCGCGCCCACCAGCGTCGCGCCGCCGAGCCGGCCGTCGATATCGGCAAGCGTCGCACGCCCGCGCCGGGCGAGCGCAGCAGCAAGCGCGGCGGACACGGTGGTCTTTCCGGTGCCGCCCTTGCCGGTCACGAAGATGAGTCTCGGGAGCGCCATCGGCTAGAATCTAAGGTCGCGGCGAAGCGTAGTAAACGGGGGGCAGATGGCTGAGCGGCCGAAAATGGAAAGCGTCGTGATTTGGATACCGCCCGAGCGCATCGCGCTCTTCAAGGCGATTATCGAATCATACGATAATCTCGCTACTTTGCGCACCGAGGATCCGCGCCGCCATCATTTGAGGCTCTACTTCGCGGCGAGCCAGCGCGATGAGGTCGAGGCGCTGCTGGCGGCGCTCGCCGGCCAATTCGCGATTCGGCGGATCGAGGCGTAAAGGATGCTCGGGCGCGGACGCCCGCGCATCTTTCGGCGGGCACGGCGGCCCGCGCTACTGAATTAATCAGCACAGAAAACTCAATGCAGCAGCGGCCTGTGCGTGGCCGCTGAGGCGCGCCGAGCCGCCGGCTCAGTGATTCACCTCTACGGCGAAATCGCGGCCCTCCCATTCGCCCGTGTCGCGCCATCGGAACGTGAACCGGATCGGCGCGCGATCGGCGGCGCCCACCTGGATATCGACGTAGTCGATCGCGATCGGCGTCGGCGTGGACATCGTGTCCGCGGCATGCTGCCATTCGTCCTTGGTCCAGTGCAGCGAGAAGGGGCGGTGCGACTGGATGCGCAGCCGGGCCGGCGCCCGGATCGCGCGCACGCGATGGCGCATCATCTTCCAGACCTCGACCGTCTGACGCCGTCGCGGCCGCAAGTATCGCTCGGCGACCTCGGGAATAAGATCGAAGACGCGCCCGTCGGCGACCGATCGCAGGAGCTTGATGTACTCGGCGTGCGCCCACATCAGCGGCGTCGCGCTTCCGGTCTGACATCCGAGGTAGAGCAACTGGCTTGGGATATCGGGTTGGTCCCACACCTGCTCGGGAAGGAGCCGGTTCACGCTCGCTGAACGCTCCATCACGTTCAGGTAGGCGACCGGGTCGCGGCCCGCGGCAAGCTCGTAATGGCCGCGCTCGCCGGTGAGCAGCGGCCACGGGCGTCCGCGGCCCCAGTGGATGAACGGGCCGCCGTCATCGCACTGGCCGTAGCCATCATGGGTGTATCGGCGCCAGCACGGGCCCTGCGGCAGATCGACCTTGAGGACCGCATCGACGACGCGCAGCGAATCCTCGATCAGCGTATCGCCGGGCCGCCGGATTCCGTAACGGACCAGCTCGAGGAAGCCCGCATCGACGATCTCGGCGGCGGGAAAGTCGATCTGCATCCCGGGCGGCCGATTGAGAATCCTCACGGTGCCCTGGTCGGGGTCCTCGTGCGGGTCAGGGATGCTGAGATCGAGCGGGTTGATTCGCACGTAATGGCGCTTGATGCCGGGGACGAGGAATCCGCGGTTGGTGACCGTCCAGCGCTCGATGTGAGACTCGAGGAAATCGGCGGACTCCTCGAGAAACTCGGCGGTCTTGAGGTCGCCGTGCTCGCGCGCAAAGCAGGCCGCGCATATGAGCGCCGCGATATTTGCGGCCATCGTCGAGGGCGAATAGCCGCTGTTCTCTTCCCATCGTTCCTGCGGAGTGGCAGGGCCGTGGCGGATCAGATAGCGCGCCGCCGCGCGCACCATCGGGTAGGGATCGAAATTCAGCAGCGCGCCTGCCTTATGCAGCCGCCACGCCAGGATGATCGGCGCGGATACTTCATCGAGCTGAATTCCCTGCCAGTAAGGTTCGCCGTTGATCCAGAAATTCTGTGCAAACCCGCCGTCGGGACGCTGCGAGCAGGCGAGGTAAACCAGCGCGCGCGCGGGCGTCGATGTGTCGCCGGAGGCAAGCAGTCCGGTCGCGCTCGCGACCATGTCGCGGGTCCAGACCAGATGGTATCCGCCGAGGTCCTCATCGCCGCGCACTTCGCCCCACGGGATGCTCAGCGAGGCGATGATCGCGCCGGGGTAGGTCTTGTCCTCGTGCGCCAGCAGCAACTCGTTGCTCCGCCGGTAAAGCGCGCCCCCATCGCCGGACCATCGCGCGAGCGGAATCAGATGGCGCGAGGCGCGATCCCATTGTTCGAGGAACCGCTGACGCTGGTCCTCGAAGGGAACCCCGAGCGACTGAAACAGCGCGGTGACCGCGCGATGCAGCGAGCGGCCGAAGGCGAGCCCCAGGGTGAAGGTGTGTCCGTAACTCAGATCGATCTCGCCGGTCAGCGCGATGTTCCCGTCGGGCGCCGCGGCGAACTCGTAGCCGAGCCGGAAATCCTCGGAGAGGTCCTGCCATCCGTCGGTCGTCCCGACGTAACCGCACGAGCGCTTCACGAATGGCGAGGTCGCGGCGAGCGCGAGCCAGGTATCGCGCTTGTGCGCGGTGAGGAACTCGCGGCCCACGATACGGCCGACGTTGCCGTTGTTGCCCCATCCTCCGACCCCAAGATGCGGCGCGAGCAGGACGTAAAGATGCAGCCGGTTAAGCAGCGCCGGGTCGCCCTCGAGCATCACCTTGAGCAGCACGCAGGGCTGATGCGGGTCGGTCACGATTTCCTTCACGATTCGGTAGCGGCCCTCGGGATCCTCGCTCACCACGCGGACGCCGAGACCGTGGGAAGCCAGATAATCGGTCGTCGCGATCAGGTGGCGGCGCTCCTCGTTGAAGAACGTCTCGCCGTCGGAGATGAGGAACTGGAGGTCGCGCACCTGCGGTTGGTCGATGGTGGGATAGTAGATCTCGTTGAGCACGCCCTTGGACAGCGTGAACCATACGCGGCTGATCGACGAATAGGCGGTGCCGATCACATCCTTGGCGCTGCGCGTCCATCGCGGTGCAATTCCGGGCGCCCCGAATGCCTTTGGCGCTTCGTCAATCGTTGCCATCGAAGGACCCTCTCGTTCGCTGTGAGAGCGGATTTGCGGTCAGACGGTTTCCGAACGACCCTCGGCCGCGGTCTCGGCCTCCGGCGCGCCCGGACGCTTTCTGAACACGTAGGCGACCCCGATACTGACGGCATAGAGGCCGAGCAGCGGAATCGCGAGCAGGAATTGCGACACCATGTCGGGCGGAGTCAGCGCCGCCGCGACGATGAAGATGGCCAGGATCGCGTAGCGTGTGTACGAGATTAGCTGCTTGTAATCGACCATCCCGAGCCGGGTGAAAAAAAACGCGAAGATCGGCATCTCGAACGTGATCCCGAAGGCGAGCATCAGCTTGGCCGAAAACGCGAGGTACTCGCTGATCCGGAGCGTAGGGGTCACGCCGATGCTCGCATACTGGCTTAAGAAAAACGCGTAGCCGATCCTGAACACGACCGCCCAGCAGAAGTACCCGCCGAGCAAAAAGAAAAACGTCGCCGAGATCACGAACGGCCGCGCCATCCGCCGCTCAGTTTCGTACAGACCCGGCATGATGAATTTCCAGACCTCGTAGAAGACCGCCGGGCTTGCGATGAACAATCCCGCGATCATCGCGACCTTGAGCTTGGTGAAAAACGCCTCGCCCACCCCGGTGCCGATCAGCAGCACCTTGCCCTGGGAAACTTCGCGCAGCGGCCAGGTCAGCGCGGAGAAGAGCGGGTTGGCTATCGCGTATGCGATGACGAATCCCACGCCGAGCGCGATCAGCGCGCGGATGAGCCGGACACGGAGTTCCTTGAGGTGCTCGATGAGCGACATGCGCCCCTCATCGGGGGCCTGCGTGCTCTCGGCAGGTGGCGTGATGTCGTCGATGGCCACGATTGCGTTTGGCAACTACGCTTGCGCCGGCGGGCCGTTTGCTTTTGGCGGCACGCCGCCCGCATTCGGCGGCAGGCTGCCCGCTTTGGGAGGCTCGGGAGGACCGATCGGATGGGACACCGGCGGACGCGGCGGGTTCTCGTCGAGCGCCTCGGTCAGTTCGCGCATGACCGTGTTGCTCGCCAGGCGCAGCTCCCTCAGCACCTTCCCGGTGACGCGCAGGACCTCGGGCAGGCGCTCGGGCCCGATTACAATCAGCGCGATTGCGAGAATCAGCAGTATTTCGAATAGGTCCAAGCCGGGATGGCGGCGCGCCGCCCGACGAATATAGTGTCAGATCGGACTTAAGATTACATGCGGCTCCGCCAGCCAGATCATCTTGGTTGCCGATTGGGGTGTCAACGATGCTCAAGACCGCGATCGTGACCGACCGCTCATACCTCAAACACTTCGCCGGCCGGTCGCATCCCGAGCGCCCCGAGCGTGTTGCGGCGCTGATCGAAATGGCCGAGTCGCTCGGCCGCCCCGGGCTTCAGTTCCGCGCGCCGCGCGAGGCTGCGCTCGATGAGATTGCGCTCTGCCACACGCCCGAATACATCGAGACGGTTGCCCGGACCGCATCGCTCGACCGTTACGACTTCGATTTCGACACGCACGCATCGCGTGACACCTACCGCACCGCGCTGCTCGCCGCCGGCGGCGTGCTGACCGCGGTCGAGGCGACGCTCGATGGCGGCGCGGACAACGCCTTCGCGATCGTCCGTCCTCCGGGCCATCATGCGCTGCCCGGCCGCGCGATGGGCTTCTGTTTCTTCAACAACGTTGCGATCGCGGCGGCGTGGCTTCAAAAGAAGCGAGGGCTTAAGCGCGTGATGATCGTGGACTGGGACGTTCATCACGGCAACGGCATCCAGGATATCTTTTACGAGTCGCGCACCGTCCTTTACGTCTCGACCCATCAGTTTCCGCTTTATCCGGGCACCGGCTCGATCTACGAGATCGGCGCGGGCGCGGGCGAGGGCTTCACGGTAAATGTGCCGATGCCGTCGGGATTCGGCGACGCTGAATACCTGCGCGTTTTCGACGAGCTGATTGTGCCGATCGGGCGCAAGTTCAAGCCCGAGTTCATCCTGGTCTCGTCCGGCTTCGATGCACACTCCCGCGACCCGCTCTCCGCGATGGCGGTGACCGAAGCTGCCTTCGCCGCGATGTGCCGGCGGGTGAAACAGCTTGCCGCCGAATGCTGCGCCGGGAAGATGGTTGCCGCGCTCGAGGGCGGCTACGACATCGAGGCGCTGGTCAGCTCGGGCCGCGCAGTGATCGAGGAACTCGGGCGCGAAGCCGGCGAACCGATCGCGCCTGCCAACGGCGGCGGCCGCGCGACTGCGATAATCGAGGGCGTCGCGGCAAACGTCGGCCGTTACTGGGGAATCACCTGATGACGGTCGCCCGCGAAGCGCCTGGCGCCACCGGCGAGCGAGGAATCTCGGATCGCTCAAAACCATTGAGAAGATCATAATCCGGCGATGGCGACGAAAAGGGGCGAGGCGCGGCGCGGCACGGGGCCGCAGACAAAATCGCAGGCGCGGCTGGTAGCGGTCGGCGCGCCGCGCGAGTACCCGCTTGGCAGCCGCGAAATCGCGATCGGCAGCGCCGCAGACAACCAGGTCGTGGTCTCGGACCCGACTGTCTCGCGCCATCACGCGCGCATCGTGCACACCCTCGGCGGTTTCCGGATCATCGATCTCGATTCGACCAACGGCACGTTCGTAAATGGGAAGAGAATCCGCCGGCCAAGACGGCTGAGCGGCGGCGATGAAATCCGCTTCGGCACCGCGCGATTCAGGTTCCTGCTCACGGGCGCGCGCGCCGGAGCGGCGCCGATTGGAATCCGGCTTAAATTCGGGACGAAGCTCGGGCTGCTGGCCTTGCTCTTCGTGGCGGGATTTGCCGGGATGCAGCGTGTAATTCGATGGAGAGCTTCCGCCGCGCCCGGCGCTCCGCCGGCTTTGGAAGCCAGCGCCAACCCACCCCGTCCCGCACCGTCCGTAGCGCCAGCGGTCGCACCGCTGCCCGCACCAGCGCTCGCCCCCCTGCCCGCACCGGCGCCCGCACCAGTACCCGCACCCGTCGCTGGCGAAGTCGAATCGCGCGCCGCCGCGTCGTCGAGCGTTGCGAGCGCCCCGATATCGCCGCCGGTTCCAGAGCCCGAGTGGCTGGCCCGCCTCAATTATTATCGCGCGCTCGCCAAGCTGCCGCTCGTGGCCGATGATCCCGAGCTAAGCAAGGGCGATCGCGCGCACGCCGAGTACATGGTGCGCAACTACGGTTCAGCGATCAAAAGCACGGGGCTCGGCCCTGAGGCGCACACCGAGGATCAGGCCAACCGTTGGTTCACTCCGGAGGGGCTGGCGGCGGCGAAGACCAGCGACGTCGATGCATGGTATTTCCCCGCCGGCAAGATCGCGGTGCCGGCCGGCGTCGCCCCCGACATGTGGAGCGCCAAACGCGCGCCCGGCACGCCGGCATGGTCGATCGACGGATGGATGTCGATACCGTTCCATCGCCTGCCCATGCTCGGTCCGTCTCTGCGCCGGGCGGGGTTCGGCGACTATTGCGAGTCGGGCATTTGCGCCGCGGCGCTGAACGTCGCAGGCGCGCTCAGCGGACCGATAGGAGGCGGGGAATCGGCCAATTCGATAGAATTCCCGCCCGACGGTTCGACAATCGAGATGAGGTCCTTCGGGGCCGAGTGGCCGGACCCGCGCACAAGCTGCCCCGGATTCGAGCCGCCGAGCGGACTTGCGATCACGCTACAGGTCGGCAGTTTCACCGATGTCCGCCTTGGGTCGTATTCGCTCAGCCGGATCGACGGTGGCGCCGCGCCGGTCGAGGCTTGCGGCTTCGACCAGGCCTCATACGTGAATCCCGATCCAACTGCGCAGGATCGCGCGCGCCGCGCGTTGAACACGTTTGGCGCGGTCGTGATCGTGCCGCGTCATCCGCTGGCGGCGGGCGCGAGCTACCAGGTCTCGATTGAGGCCAACGGCAAGCCGTACCAGTGGACGTTTTCGATTTCGCGCTGAGAGGCGTCCCGCGCGGACTCATTTTGCGGCGCCGCGGCATGGAGACCGCGGCGAAGAATCGCACGCCGGCTATCCGGACGCGGTCGAGGTGCGCAGCTCAGCTCTTAGGCAGGCGGCGAGGGACCGCTTTGACTGCCGGTTTTTCCTTGGCCAGCAGGCGGTCAAGCTTGATGCTCACGTTGAGGAGCTGAGAGCTAAGATGGTCGAGGCGCGTCTTGAGTTCGCGCACGTCGCGCTTGGAAGGGATGTTGATGAAGTCCAGCACGGTATCGACGTTGCGGTCGAACGACTGCTTGTTCTTCATGAAACGTTCCCCGGCGCGCGCCAGGCCCTTGCGCATCCGCTCGTTGGACATCGCCTCGCTGAAGACGCTGGCCAGACCTTCTTCGCTCATCTGCCTGAGTTTCGCTATGAGGTTTTCGGGGTCGGAGCGTGGCATGATGGTTAATTATACATACACCGCCCGCCGGGGCGCAAAACGATGGTGACGATCGCAAAGCTGCTGGGAGTGACTTCCGGATTCGCGCTGATGGGGTCCGGCGCACCGCCTGCGACGCTCCTCGCGACCTCGCTCGCGATCGATCTTGCGCTCGCGCCGCTTACCGCCGTGATCGCATCGCGGCGCGGCCGCAACGTCACGCTATGGACGGTGGCCGGTCTCGCCTTCGGGATGTGGGCGCTGGCCGCGGTCCTCGTGATGAGGGCGGCCCCGTCCAGGACCTCGGGGCGTCCCGAGCCGCCGCGCTATCCGCCTACTTCTGATGCCGCTTGAGCCATTCGGCCAGCGGCGCATACACCTCGGCCTCCGACTGCTTGCTGCATAGCACGTCGATATGACCCCATCCGGGGAATTTCTTGAACGTGACATCATCGCTGCCGGTCGAGTGAGCGGATTGCTCGACCAACGACGGCCACTCCGGTTTGATGTTGGTGCTCGAGAACGCGATTACCGGAATCTTCGACGCCCTCAGCGCAGCGACCAGCGCTGGAGTGAACGGGTTCTCGTAGTCCTGCACCGCGGGCCAGTAGCGATCGTATGCGATGAGCAGCCGCGCGAGCACGGTCGCATCGGAGACCCCGCCCAGCGCGTTGGACTCTCCGCCCTGGCCGCCGAATTGGCGCGCGTCGTACAGGACGTGCTCGAGATTTTCGCGCGCCGTCTTGTATTTCGGAATCGGCGCGGGCCCGTCGGGATTATCGATCACCGCCTGCATCAGAAAGCGGCGCTTGTCATAAGTGAGATGCGGTCCGCCGATGTCATCGGCGACGCGCTCGGGTGCGCCCGTGCGCATCGGATGCTCCGGCGAAAAGAAGCCGTCGAACGCGACGATTCCCTGCACCTTCGCGGGATGCATCGCCGCGAACAGGTAAGCGAAGTCCACCCCGCGGCTGAATCCCGCGACGAACAGCGCGCCGCGATGCGTCGTGCTCATCACCAGGTCGGCCGCCGCCGCGATGTCCGATTCGAACCGATCGTCGGTCCAATCCTTGAGTTCCGAAAGTTCGGACTCCGATGCGGTCGGAGGAACGAAATGCGTCCGATAGTCGAGCGCCCACACATCGGCTCCATGCGCGGCGAGATAGATCGGGAACCAGTAGTGCGCGTCGTCGATCGCGACCTCGCCGTTCATGTTGGTGCCGGGAAGGTAGAGCAGGACCAGCGCCGGATGCTCGGGCGGCTTGGGCCCGGTTGCGATTCGATGAAGCGCGATCCGGTTAAAGGGTGGTTTGCCGACGATCGCATCGAAGCGCCATTCATAGACCCCCGCCGCTCCCTTCAGCGCCCGCGACGGTCCCGGCGTCCAGCCCGCGGCGGCGCTCGCCGGCGATATCGCTGCGATCGCGCAGAGCGCCGCCGCAATCATCGCGAATACCGCCACGCTCCGCATGCGGCGGCGCCGGTGAACGGTCAGCCGATCGATGTTCATCGGATCGAATCCTCCCTGGAATTGAGTTCGCCCCGGCGCGCCAGCCTGTTCAATATCCGTTCGGCACCCGGTCAGGACGCCGAGGTTATACCATCCGCGCGCCGGCCTTGCGATTACGATTCGGTTGACCCTCTGCGGCCCGCCGTGCGAAACATTGCGGGCGGAATCGTGCGAGAATCATCAGCGGGGGTCCTCAAATGACCAGGAAGGTGAAATTCGCCCTGTTCTCTCCACAGGCCGGATTCGGCTGGCAGGCGCTCGTCGAACGCGCGCGCCTGATCGAAAAACTCGGCTTCCACTCGATCTGGCTGGTCGATCATATGTGGACCGGCGCCGCGCCGGACATCGACCATCACGAGTGCATGGCCGCGATGGCGGGGCTGGGCGCTGCGACCGAAAAGCTGCGCATCGGAACGCTGGTCATCTGCAACTCGTACCGCAATCCCGCGTTGCTCGCGAAGTCGCTCTGCACGATCGATCACATCAGCGGCGGGCGGCTCGAAGTCGGAGTCGGCGCGGGCTGGATGGAGCCGGAGTATCGCGCGTACGGGTACGAGTTCCCGCCGATGGGCGTGCGGCTCAAGCAGTTCGAGGAAGGCGTGCAGATCCTCAAGCTGATGTTCACCGAGAAGCGCGCGACGTTCAGAGGGCGCTACTACGCGATCGAGAACGCGATCAACAATCCCAAGCCGGTCCAGCAGCCGCATCCCCCGATCACCATCGGCGGCAGCGGCGAGAAAGTTATGCTCAAGATTGTCGCGCGTTACGCCGACCGCTGGAATTGTCCCGCCGGCTACCGGAGCTTCGAGGAGAAGTTCAACATTCTCAAGGAGCACTGCAAGACCGTCGGCCGCGATATCGACACGATCGAAATTTCCGAACAGATCCTCATCTGCATCGGCAGGACCGATGAAGAAGTCGCGCAGAAGTGGGCGATGGCTCAGCGCAATCCGTTTGTGAGGACCGGGATCAAAGGCACGCCGCCGCAGATCGCCGCCGAACTCGCCAAGCGCGTGCAGATGGGAATCACCACGTTTACGATTTTCTTCAGCGACCTCGCGCCGCCGGCGACGCTGGAGATGTTCGCCCGCGAGGTGATGCCGGCCTTTGCCTAGGCGCTCGCAATCGTGCGACGCGCCGTCGCGGATGTTGGCGTCCGCCGGCGCGCTGATGCTCGCAACCGCGGTGGCGGGATGCGCGCAGCCGTCGCATTTCACGACCATGCTCGGCGGCACCGGCGGGCTCGGACCGGGCGACCCGGTGACTCATGCTGGCGCCGTGATCGGCAAGGTCACCAGCGTGTCGCCGACCGCCGGCGGCGACAGCGAGATCGGAGTCGAGATCGATTCGTCGCACGCAAACGTCGTCCGCCAGGATTCGATCTTCCTGCTGAGCCAGCTTGGCGGCACGCCCGGACTCGAACTCTCCTACACCGACCCGGCCGCGCAGCCCGCCCCCGACGGATCGTTCATCGACGGGGCATCCAACCCCGCACAGGCGCAGATGCTGATCGGCGCACGCGGCCAGCCGTCGCTCTCTGCCGCTTACGGACGCTTGCTCGGAAACCTGGCCGGAGGAACCGGGCCGCAGCCAACGTCGGCGACCGCGATGCACATGTACAATGATTTGATGGCGCTGTGGCAGGCGACCGCCGGCGCGGCGGCTGCGAACGCTCCCGCGGCGCGCGACCAGCTCGACCAGGTGCAGCGCGATGAGCAAACCGTCGAGCATGAGCTTAATCGGGAAGGGCACACGGATGAGGCCCGCAGCCTGCACGACCAGATGGACCGGTTCCTCGCCGCGGTAAATGCCCGCTCCAACACTTACGTCGCACCACAGGTTTATCCAACACCATCACCATAGGACCCCATGGAGCACGGAAGACTCACCGATTATCTGAGGCGCAAGATGACGCGCGCCGGCGACCTGCGCGTCACCGGCTTAAAGCGCATCGCCGGCGGCTCGTCGCGAGAAACGTTCTCGTTCGATCTCGAATGGACCGGCGAGGGCGGGCCGATGATGCGTCCGATGATCGCGCGCCGGGATCCCACCGGGGGGCTTCTCAAGACCGAACGGGCGCGCGAATTCAGAGTCCTCGAGGCGATGCATCGGGCGGGACTGCGCGTACCCGAGCCGCTCTTCCTCGAGCTCGACGAGTCGGTGTGGGACCGCCCCTTCTTCATCATGCATCGCGCAACCGGGCGCGTCACGCAGGGCGCCTTGCCCGCCACCGAGCCCGTCGCTCTGCGCGAGAAGATCGCGAACGATTTTCTCGACGAGATGGCCCGCTTGCAGTCGCTCGACTATCGCGCGCTCGGACTGGAATGGCTGGGCGATCCGGCCGACCTCGCCGAGCCCGCCCGCATCCAGGCCGCGCACTGGCAGGAAATCTACGAGCGCGACCGGATGGGCGAGCATTATCCGGTGCTCAGCGCCGCCTTCGCATGGCTGCGCGCAAACCCGGTCACGGCCGACCGGATTACAATCGTCCACGGCGATTTCCGCTCGGGCAATTACCTGTACGACGACAACGGGATCGTCGCGATGCTCGACTGGGAGATGGCGCACCTGGGCGACCCGATGGAGGACCTCGGGTGGGCCTCGATGATGTTCTGGGGCCGCGAGGAGCTTGCCGGGGGGATGATGGAACGCGAGGCGTTCTACCGTCTCTATGAGAGCAAGACCGGGCACCGAGTCGATCGTGATCGGCTGTTTTTCTACCAGGTGCTCGGCAACGCGAAGATGTCGGTCATCTGTCTGACCGGCATCCGGGATTTCATCGAGGGGCGCACCTCCGACGCGATGATGCCATTTCTGGAACTGCTGCTCGCGCCGCTGTTCGAAGACCTAGCCAACCAGCTAAAGCTGGTTTAGCGCGGAGTCGCGTTTTCTTCAGGAATGCCCCGCTCGAATCGCCGGGCGTTTAAGGCGTGGCGCGATCGTCATCGAGCGCGTTTCTTCCTCTTTCCCTGCCCCCGCATTCTTTTGCGGGGGAAGGATAGGAAGGGGGTCCTCGGCGTCGCGCGCGCGCTCTGAGAGCGCACGACATGTGATTCCGAAAAAACGAAATGAGGATCCGGGATTCCTCGCGCGCCAGACAACTCAGACGCGCGGGAATGACAGACTCGGAGGACGCGCACGAAAGCGGTGTTTTCGGGGTGGATGGGTGCGGGGGAAGAGAATAGTAGGGCGGGCCGCCCTACTGGATTAATCAGCCGTCCAACGCGGCGGTCTGGCGCAGCGCCTCGTACACGACGATCGACACCGCGTTGGCGAGGTTGAGGCTTCGAACTGCGGGCTCGAAAATGGGAATCCTGAACGATTGCGCGGTTCGCTCGGCGAGAAACCCGGCCCCGAGACCCTGCGTCTCGCTCCCGAACACGAGGTAATCGTCGCGCCGGTAATCCGCCTCGTGGTACGACCTCCTTGCGTGAACCGAGAAGAACTTCGCGTCCGCATGCGGATGCGCGTCCTGGAACTCGTCCCATCCCGCGTAGGTGCGCAAATCCACGTATGGCCAATAATCGAGGCCCGCGCGCTTGAGGTAGCGGTCCTCGAGCGAGAATCCAAGCGGCCCCACCAGATGCAGCCGCGCGCGAACCGCGGCGGCCAGCCGCGCGATCGATCCCGTGTTCTGCGGAATCTCGGGGCGGACCAGCACCACATTGAGCACCGGACCCATCGCGATGCGCGTGCGCCGGTTCAGGGGTGTCCGGGCGCGGCCGCCGGCGCGGCCGGCATCGGATAGCGCCTGCCGCGGATGGTCAGCACGACGGCGCCGTCATCGCCCAACTCGAGCCGATCGCTCAGGTGATAGTAGGCGTTGCGCAGGAAGCGCGCGCGCGACTGGCCGCCCTTGACGCGCGCGTACAACACGTTGTCCGCCGCGATCTCGAGCGTCACCGGATCGAGCGTCTCGCGCGTGCCGTCGTTGAGCACGAGCATGAACCCGCCCAGCTCGTCGTCCTCGAGCGTAGTCACGACGTAAGGCGTGTCCTCGACCGCGATCGGCGCCCGCTCATCGCCGACCTGGAGATAGTAGGAACCGTCGGGGTTGCGGTGGATGCTGCGGCTGAACAGTTCCGCGATGCGCGGGTTCTCGATCCGCTCGCCATCGCGATACCAATTTCCATCGCGCCGGAATGAAATATTCCCCGGCTCGATGACGTAAAATCCCGCCCGCGGCATCGCTACTTCCGGCTTCGGCTGTCGAGGATAATCGTCACGGGGCCGTCGTTGACCAGCTCGACCTCCATCATCGCCCCGAACTCGCCCGTCTCCACTTTAACACCCGCCTTGCGGGCGAGCGAGAGAACGTGCTCGTACAGCCGGCGCGCCTCATCGGGCGGCGCGGCATTGATAAATGAAGGACGCCGCCCCGACTCCGTATCGGCAAGCAACGTAAATTGCGACACGACGAGCAACTCTCCCCCGACTGCGCCGAGCGCGAGATTCATCTTCCCGGCCGCATCGGCGAACACGCGCAGGCCGAGCACGCGGTCGGCGATGAAGGCCGCATCGGAGTCGGTGTCGCCCTTCGCGACGCCGAGCAGGACCACGAACCCGGCCCCGATCTGGCCGAGGCGGCGCCCGCCGCATCGCACTTCGGCCCGGCTCACTCGTTGAACGACTGCGCGCACAGATGCGTCCTATAATGTGTGGCTCGGCGCGCGCAAGGCGGGAAGGCTTCTTCGTTCGACGCTTTCGGGCGCGTGCTATAGAATGGCTTGGCTATGATCCCGGTTCTTTTCCGGATAGGCCCGCTGACCGTTTACAGCTACGGCCTGATGATGGCGGCGGGGTTTCTTGCCGCCGACTACGTGATCACGTTGGAGTGCCGCCGGCGCGGGATCACCTCGGATTATGCCTCGTCGCTGGTGGTTTGGGCGGCGGTAATCGGCATCGCGGGCTCCCGCCTTCTCGACATCGCGAACAACTTTAACGCCTATCTTGCGGACCCGCGTTCGATGATCTTTTCGGGATCGGGATTCGTCTGGTACGGCGGGTTGTTCGGCGGCATCCTGGCCACCTATCTTGTCGCGCGCCGCTACCGGATCCCGTTTCCGAGAACCGCCGACATGTGCGCACCGGCGCTCGCGATCGGGCAGGCGATCGGGCGAATCGGATGCCAGCTTGCGGGCGACGGCGACTGGGGACTTCCGTCGACGTTGCCGTGGGCGATGGCGTACCCTCGCGCGATTGTCGGCTGGAACGCCGAGACGGTGCTCAAGCTCGACGAACATTACCGGCTGGTCTCCGGTTATTTTCCGGGCGTGCGCGTCCATCCGGCGCCGGTTTATGAGACGATCCTGTACACGGCTGTGTTCGCGATCCTGTGGTCATCGCGCAAGAAGGGATGGACCGACGGCCGCCTCCTGTACCTGTACCTGATGCTGGCCGGCGCAGCGCGATTCCTGGTCGAGTTCGTGCGCATCAACCCGCGCGTCCTTTGGGGACTGAGCGAGGCGCAGTTCATCGCGGTCGGGATGATCCTGTTCGGCGCTGCGGCGTGGTACTTCTCGGGCGAAAAGCGGCCCGCGGTTGAATCGGCGGGCAGGCACGCGGCCAGAGCATAGGGCGGCGATGGACCCGAGGAACAAACTGCTGTATCTCGCCTCCGCGGGAATCCTGTTCGCCGGGATCGTGCTCCTGGTGGTCGCCAGCGTCCGTTCGGGCCGCAACGTCCCGAGCGGCGGGGCGGGCGTGGCCGGGGGGCGAGTTGCGGCCGGCGATCGCGCCGCCAACTTCAACCTCGACAGCCTCGACGGCCACAAGGTCTCCCTGGAAGCGCTGCGCGGCAAGGTCGTCTTCCTCAACGTATGGGCGACATGGTGCGGACCGTGCCTCCAGGAAATGCCGTCGATGGAGACGCTCTTCGATGAACTCAAATCGCGCAGCGACTTCGTGATGCTCGCCGTGAGCCAGGACACCAGGGGACGCGACGCGATCCAGTCATACGTGCGCAAGAACGGTTTTCACTTCACAGTCCTGCTCGATCCCGAGAACACGGTCGGCGAGACTTACGAGGTGAGCGGCGTCCCCGAAACCTTCATCATCGACCGCGCCGGCCGCATCGTCGCCCATCACATGGGCGCTTTCGACTGGTCGCGGCCCGACGTCAAGGCGGCGCTGCTCGAGCTGCTTGATTCCAGGCAAGGATGAAGCTTGCGCGAAGGGCCGATGCATCACGCGCGCGGTTTCGCATAGAATGGATGCGGCACGGTCAATCAGAATCCGGTGGTAATCGAGTGTCATTAATCGAACGCAATCGATTGGCTATCACGTTTGCGGTTTTCCTCGTCGCCTGCTTCCTCGGGCTCGAGGAGATCGCGGCGCGTCGCGCGCAGGCGCTGCCCAACGGCACCTACCAGGAACTGGAGACGTTCGCCGATGCGCTGGCGATCGTGCAGAAGAACTACGTCGATCCGGTCACCAGCAAGCAACTGATCGACGGCGCGATCACCGGGATGGTGGCCGCGCTCGACCCGCAAAGCGCGTACCTGACGCCCGAGCTCTATCGCAACCTCCACGAAAACACGGATGGCAGCTTCGCCGGGCTGGGAATCGAAGTCACCATCGTCAACGGAACGCTCACCGTGATTTCGCCCATCGATGACACGCCCGGCTGGCGCGCGGGGCTGAAGGCCGGCGACCAGATCGTCAAAATCGGAAACGACTTCACCAGGGACATGACCTTGACCGAGGCGGCCGCCGCGATGAGCGGGCCGATCGGGACCAAGGTCAAGCTGACCATCCACCGCCCGGAAGTGCCGGAGCTGTTCACGATCTCGATCACCCACGAGGTGAGCCGGGTGAAGCCGGTCAAGAGCAGGGAGATCGACGGCTACGCCTATCTGCGCGTGACCAATTTCCAGGACGATGCTGCGGATGCGGCCGAGAAGGCGATCGACGAGTTCACCAAGGATGGCCACGGCCACATCAAGGGTCTCGTCCTGGACCTGCGCGACAATCCGGGCGGCCTGCTCGACCAGGCCGTCAAGATTTCCGATGAATTCCTCGATGGCGGCCTGATCGTCTACACGCAGGGCCGGATCGAAAGTCAGCAGGACAAGTACTCCGCGCACAAGAAGCGGGATTTCACCGCCTATCCGATGGTCGTGCTGGTCAACGGCGGCAGCGCAAGCGCGAGCGAAATCGTCGCGGGAGCGCTGCAAGACCACAATCGCGCAGTAGTAGTCGGAGCTCAGACGTTCGGCGAGGGCTCCGTGCAGACCACTCTGCCGATCGACCAGAACACGGCGCTGCAGCTCACCACCGCGCACTACTTCACTCCCAATGGCCGATCGATCCAGGCCGTCGGCATCACGCCCGATGTCGACGTCGAGCCTGCCAAGCCGACGCTTGCCGCGCTCGAAATCCCGGGCATCGAAATCAACCGCAACCCGGAGATCCACGAGCGCGACCTCCCGCATCATTTCAAGAACGGCCAGTCGCATACCACGAACGAGCAAGGTGGCTCCTCAGGCGGCCCGAGCACCGAGGCGGCGCCGGACCACGGCGGCGCTTCCAGCCAGCAGAGCGGCAAATCCGCTGCGGCCAGGAAGCCCGAGAAGGAACAGGACGTCCAGCTCGAAAAGGCGCTGGATGTTCTGAAGCACTGGGACGCGTACAAGACCGAACTTGCCAGGGGCGAAACCCAGGGCGAGTCCGCAACCGGGACGCAATAAGGCTTCCGCCCTGTTCAAGCCGGATAAGCGCGCAATTGCGAAGCCGGCCGCCGCGCCGGTTTGCGCCATCGAGGCCGCCCGCCACCGGCGGCGCGCACGAGTGGGGTATGCATCACGCGCGCGCCTCTGCTTAAATAGATAAGCCCAGTGAATTCAACCGGGGCGGTTTTTATTCGATGTCAGTGATGAAGCGAAATCGATGGGCTATCACGCTCGCGATTCTTCTCGTCGCCTGTTTCCTGGGCATCGAGGAGATCGCGGTGCGCCGCGCGCAGGCGCTGCCGAACGACACCTACCAGGAGCTCGAGACGTTCGCCAATGTGCTGGCGATTGTTCAGAAGAGCTATGTCGAGCCGGTCACTACCAAGCGGCTGATCGACGGCGCGATCACCGGGATGCTCGCATCGCTGGACCCCCATAGCGCGTATCTCACCCCCGAGCTCTACCGCGATCTCGAAGTCGAGACGCGCGGCAGCTTCGGCGGACTGGGAATCGAGATCACGATCAAGAACGCCGTGCTCACCGTGGTCTCGCCCATCGACGACACGCCCGCCTGGCGCGCGGGGCTGAAGGCCGGCGACCAGATCGTCAAAATCGACAACGACTTCACCAAGGACATGACGCTGACCGAGGCGGTCAAGCGGATGCGCGGGCAAAAGGGCACCAAGATCAAGCTGACGATCCATCGCCAGGGAGTGCCGGAACTGTTCACGGTCTCGCTCGCCCGCGACGTGATCCGGATCAAGTCCGTCAAGGCCAAGGAGATCGACGGCTACGGCTACCTGCGTATCAGCACCTTCCAGGAAAACACCGACGATGCGGTCGAGAAGGCGATCGACGAGTTCAGGAAGGACGGCCACGGCCACATCAAGGGCATCGTGCTCGACCTGCGCGACAATCCGGGCGGACTGCTGAACCAGGCCGTGAAAATTTCCGATGAATTCCTCGATGGCGGGCTGATCGTCTATACGCAGGGCCGCCAGGAAAACCAGCAGCAGAAGTACTTCTCGCACAAGAAGCAGGACTTCTCGAACTATCCGATGGTGACGCTGGTCAACGGCGGCAGCGCGAGCGCGAGCGAAATCGTTGCGGGCGCGCTCCAGGATCAGAAGCGCGCCGTAGTGGTCGGCACCCAGACTTTCGGAAAAGGCTCCGTGCAGACCATCCTGCCGCTTGATGATCGGTCGGCGCTGCGCCTGACCACCGCGCGCTACTTCACCCCCAATGGCCGTTCGATCCAGGCCGTCGGCATCACGCCCGACGTAGCGGTCGAGCCGCCCAAGCCGACGCTTGCCGCGCTCAAGATTCCCGGCGCGCAAGCCGATGAGAACGAAGAGATACATGAGCGCGACCTGCCGCATCACTTCAAGAACGGCCAGGTGCACGACTCCGGCAGCGAGAATGCGCCGTCGAGCGGCGGCGCTACCGAGGCGGCCCCGGCGCCAGGCGCCGAGCATCCCTCCAATGCGCCGGGCGGCAAGTCTGCGACCGCCAGGAAGCCCGAGCAGGAACAGGACGTCCAACTCGATAAGGCGCTCGATATCCTCAAGCACTGGGACAGCTTCAAGTTGCAGCTCGCCAAGGGTGATGCCCAGGGCGGCTCTGCGGTCGCGAATCAATAACGGCTTGCCGGCGTGGTTGCCGCGCCGATCGGTGCGAGCGGGAGGGTGCCCAATCGCGCTCGCCGCTGCCTCACTTACACTCGTCCTTTCCGACCCCGAAGCGCTCCCCGGCGATCGCGGCTAGGTTTGGGCCGCGAGCTTCTGATAAGTTGCGCTGACATGGAGGAGCGGCTCGATCTCCAGCTAGCTGGCGGGCGCGCTCGCGCGCTCAGCGTCACCGCTCTGGTCCGGATGGTGCGCGAGACGCTCGAGGCCAACCTCGGCGACTTCTGGGTAGTGGGCGAAATTTCCAACGCGCGCCTGGCGCCCTCCAATCACTTCTACTTCACACTCAAGGACGATCGCGCGGCGATCAACGTCGTGATGTTCCATCGCGCCTTCCAGCACGTGCGCTTCAAGCCCGAAGACGGGATGGAGGTGATCGTGCGCGGACGCGTCAGCGTGTTCGAGGCGCGCGGCGCGCTCCAGCTCTATGCCGAGGAGATCGAGCCGCGCGGCGTCGGCGCGCTGCAAATCGCTTTCGACCAATTGAAGAAGCGGCTTGCCGCCGAGGGTCTGTTCGACCAGGCGCGCAAACGCCCGTTGCCGTTCCTGCCGCGCACGATCGGGATCGTCACCGCGCGCCACGGCGCGGGACTTCGCGATATCCTTACCGTGCTGCTCGGCCGCTTCCCGAATCTTCACGCGATCGTGCGTCCCGCCAAGGTGCAGGGCGAGGGCGCCGCGAGCGATATCGCCGATGCGATCGCGGACTTGAACCGCGACGGCCGCGCGGAGGTGCTGATCGTCGGGCGCGGCGGCGGGTCGCTGGAGGACCTGTGGGCGTTCAACGAGGAGAAGGTCGCGCGCGCGATCTTCCGCTCCGCGATTCCCGTCATCTCCGCGGTCGGCCACGAGATCGATTACACCATCGCCGACTTTGTCGCCGATGCGCGCGCACCCACGCCGACCGCGGCGGCCCAGATGGCCGTGCCGAGCAGGGCGGAACTCAAGGAGCGGGTCGCCGCGGCGGGTGCGGCGCTCGCCGCCGGGGTGCGGCGCGAAGTTTCGGGCGCGCGCGAAACGCTCGATGATCTCGCCGGCCGCCTGCGCCGTCCCGACGGCCGCCTGCGCGAGATGCGGCTTCGCGCGGGGCGGCTTGCGCTCGCGCTGGCGCATGCGATGCGCGCGCGCGGGCGCGGCGATGCGCTCGCCGCGGCCCATCTTCGCGACCGCCTGATTGCATCGGGCGCCGCCTCGCTTGCCGCCCGGCGTCATCATCTCGCCGAGCTTGCCGCGCGCCTGGACTCGCTTTCTCCGCTCAAGGTGCTCGAGCGCGGCTATGCGGCCGTGATCAACTCGCGCGACGGCCGCGCGGTGCTCGATGCGGCGCGAGTCGAAGTTGGCGATGAGCTGGATATTCGCGTGAAGAGAGGCAGGCTTCGGGCGCGCACGATCGCGCGCGAGGTCTAAGAATTGCGATGGCTGCAAAGGTCAGGAAATTCGAAGACGAACTCAAGGACCTCGAATCGATCGTGAACCAGATCGATGCGGGCGAACTCTCGCTGGAAGACTCGATTGCCGCCTTCGAGCGCGGCGTCGCCCTGGTTAAGTCCCTCAATCAGAAACTCGATGAGGTCGAGCGGAAAGTCGAGCTGCTGACCCGCAGCGCCGCCGGCGTGCTCGAGACCGAACCGTTCGAACCGGCGGCCGATGACAAGCCGCGGGAAACGAAAGACAACGGCGATCCTCCGTTCTGAGCGCGCCGCGATCATGCCCGACTCTTCCCGTTCCGCCCGCTTCTCTCTCCCGGCGAATTTGCGCGAGCGCGCCAGCCGATCGGGTTCGTCTGCGCGGGAGATTCAATTGCACCATCGCGCGCGATGACCTCCCGCTACGTCATCGGCCTCGACATGGGCGGCACCAACATCCGATGCGGTGCCGTCACGCCCGGCGGGCGCGTGTTGATGTTGCGGCGCGGACCGGCGCGCGCGGATGAGACCGCCTCCGCAGTGGCCGCCAATATTGCCGAGCAGGTCCTTGCGCTCGAAGACCAGGCGCGCCGGCGCGGATTGGGAGCGCCGGCGGCGATCGGCGTTGCGGTTCCGGGCCCTCTCAACGTGTACACCGGCACCGTGATGACGGCGCCGCATGTTGCCGCGTGGCGATCCTTCCCGCTTAAGCGCAAGCTCACCACCGCGTTGGGCCGCGGCGTCGTAGTCGAGAACGATGCGAACGCGTGGGCGCTCGGCGAGTTCTGGCGCGGCGCGGCGCGCGGATATCGCAACGTAGTCCTGCTCACGCTCGGAACCGGGGTGGGCGGCGGAATCATCGTGGATGGGAAAATCGTCCACGGGCGCAGCGGGATGGCCGGCGAGCTGGGCCACGTGACGGTCGAGCCCGGCGGGATGCCCTGCGACTGCGGCTCTCACGGATGCCTCGAGGCGTACGCATCGTCGTCCGGCATGCGCGGCCTGGTTGCGAAACGGCTCGGCCTCGATGGCGGCGCGTGGCCCGCAAGCTATCTCGACCGCCTCGGCAATTTCAGCGTGCGCCGGATGACCGCGGCGGCACGCGCGCGGGACGCGGTCGCCATCGAGGTGTTTCAGACCGCGGGACGCTACCTCGGCATCGCGGTCGCATCGTTTCTCAATATCTTCAACCCCGAGCTGGTGGTGATCGGAGGCGGAGTGGCGGGCGCGCTCGGCTTCATGCGCCGTACGATGGCGGCGGAGGTGAGGGCGCGCGCTTCAAGGCCGATCGCGGCGGATGCCAGGATCGTTCGCGCATCGCTCGGCGTGGAAGGCGGCGTGGTCGGGGCGGCCTACGCCGCGCTTCATCCGGTAGGCTCCTAGAGCCTCGAATTGGCCCGTTTCTTCACGAGTGCGCTTGGCATACCCTGTAACCTGATCGCTCTGCGGCGGCTTACGATGGTGCGACGGTTAGTTACCAGCGTTCCGTTGACCGGCCTTGCGATTGCCATCGCCCTTGGGGCATGCGGGCTTTGCTGGGCGCAGTCCGGCTCGTACTCCGAAGAATCGATTCCGCCCTCAGGCCCTCCTTCAAGGATTGCAGCCCCTGCCGAGCCGCAGGCACCCGAAGCGGCGCCCGAGAACGAAGCGCAGCCGTCCGAAGAGGCGGTGCCGCCGGCGGCCGGACGCGCAACGATCACCAAACCAGCGCAGCCCCGTGCGGCGGAGGTCCCGGAGGCGAGCCCGGCGAAGCCCTCCGAATCGGCTGCGCCGCAGGCGGCTGGCGCGCCGCAACCGCCGCCTCGGCCGCACAACTGGATTCCCTACACCGTCCGTCCAGGCGACTCGCTCGGCTCGGTCGCGAATCTGTTTGGCGTGACCGCGGCAGACCTGGCGCGCGCCAATCGCATGCAGCCCGACGACGAGTTGCTGGCGGGAGCGGTGCTCAAAGTTCCAAATCCATTCACCGCCGAGGTCAACAGCCTCAAGCGGCAGGTCGAGCAGCTAAACGGCGAGTCCCGGCAAGCCGCCGACAAGGCTCGCGCCGCCGACAGCGAGCTGCGTTCGCTGCGCGACAAGGTGGATGAACTCGGCGCTGACAATCAGTCGCTCAATCAGACGCTGCGGATCCTGCCGTGGTGGCGGGCGGCCGCGCTCGCAGGCACGGCGGGCGCCATGTTGATGCTTGGCGTGATGCTGGTCACGCTGTTCGAGTGGTGGCGGATGCGCCGGCGCTACGTCGTGCTGGCGGAGATGGCCGAGGCGCTGGGGCATCTGGATTACAAGTACAAGGCGATGCTCGGGAAGGCGGAGCTGAGGCTTCAGCAACTTTATGGGCGCCGCCGTCAGGGATTGCCAGAGGGCCAGCCGCGGCCCAAGTTGCCCGAGGAAATCGAAATCGAGCGGCTCAACGAAGAGCTAAAGGAATTCCTCGAGGAGCAGCTCGTCAAGCTGGGTGTTCGTCCGCGCCGGCCAGGGCGCTGGCGCGAGATTTTCGGTGGCGTCAGCTCGCCGGTCGAGGCGGGCTCCGAGCGCCGATAGCAAAAAATCACGTTCCTTTGCCGCGCGTCTGCGGCGCTATAGGACCAGTCGAGAAGCCCGAGGCGTCAGCGCCGGATCGGCGCTGCGCTGGCCGCCGCAACCCGCGCGGGCATCGTTTGAACCGCCAGCAGGTAGGCGCCCGCGTACGCGAGCAGCAACGAAATATTCCATCCGACCATCGATGGCACCGGGGCCCAGGCTGGCACTTGTCGCATCCATCCGGCCAGTGCTCCGAGCGCCAAATAGACCACCATCAGCAGCTCGACGATCGAGTAACTTGCCAGTTCCAGCCCCGCGGCGACGGGCGGCGCTTCTCCGCGAAGATGCAATCGTACGAACACGGCAAATGGCAGAAGGAACAAGACCAGATAGTGCATCCATGCGGTCGGAGAAAGCAGGACCGTCGCCACGACCCACAGGGCGATAACGTGCTCGTCGCCCCCATCGGACAGCTTCGAACTTTTAAGTGTGGCGTGCGCGGTGAGAGCCAGCAAGCCCAGGTCGGCAATCAATACCGCGACGCGGCGAGCGAGCTCCAGCCGCGCCGCCTGGGAAACTGCCCGAAAGAGGTGCGTAACCATCGCGGCAAGCGCCACGTTCTCGGGACGGCCGAGGAAGTCCGAACTGATAAGGAAGGGTAACACTTGCAGGAAGTGCAAGCTCCTTGCGACGCCGACCAGCACCAACGTAACAACGCCGCCAAGAACGACGCCGAGCCCTGTGTAAGCAATCGCTCTTTCTTTTCGGCGGAGCACGAGGTAGCAGACGAGTACCGCGGGGAACACCTTAAGCAATACTGCTAACGCGAGGGCCGAGCCGGCCAGTGCGTAACGCCCCGACTTCATCCAGCGCATGAATAAAACCAGGAGCAACAGAATGAGGATCTGGGTTTGCGCGTAAAAGAAGTTGTCGGTGACCGGCGCGTAAAGAATCGCCAGGCCGGCCAGCGCCAGGCGCAGGTCGGTGTCCGCCGGCAATCCGTCGAGCAGCAGGTACAGCGCAATTGCGAGAAACACGACGTTCATCCCGGCCCAAACCCAGTGCGCGGGAACCGGCGGTAGCAAGGTCAGCGGCTCGAAGCATAGAACGAACGTCGGCGGATACGTGGCAAGCTTCATCTCCGCGAGATCCAACCCGAGCGACGCTGCGATCGGCGTGAGGTCGGTCGTGTAGGGATCGATACCCTCGCGCATCGCCAGTGCGGAGGCGTAGTAGTGGCTGAAATCAATCTGAGTCGACAGCGCGGAAAAATCCCGGAACAGCTCAAACGCGTAAATCAGCGCGACTGCGAGCAACCAGATGGACCCCCGCCGGAGAAGCGAGGCGAATAGGGACCCGGATGCCGGCGCGGTCTCGCCGGTGCGATTGGCGGCGGTGCTGTTCTTCACGCGGCTCGTACTCCCAGGCGCCCCAACTTAACATTCGGCGGCTTGCACGCCCATTACGCCGGTCTTAAGGACCGATTCGCGCCGATCGCCCGGGGGACCGCAGCCCGCACCGGCATCGTTTGAACCGCCAGCAGGTAGAAGCCCGCGTACGCGAGCAGCAATGAAAGATGCCAGGTGAACATCGATGGCAACGGGACCCAGGCTGGCATCCGGTGCGTCCAATCGGCCAGTTGTCCGAAGCCAATGTAGGCCGCCATTTGGAGCTCGGCGATCGCGTAGCTCACTAGTGCGAGCCACCCGACGACCGGCGACGCCGCTCCGCGAAGATGCAATCGCATCAAGACCGCGTACGGAAGAAGGAACAAGACCAGGTAGTGCATCCACGCGGTTGGTGAGAGCAGTACCGTAGTCACCACCCACAGACCGAAAACAGCCTCGTCGCCGTCATTGGATCGCTTCGAAGTTCGAAGTGTGGCGCGCACCGTGAGAGCCAGCAGAGCCAGGTCAGCCGCCACTATCGCCATTTGGCGAACAGGCTCCAGCCGCGCATCTCCCGAAATCGTCCAGATAAGGTGCGATACGATGGCGGCGAGGCTCACGTTTACCAGTTGGTCGAAGAAGTAGGGACTGGTCAGGAACGGGAACGCTCGCAGAAAATGCGAACTTCTCTCGACCCCGACCAGTGCAAACGTCGCGACGCCGCCAATAACGAGGAAGGCTCCTGTATAGGCAATTGCTTTGACTTGGCGCCGGAGCAGGAGATAGCCGAGAACTATCGCCGGGAACACCTTAATCAACGCGGCGAAGGCGAGCGCTAAGCCCGCGAGTGCATATTGCCCCGACTTCATCCAGCGCATGAATAAGACCAGGAGCAACAGGATGAGAATCTGGGTCTGCGCGAAAAAGAAGTTGTCGGTCACCGGCGCGTAGAGAATCGCCAGCCCGGCCAGCGCCAGGCGCAGCTCGCCATCCGCCGGCAATCCGTCGAGCAGCAGGTAAAGCGCGATCGCGAGAAACGCGACGTTCATCGCGGTCCAAGCCCAGTAGGCGGGAACAGGCGGCAGCAGAGTCAGCGGCTCGAAGCATAGAACGAACGTCGGCGGATAGGTGGCGGCCTTCATTTCCTCCAGGTCTAATCCGAACGACGTCGCGATCGGCGTGAGGTCCGTCGTGTAGGGATCGATGCCCGCGCGCATTGCCACCGCGGAGACATAGTAGTGGCTGAAATCGATCTGGCTCACCCGATAGGAAAAGGTCCACAAGAACTCGCAGGCGTATACCAGGGCGACTGCGAACAACCAGAATGACCCCCGCCGGAGCAACGAGGCGAATACGGACTCGTATGGCGGCGACGTCGCAATGGAGCGATCCGCGGCGGTGCGATTCTTGGTTCGAGCCATGGTGCGTAGCGCCCCGCTCAACTTAACATTCGGCGACTTGCAGGCCCAAAGCGTCGATCTTGAGGACGATTCGCGCCGCACTTGCCCGCCGTATCGCGCAGCGCGCCCCTGACCTCGCTGCTCGGCGCGCGCGGACGGAGAGCGTCCTCAGCGTAAATTTTATCTAGCCGGATCGGCCTCTTTCGGCGATAATTCAGCCATCCGTAAATCGGCTCAACGCGCTCGCAGCGGCATCATCCTAATCCCGCCCGCGCGCATCGGGGCCGGCAAATCAATCATGAAGAGCGGAGGTGAGCGATGAAGAATCTGATGATTGCAGGCCTCGGCCTGGTGCTATCCCTTGGAGTTGCGGCACCCGCGATCGCCGCGGATAGCCCGGGCGCAAAGTCGGTGACCGGCACGCTCGAGGACAGTTTCTGCTACGGCACGATGGGCGCGAAAGGCTCGAGCCATAAGCAATGCGCGATCGGCTGCGCGAAGAAGGGCGTACCCGTGTCGCTGGTCGAAAAGGGCACCGACAAGATCTACATCCTGCTGCCCGCCAAGGACGGCATGGCCCTACCCAATGATGTCATCGACAAGATGGAGGATGAGGTGACGATTTCCGGCAAGGAATACAGCAAGGGCGGGGTGGATTTCCTGGTGGTCGAATCGGTGAAGTGAGTCCGTGAGCGGCTGGCTGCTGCCGGGGTTCCAGCACCTTCAGAACCCGCATCCGCTGGTGGTGCATTTTCCGATCGCGTTTCTTTACGGCGCAGCGCTGCTTTATTTCCTTGCCTGGATGGGCCGGAGCGAAACGGCCAGTTGGACCGCGCTCTGGGTGCTCGGCCTTGGAGCGCTCGGTGCGGGGGCGGCGGTTGCAACGGGCTACTATGCCAATGACGGAGTGATGGTGGCCGAATCGGTGCGCGCGGCGCTGCTCGATCGTCACAGGCACTGGATGGTCGCCACGTCGATCGCCGCGGGCGGCCTGACCGCGTGGGCATTGCTCGCGCGGCCGATGCCCGCGCGGGGACGGCTGGTGTTCCTCGCCGGGCTGCTCGCGATGCTCGCGATCCTGACGACCGGCGCCGATTTTGGCGGACGCCTCGTGTACGACTACAACGCGGGCGGTGATGCCTGCGGGCAGCCGATCGAGTTCACCAGGTAGCACTCGCGCGCCGCCATCGTATCGACGCGACTGAAGCTGCGCTTCTCTTTGGCGCGGCTTAAGGTTATAACCGCGCTCCTAAGCGTCCGAATCGAAATCAGGAGGAACCAACAATGGCGTACGAGGCGATTTTGCTCGACATCAGCGAAGGTGTTGCGACCATCACGCTGAATCGCCCGGAGAAGCTCAACGCCTTCAGCGGGCGGATGAGCGCCGAACTTTACGGCGCGTTCGCCGACCTCGACAAGAACGACGACGTGCGGGTGATCGTCGTAACCGGAGCGGGCCGCGCGTTCAGTGCGGGAGCCGACCTCTCCAGCGGCGGCAGTACGTTCAACGCCGATGCCCGCCAGACGCGCGGCGATATGCCGCAGGCGGCGCCGATTCGCCCATGGGAGATGAAGAAGCCGATCATCGCGGCGATTAATGGACCGGCGGTCGGGATGGGAATCACGCTCCCGATGCAGTGGGATATTCGGGTCGCGGCCGAAAGCGCGCGAATCGGGTTTGTGTTCGTTCGCCGCGGCATCACTCCGGAGGCGCTGGGCACCTGGACCGTCCCGCGCTCAATCGGCGTCGCCAAGGCGAATGAGTTGCTCCTGACCGGGCGCATCATCACTGCCCGCGAGGCGCTCGAGTTCGGAATCGTGAGCCACGTGTGGCCCGATGCGGAGTTCCAGGGCAAGGTGCGCGAAATGGCGCTCGATATCTCGCAGAACACCGCGCCGGTGTCGGTCGCGATGACCAAGCGGCTCATCTATGCCCTGCTGGCCGAGCCTTCGATCGAGGCTGCGCATGCGATCGACAGCAAGGCGTTCTGGTGGGTCGGCAAGCAGGCCGACTCGGTCGAGGGTGTCACGGCATTTCTGCAGAAACGCAAGCCGGCCTGGAAGATGAAAGCGTCGAAGGACTTCCCCGACTTTCTCCCGCCGTTGAAGTAGAGAACTTTTTGTAGGCAGCCCGCTCCGAACGAAGATCGGGGCGGGCTGCGGATGAGAACAGAGCCGCGTGCCGGGGCGGGAAGCCGCGCTCAATCGGCCGCGGACTGATTGGCCTGGACGAGTTCCACCGAGCGTGCCGGTTTGGCCACCGCCGGTGCAGGAATCGCAACCGGGAGGGGTTCCACAGCGCGCCGTCCGACGAGTTGGCCCAGCGGGATAAGGTTCAACTCGCCCGCGCATTCCTCGATCGCACGATACGCCGCGCGCCCCGCGCCGATTAGCTGGACCAACGCCGATGCCGCCGCGGCCATCGAAACTGCCGCCAATCCGGCGGCAACTGTGGGCATGCCGAGAATCGCCGCCGCGCCCGCGCCGCAAAAGCCCGCCGCCAGGCCGAGACAGCTCACCCGGCTCAACCGGACTCGTGCGATGACGTGATTCTTGAGCTTGCCGCCCTCATGCTCTTCATCGGCGGTCTTGAGCTCGACGCGGGTCCAGGGATCGGGGCGCACCTCGATGTCGAAGTCGTTCCATCCGGGATCGATAATCGCGGGATGACGCGAACGCGCAAACAGCTTCAGCATCCGGTCGAGCAGGGTCTCGCGCGTGACGTATTCTTCGTTCCAGTAGGCAAGCCGGATTGCGCGCGCGGACCAGTCGATGCTCGGGCGCTGGCGGAGCATCCGGCTCGCATCGAGCGGGCGCTGCATCGCAAGCACCATCTTGTAACGCGCAACCGCGCGCCGAATCGGTCCGGTGTACGCGAGGAACGCAATCAGCAGGCGCGAGGCGATCCCGCGATGGCACTTTTCGACCGGCGCGTGCCACGCGTAATAGAGCGCCCATAGCGGCCCGAGCGAGAGCATCGCGAGCGCCGGCGCAACCGTCACTCCGGCCACGGCCGACGCCACTATCGCGAGCGCCCAGAAGGCGGACCACTCGAACGTCTGCGGCAGGAAGGCCGCCAGCCGAATCGCGGGGTCGAATACGTTTTGCGCCCCCGCGCGCGGCGCGCGCCAGAAGACGCGGCGGCGACTTCCGCCCGGCAGCGTCCGGGCGAGTCCTGGAATCGTGCCGCGCCATTTTATCTGTCCTAGGCAATTGAATCGTTCCGGGTACCGCGCGTAGAGCATCGCCTCGGCGCGCCCGTAGCCGCGCTGCTGCCCGTAGTAGGCGCGAATCGTGTTGCGCCGGAAGTGCCAGACAAACGCCGACGGGCAGTAGCCGATCTTCAGCCCCGCATCGAGCATCCGCCAGCAAATGTCCACGTCATCGCCGGCCGAGGTGAACTGAGGGTCGAATCCGCCGACCTTGAGCAGGGCGGACTTGGAGAAGACCATGTTGCAGCCCGCGATGTGCTCGGCAACGGTTTCGCCCGCCAGCACATGGCACGGCGCGCCCGGCGATGCCGCCACCGACCCCTCGATCCGGCCCTCCTCGTGCGGCGCGTAGTTCGGCCCGCCGCACGCGTCGAACCGCCCCTCGGTCATCCCGCGAATCATCAGCGTGAGCCAGTGGGGATCGACCACGCAGTCGGAATCGGTATAGGCGATAATGTCGCCGCGCGCGGCATGGAGGCCGACATTGCGCGCGGCGCTCAGCCCCTTGTTGGGCTGGCGGATAAGACGAAACTGCGGATAGTCCATCGCGATCTCGGCGGTCCGATCGCGCGATCCGTCATCGACGATTATTACCTCGCAATTCGGGTACGTGAGCTTCGTCAGCGATTCCAGGCACTGCCGCATCGTGCGCTCCGCGTCGTAGGCGCAGATGACGACCGAGACCATCGGGGTCTCCTGCGGCCCCGGTGGGCAACTGCCATTGAGCGTCATGAACGGCATCAGCTCGGCGGCCCGCAGCATCCGGATTCCCAACCAGTTGTGGGAGGCCGGGGCAGGAACCGGCGGAGCCACTACCCCAGCCGCACCCGTACCGAAAGCAACCGCCACCGCTTCGTCCTGCCCCGGTGATGCTTCGGCGAATTCGATCACCACGGGCCGGGCCTCTGCGATATTGTGCAAGCTCACGACGAAGTCCCGCAGCTCGACCGGTTCCAGCGCGGGAATTTCGCTGTAAATCAGGTCCTCATCGAGCATCGCCAGCCCGCGCGTCTCCGGGCGAACCTTGATCGCGACCAGCGCATCCGGGTCGCGCCGCTTGATCGTCCGGGCGACCTCGCCAAGGCGCCGCCGCACGCGCTCCAGCCCGCATGCCCGCAGCGCATCCTGGCTAACCGGGCAGTCGATGAGGTATCCGAACAGGGCGCCATGGCCCCGATAGACGTTGGAAACGTGGGCGACCCGCGAGATCACGCCTCGCCATCGCGGGCGATCGCTCAAATCGCCGGGGTCGATCCCGAGCTCGACCATTGCGGCCAGCCCGGCCTGCGCGGCGATATCCAGGATCGGTCCGGTCTGCGCCTCGCTCAGCACCAGCCCGGTGCTATGGGCGGCTTTCAGTTCGTCCAGCCGCCGGCGCAGCCTGAGCTTTTCGGCGAAATCGAGCGTCGCGCTGACGTCCGGCAGGCGCATCGCCTTCCAAAAGAACTTCTGCCCGCAGCGCGAAAAGAATTTTCCATCAGCGGAGACCTTGGATGAGGTGCCGGTCGTGGTCTGTATCAAGCTCGTCCCCTCGCTGCTGGACAATCAGCGAAAGATGTGCCACGGAAAAGTTCAAGCGGTTCAGGACCTTGTAGGGCGATCGCAGCATTTCCCCGCCCAATTGGGATGGAGGCTCGACGATTTGCGACTAAATCGTTACCGCGCCGGGGTAGATTGTTACGGCGCCGGGCGATTCGCAATCTGCGAGAGCTGGGCTGCGCGCGAAGGTTTGGCCGCTGGATTCGTTATTTTGCGAAGCGTATATGGAAAGTGAAAGCGATGGATGAAAAAGACTTCGACCGCGGTCTCCTCCGTCCGGCTTCAGTCTTATCCTAGATTTCCTGAAAATCCCGGCTAGCGCCGAAGTAGTTCAGTCAGATGAAGGCATTAAGACTTTGCGGATGTTATCGCGTATCCAAATTGGCGGCGCCGCGCACCGTTACTGATGCGCCGATCGAGGCTACCGCGCAGGAGCTCGAATCGCTCCGCCGCCAGATGCTCTCAATCGAGGATCTGCTGGCGAGGCTGTTCGGGAAGATCGTGTACAGCCGCGAGCCGGAAAGCCTCAAGGCGCGCGCAGAAGCGGCAGACCTGATCGACCGGCACTTCGACGGGATTGTCGATCAGTGGGAGCAGAGCGCGCTCGCGATTTTCGGGGATACGCGCCTGGGCGGCCGCGAACACTCATCGGACCTGCGCGAAAACCTGTCCAACGCGCTCATCAGGATGATCGCCCATCTGCGCAACCCGGACGACCTCACCACCTACGTGTATTTGCGGCGGCATTGCGAGCAAGGCTTGATCGCGCGCGCCAAGCCGTCGGAGTTCAACACCATCCACATCGCGCTCAAGCAGGTGATCCTGCCGCACGTGCGGACCACGATGCACGGGCCGCACATGGAACTGGTGCGCGACGTGGTGGTCGCGGCGGTGGACGAGCGGCGCCTGATGGTCTCGCAGTTCTACATCGAGTCGCGCGAGCGCCTGCTGCGCGCCTCCGAGGAGAAGTACCGCAACTCCATCGAACAATCGCCCGACCCAATCTACGAGATCGACCCGCACACCTGGCGAATCCTGGCTGCCAACTCCGCTGCCCAGCAGCACGCGATCATGCCCGATGCCGAGCCGGTAAGCCTGGTCGGGGTATCGATTCCCGACCTGGTGCCGCCCGAGATGCGGGTGGAGCTTACGGAACACCTGCGAGACGTCCTGGTGCACGGCTCCAGGCAGGCGATCGACGTCCCGATTGGTCCGCGCTACTTCGACGTGAACATGGCGGTCATTCCATACGGCGACAAGCAGTTCATCCAGATGATCCTGCACGACGAAACCCAGCGGCGCGGGATGATGGACTCGCTGCTCAAGGCCGAGCGGCTGGCCGCGACCGGCACATTCGCCGCCGGGGTCGCGCACGAGGTGAACAATCCGCTCGCGTCGATTTCGTCGCTCGTGCAATCCCTGGTCGCCGGCGAGGACGACCCGCAGCGCCGCACCACCCTGCACACGATTCTCGCGCAGATCACGCGGATCTCCAGCACGCTCAAGGACCTGGTGAATTTCGCGCGTCCCTCGACCGGCCATCAGAAGGTGGTCGACATCAACGAACTCATCCGTGAGACTCTGCGCGTGGTGGCGTTCGACAAGCGCTTCCACAGCATAAGTCTGGAGCCCGTGCTCGCTCCCGATCTTAAGCCCGCCTTCGCCGATGAGAACGAAATCCAGCAGGTGCTCCTCAACCTGCTGTTCAACGCCGCTGACGCCACGCCGCCCCAGGGCGGCGAGATCAAGGTGATCACCGAGAACAAGCCCGGCGGCTCCAACGGCGAACGCCTCTCCAGGGTCATGATCAAACTTGTGGACAACGGGATCGGAATTCCGCGCGAGAATCTCGAACGGGTATTCGACCCGTTCTTCACGACCAAGCCCGCAGGCGCCGGCGTGGGGCTGGGGCTTTCGCTTTGCCAGCGGCTGATTCTCGCCAACAAGGGCACGATTCGGGTCGATAGCGAAGTTGGCAAGGGCACCGAGGTCACCCTTCTGCTGCCGCCCTTCGACGAGCCTCAACCGGGCCGGCGCGCTGAACTGCGATGAGCACTGAATCGGCGGCCTGGGAAAGCCAGCGTTCGGCGCCTTTTCGGGTGCTGATCGTCGAAGATGAGCCGCTGATGCGTTCGATAATCGCGCGGCTGGCGCGTAGCGAGGGCTATGACGTCGTCGAGGCGGCATCCGCCGAAGCCGCATTCGAGTTTTTCGAAAAAGAAAAAATCGACGTTGCGATTCTCGACCTCAACCTGACCAGCGGCGGCAGCGGACTCGACCTGCTCGGCCGGCTGCGCGAGCGCGATCCCGAGCTGATGGGGATAATCGTGACCGCGTACGCGAGCGTTGAGTCCGCGGTCGAAGCGCTGCACAAGGGCGCCTACGACTACATCACCAAGCCGTTCGCCAACGAGCACTTAAAGACGGTCGTGCGCAACGCGCTCAAGGAAAAGCGGCTGTTCCAGGAAAACCGGTACCTGCGCCAGGAGCTTCGCGAGAAGTACCGGTTCGAGGCGATCATCGGCAAGAGCGATGCGATCGAGCAGGTCTTCCGCGTCATGGAGAAGGTCGCGCGGACCGACTCCAGCGTGCTGATCACCGGGGAATCCGGCACCGGTAAGGAACTCGTCGCGCGCGCGATCCATTTTACCTCCGAGCGCGCCAATGCGCGCTTCCTTCCCATCGATTGCGGCGCGCTGCCCGAGAACCTGCTCGAGAGCGAGCTGTTCGGCTACAAGAAGGGCGCCTTCACCGGCGCATCGCAGGACAAGATCGGGCTTCTGAAGGCGGCCGACAAGGGGACGGTCTTTTTCGATGAGATCGGGGAGATGCCGCTGTCATTGCAGGTGAAGCTATTGCGCGCGCTCCAGGAGCGCGAATGCTACCCGCTGGGCTCCAACGACCCGGTGTCGTTCGACGTGCGCGTCCTGTGCGCGACCAATCGCAACCTCGATGCCGAGGTCAAGGCGGGCCGCTTCCGCGAGGAACTCCTCTACCGAATCAACGTCATCAACATCAACATGCCGCCGCTGCGCGAGCGCAAGGATGATATCCCGCTGCTCGCCAACCATTTCCTGCGCAAGTACGAAAAGTCGCTCAACCGGTCGGGGACGCGCTTCTCCAAGGGCGCAATCCGGTTGCTGATAAATTACTCATGGCCGGGCAACGTCCGGGAGCTCGAAAACACCATCGAGCGCGCAGCGATCCTCGCCGAGACCGACGTCATCCATTCGCGCGACCTGCCCGACAAGCTGCGCAGCGCATCGGCCGCCTCTGTCGCAACGATCGACGGCGAGGGACTCACGCTCGAGGAACTCGAACGCGAGCACATCCGGCGCGTGCTGGAGAAGGTCGATGGCGACAAGGCTCGCGCGGCGCAAGCGCTCGGGATTCATCTTTCGACGCTGTACCGCAAGGTCCAGCGCTACCGCCTCGACGAGGAGCCGCCGCCTCATCGCGAGCCCTCCCCGCCGTCGTCCTAAAGGGGTGGCCACGATACACGGCCTTGGCCGTCTTTCCTCTCCCCCATTTCTCTTCCGCGATTATCTGGTCCCGCATTTTTTGATATGGGAATAACTCCTAAATTTTCTCCTCCATTTTTTGATATGGGGGAGAAATAAAGAGGGGGTGTCTGCGTCACGACTAACGACGAAGCGCCCTGGGGCCGGTTGGAGAGGCTCCGCCCCCCTCTCCGAGACGGGTGGTGGCAATGCAGCGGACCGCGATATAAACTTCATCATAGGCGGCCGCGCGCGGCTGCCCTGGAGACACGTATGGATCTCTTCGCCCCATGGCATTTGCTGGTCATCCTGTTGATCATCCTGGTGATCTTCGGTCCCAGCAAACTCGGTGATGTCGGCGGCGCGATGGGAAAGGCGATTCGCGATTTCAAAAAGGCGATGAACGAGCCCGACGAGGCGCCCAAGGCCGTGGCCAAGACCGCCGAGCCCGCCGCCGAAGAAAAAGCCGCCAAGCCCTCCTGACGCGCACGCACGATCAAGTCTTTCTCGCCAGTTCCCGGCGCTGATTCGGCGCGTGCCGGGTTTGCCTCGATCTATGCGAGGCGCGCTCGCGCGGCCGACTTAAAGCCGCGCGAGATGCGGCCGTGCTCGTGGCGCGAATTCGATGCGCTTGCGCGCGGTGTCGCTGATTGGAGCGCGAGAAGCTAGGCGACCTTGAGGACCTTGCCGCTGCGGATGCATCGGGTGCAGACCCGGATCCGCTTCACGCCGCCGCCGATCTGCGCCCGAACCTCTTGCAGGTTCGGTTCCCATCGCCGCTTGGTCTTGTTGTTGGCGTGGCTGACGTTATTTCCGACCGACGGTTGCTTGCCGCAAATTTCACACTTTCGCATGGATTCGTCCGACTGCTCAGGGATAATCGTTCAGGGTATGCCGACTTCGGCGCGCGTGAAAGAGGGTGCGTAGTGCGCCTTGATGATGGTTGAGCCGGCGATGTCCGAGGTGAGCGACGCGCGCGCCTCGCACCCGCATTTGAGACTCATCAGCCACGCCGCCTTTCCGAGCGCCGAGGCGTAATTGTCGAGGTGCTTCTTGACCCCGTCGGCGGCGCTCTTGTCCTGGATGGTCATGTCATTGGTGGCCACAATCACCTCTTGGGGAGTCGAGCCGGCCTCATCGCCGAACATCTGCCGCACCATCGCGACGAACGCGGCGTGGTCGAGTTCGGGCACGTCGCTCTTGAGCACCTGGCGCGCGGCGTTTTCGGCGCTCCGGTCCTCATTCGCACCGAGGATGCGGCGAATCGAATCGGCGCGCGCCGGCTCGGAGGCTGGCGTCTTTTCGTACTCGGCCAGGATCGTCGCAGCGCCTCGCGAGTTTCCCCCCGCGATCGCGCCGAGCGTCCGGCCAAGCAGCGCCTCGGCATGAGCGCGCCTGAGCTTCGCCTGCGCGTTGGCCATCAGTTGGCGCACCTCGGGATTATCGATACCCGCCGCTTTGAAGACCGCCAGCGCCATGTCGCCATCGCCGCGATCGACCAGATGCTGGGCGCAATCGAGCATGTTGAGCGGCCCGGTGTCGCGAATCGACGCGGATGAGAGGTAGAGCTTGGTCCCCGCGATGAGCTTGCTTTCGACGCGAGCCTGGACCGCCTCGTACGCCTGCCAGGTGTTTCCTGAAATCAGTTTCTGACCGCTCGCCCGCTCGACGAATAGCTGCGCCGGGATGGAAATGATCGCGGTGAGGCCGCCCACGACCATTTCGCTGTCCGTGAAGGTAAATGGATGGCGGTCCTCGGCGAGCGTCGAGAGATTGAGCGTCCAGATCTCGTAAGTGCCGGTGAACTTGGCTTCCGTGGCAGTCTGCTCGGTCTTGAAGGAGTCAGTCGGCAGCTTGAAGACGACGATTCCGTCGAGCCGGTCGTCCTTCTCACCCGCGACGAAACGTTTTACCGCATCGTCCACGTCGGCGGGCGGCTGAATCGGCACGAAATGGAAGTTCGGCAGCGCGCCGACCAGGCGGTCGAGATCGGTTTCGGTCTGCGGCGTGATGGGCCCGACCGTGCCGACGCCGATCCGGACCTCGCCCGCGCGCGCGGTCGCGGCGATGAGGAGAATACCCGCGCACAATATGATCGCTGTTGCTTTGCTCATGTCGAGTTGCGCCGCCCCGCGACTTGAAGCGCACAGCTTCCCAGAATCCCCGCTCTGGTTCAACTTGCGCCGCGCACATCGGCTCGGCCACGCGCTCGCTCGCTTGAGTATCCGGTGCAAAACCCGCATTGTCTAGCGAGGCGGTGCAACCGGATGGCGGCGCGGTTGATTCACATTCTGCCCGAACAGGTCGCAAGCCAAATCGCCGCAGGCGAGGTGGTCGAGCGGCCCGCGTCGGCGGTCAAGGAACTCGCGGAAAATTCCCTCGATGCGGGCGCGCGGATGATAACCGTCGAAATCGAGCGCGGCGGCCGCGCTCTCATCTCGGTTGCCGACGACGGATGCGGGATGAGCCGCGAGGATGCGATCGTCGCGCTGCGCAGGCATGCGACCTCCAAGATTCGCACCGCCGCCGACTTGACCGCGATTCGCACGCTTGGGTTTCGCGGCGAGGCGCTCGCGTCGATCGCGAGCGTCGCCCATCTGCGGCTCGTAACGCGCACCGCCGCCGATGAGCACGGCGTCGAGATTTCCGCATCGGGCGGCGAGATCGCCGAGGCGCGCGAATGCGCGATCGCGGCCGGGACCCGCGTCGAGGTCCGCGACCTGTTCTTCAACACCCCGGCGCGCCTTAAGTTCCTGAAGACCGAGGCGACCGAGCAGGGCGCGGTGGCCGATGCGATTCAGCGTCTGGCGCTTGCGAACTGTACGGTTGCGTTCCGGCTCGCCGCCGACGGCCGCGTGCTCTTCGATCTCCCGCGCGCATCATCGCTTCTGGAGCGCCTGCGCCAGATCGCCGGCCCCCGGCTCGCCGCCCAGATGCTCGCATTCGAGCTCAAGCAGCCCGGGCTTCGCGTGAGCGGACTTACCTCGATGAGCCAGGAGTCGTTCGCATCGCCGCGCCTGATTTTCACGTTCGTGAACGGACGCGCGGTGCGCGACAAGCTTCTCCAGCGCGCGATCGCGCAGGCATACCAGACCCTGCTTCCGCGCGGACGGCATCCCGCCGCCGTCGTATGCGTCGATCTCAGGCACGAGGATGTGGACGTGAACGTCCATCCGATGAAGACCGAGGTGCGTTTCCGCAGCTCCGGAGCGGTCTTCGAGGCGGTCTATCGCGCGCTTCGCGCGCGGCTCTCCGACCAGACCGCTGCCGCATCGCCTGTCTTCGTTGCGCCGTCACAGGCCCCGGCGGTCGCCATTGCATCATCGCCGCAGCCCTCCGCCGCGCCATCGGACGGCGCAGCCGCCGCGGATCGCGATGCGGCCGCATCGGCGGCGGTCGCCGTTGATGGTTTCGGCTCGCGCCCAATCGCGCCGGTTGAGGAGCCTTCGATTGTTACGCCCGAGCGCCCGCTTAAGTTGGTCGCCGATGCGGCCAGGGCTTCCGCACTCCAGCGCCCGTTGGGTCTCGGCTTCGATCGCGAGCGCCAGGGTCTCTCCGGCGCGCCGGCCGCGGGCGAGGCGGCGGTGCCCATGTACTCGCGGTTGCGGATCGTCGGCCAGCTCTTTGCCGGATATATCGCGCTCGAAAGCGACGAGGGCCTCATCCTGGTCGATCAGCACGCCGCGCACGAGCGCGTCACGTTCGAGCGGCTGCGCAGCGAGCTTCGCGGCGGGGGAATAAAGGTGCAGGCGATGCTCACCGCGCGGACCGTGGAACTGAACCCGGCGCGCGCGGCGCAAGTCCTGGCGGCGCTGCCTGAGATTCGCGCGATGGGGTTTGACGTCGAGCCATTCGGTCAGACCGCGCTCCTGCTCAAGGGCACCCCGGCCGCCTTCGGAGCAAGCGGCGGCGCCGAGCTTCTTGCTGATATGATCGACAGCATGAGCGCGGGCGGATGGAACCGCAGCGGCGAGGCCGCCTTCGAGGATTTGCTCAAGCAGCTTTCGTGTCACGGCTCGGTGCGGGTCGGGCGGGTGCTGGCGCCGGCTGAAATTCAAGCATTACTTGAAGAACTCGATCGCACTGAATTCAAAACCAACTGCCCGCACGGCCGCCCGGTTCATATCCGCTTCCCGCGTGGCCAGATCGAGCGGATGTTCCGGCGATGAACGCGAGCGGGCAATCATTGGCGGCCGATCGGACGCCGTGCGTGAAGCCGCATGAGCGGCCGCGGGTCGGATTTATCGTCGGCCCGACGGGTGCGGGGAAGTCCGCGCTTGCGATGGAAATAGCCGAGCGGCTCGGCGCGGAGATCGTGAACGCCGATGCGCGCCAGATTTACCGCGGGATGGATATCGGCACCGCCAAGCCATCGCGCGAGGACCGCGCCAAAGTTCCGCATCACCTGATCGACGTGCGAAGCCCCGCCGATCCGATCGACGTGGCTGCGTTCGCGGCGCTTGCGCGCGAGGCGTGCCGCGAGATCGCGGCGCGCGGACGCGCTGCACTGGTGGTGGGCGGAAGCGGCCTCTATCTTCGCGCGCTTCGCGGCGGAATCTTCAGCGGCCCGGCGGCATCGCCCGAAATTCGCGAGCGGCTCCAGCGCATCGCCGCTGAGCACGGCGCCGGGCGCCTGCACGACCGGCTTCGCGAGATCGATCCCGAGGCCGCATCGCGGATCGGCTACGGCGACCTGTACCGGATCGTGCGCGCTCTCGAGGTTTTCGAGCTGACCGGCGAGCCGATCAGCGCGCATCAGCGCCGCCATGCCTTTTCCGCCCGCGACTTCGATTGCCTGACGGCCGGCATCGCCACCGATCGCAAGCAACTCTACGATGCGATCGACCGCCGCTTCGACGAGATGATGGCTGCCGGTTTCACCGCCGAGGTGCGCGGCCTGCTCGCCGCCGGCCTGCGGCCCGACCGCGCGCCGCTCTCGTCGATCGGATACAAGCACATCGCGGCTCATCTTGCCGGCGAAGTGACCGAGGCCGCCGCGATCGCGCTTGCGAAACGAGATTCGCGCCGGCTGGCGAAGCGGCAATTGACCTGGTTCAGGCACGATCCCGAGATCGTCTGGCTCGATCCGAGCCGCCCAGCCGAGCACGCTCTGTCGCTGTTCTCGGATTTCTTTGCAGCGGGCCGCGCCGGGGTCGCCGCATGAAGCCGCCGCGCCGATTCCCGAGCGCGCCGGCGGCCGATTAGAGGATCAGTTGAAGCCCAAACGCAGCGCAACTCGACGCCAGGAGCGCATCGCCCGCGCGGCGAGCCGCCCATCTGCGCCGGTGGCCGAGCTCAGCGCGATCGAGCGCGTGCGGCTTGCGCGAAATTCCGCCCGGCCGCAGACGCTCGACTATATCGAGCGGCTGTTTCACGACTTCTTCGAGATCCATGGCGACCGGCGGTTTGCGGATGACGCCGCGATCGTGACCGGCCTGGGTTACTTCGGCCGCCGCCCGGTCGCGATCGCCGGACAGCAACGCGGCCGCAATACGGCCGAACGGATCAAGCGCAACTTCGGCCGGCCGCATCCGGAGGGCTATCGCAAGGCCGCCCGCACCTTCGAACTCGCCGATCGCTTCGGCCTGCCGCTCATCACGTTTATCGACACCCAGGGCGCGGACCCGGGCCTCGGCGCGGAGGAGCGCGGGCAGGTCGAGGCGATCGCGGCGAACCTCGAGCTGATGGCGCGGCTCACCGTGCCGGTGATCGCGTGCGTGATCGGCGAGGGCGGTTCCGGCGGCGCGCTCGCGCTCGGCGTCGGAAACGTCGTGCTCATGCAGGAGAACGCGTGCTATTCGGTGATTACTCCGGAGGGTTGCGTGGCGATCCTGTGGCGCGAGGCGACCGAGGAGCGAATCGCCACGGCCGCATCGGCGCTCAAGCTCTCGGCCCCGGACCTGCTGCGCTTCGGCATCATCGATGAGATCGTTTCCGAGCCGCCCGGCGGTGCGCATACGGCGCCCGAAAAGGCCGCTCGCCTGCTCGGCGCGGCGATCGCGCGCCACCTCTCCGCCCTCTCAAGGCTCGCCCCGCAGCAGCTCCGCCGCGAGCGTGAGCGCAAATTCGCGGCGATGGGCACCGCATACCTCTCCCAGCCGCGCGTTGAAAAGCCAGCGCCGATCGGTTAGCCATTTCCGACGCATGCCAACACGGAGTGCCAGGAAGAACGCGGTTGAGCCGCCGTCGATCGAGACGCTGCGCGCGCGAATCGACGAGATCAATCTGAAGCTCTTAAGCCTGCTCTCGCTGCGCGCGAACCTCGTCACCGAGATCGGCCATCTCAAGGGCGCCAGTGCGGAAGCGGTTTACCAGCCCGCGCGCGAGCGAGACGTGCTCGAAAAGATGGTCGCCGAGAACGCCGGGCCGCTCGGCGCGGATGCGATCAGAACCATCTTTACCGAGATTATCTCCGCATGCCGGGCGCTCGAGCATCCGCTGCGCGTGGCATACCTCGGACCCGAGCACACCTACACGCACGAGGCCGCGCGGGGACGCTTCGGAGCGAACGTGGAATATTCGCCCCAGAGCTCGATTGCCGGCGTGTTCCAGGCGTCCGAGAGCGGGCGCAGCGACCTGGGAGTGGTGCCGGTGGAGAACTCGACCGAGGGTTCGGTGCCGCTCACGCTCGATCTGCTGATCGATACGCCGCTGGTGATCGTCGGGGAGATTCTGCTTCCCGTCCGCCACGCGCTGCTTTCGCTCACGGGCGACGCCGGTGCGATCCGCCGCATCTTCTCGCATCAGCAGTCGCTTGCGCAGTGCCGCGGATACCTGTCGGCAAATTTCCCGCACTGCGATCTCGAGGCGGTCGCATCGAATGCGTTTGCCGCCCAGCGCGCGGCCGAGGACCCATCGACCGCCGCGATCGCATCCGTGGCCGCCGCCGAAGCCTACGGGTTAAAAATAATCGCGGAGAACATCCAGGACCTTGCCGCCAACGCGACGCGGTTTCTAGTGATGGGCAAGCGGCCGGCCGAGCGCTCGGGCGCCGACAAGACCACGGTGCTGTTCGCGGTAGCGCATCGGGCCGGCACGCTGTACGAGGCGCTGGGGCTGTTCGCGCGCAACGGGATCAATATTTCCAAGATCGAATCGCGGCCCTTGCGATCGCGCCCGTGGGAATATCTGTTCTTCGTGGACCTGGGCGGCCATCGCGATGACCCCAAGCTCAAGCGCGCGCTGCAGGCGCTCGGGCGCAAGGCCCTTTTTTTGAAGGTTCTGGGATCGTATCCTGAAGGGAAGCCGGCCGCGGTCTAATAAGGCCCTTTCGCATCGCTTGATCAAAGCAGAAGACCTGGTGCTCCCGTCGGTTGCCGCGATCGCTCCCTACGAGCCCGGCAAACCGGTCGAGGAGCTCGAACGCGAACTCGGGATTTCCGAGCCAATCAAACTCGCCTCGAACGAGAACCCGCTCGGTCCGTCGCCGCGGGCGCTCGAGGCGATCAAGGCTGCGCTCCCGGAGTTGAGCCGCTATCCCGACGGCGCGAGCTGGGAGCTGCGGGAAAAAATCGCGGCGCGCCACCAAATCGATCCCGCCCGCGTGTTCGCCGCATCGGGGTCGGTCGAGGTGATCCACCTGATCGCGTTCCTGTTCCTGCGGCCGGGGCTGAACGCGGTCTTCTCAGACCATTCGTTTGCGATCTATCCGATCGCGGCAGCCGCGGCCGGCGGCGCGGTTAAAGTTGCGCCGACCCGCGACGGATATTCGCACGACCTCGATGCGATCGCCGCCGCGATCGATGCCAACACGCGGGTCGTGTACCTGGCCAATCCGAACAATCCTACCGGCACGATCTATCGCCGCGCCGAATGGAAGCGGTTTTTGGCGCGCGTGCCGGAGCGCACGGTGATCGTCGCCGACGAGGCGTATTTCGAATTCGTGCGCGATCCGCAATACCCGGATTCGCTTGAGGATCACGACGGCGAGCGGCTGATCGTTACGCTGCGCACCTTCTCGAAGATTTTCGGGCTGGCCGGTCTGCGCGTCGGGTACGCGGTCGCGCGCCCCGACGTCATCCGGTTGCTCAACCAGGTGCGCCAGCCGTTCAACGTGACTTCGCTTGCGCAAATCGCCGTGGTCGCGGCGATGGACGATCGCGCGCATGTGGCGCGCACGCTCAAGGTCAACGCCGAGGGAATGGATTACCTCGAAAGCGAATTTCGCCGGCTCGGATGCGCCTTCGTCAAAAGCCACGCCAACTTCATCCTGGCCGACGTCGGCGACGGGCGCGCAATCTACGACAAGCTCCTGCGCAAGGGCGTGATCGTCCGTCCGATGAACGGATACGGATACCCGCGCCACGTGCGGGTGAGCATCGGGCTGCCGGAAGAAAACCGCCGGTTCGTGGCGGCGCTCGAGCAGGTGTTGGCGCGTTAGAGGCGGAGTGCGGCGGCGCGCGCGCAGGCGCGCCAGTCGCGATGGCGTCGGGGCGCAAGTGAAGGAAATCTGATGGCGCAACTTTTCAAGCAGATGACGGTGTGCGGCGTAGGGCTGATCGGTGGATCGCTCTCGCTTGCCGCGCGCCGCCACGATCTCATCGGGCGCATCGTCGCGCTCGGCCGCACGCAGGCCAATCTCGACATCGCGACCGCGCGCGGCATCTGCGATCTGGCCACGCGCGATGCGGTCGAGGCCGCACGCGGCGCGGATCTCATCGTCCTGGCGGTACCGATTCTTACGATGCGCGAGACGCTCGCAAAGATGGTCCCGCATTGCGCGCCCGATGCGGTCATCACCGACGTCGGTAGCGTCAAGGGATGGGTCGTACGCGAGCTTGAGCCGCTGATCCCGGCCGGGATGGCGCTGGTCGCGGCGCACCCGGTCGCCGGCAAGGAAACCACCGGGGCGGGCGCCGCCGACGCGGACCTGTTCGTCGATCGGCGCGTGATAATCACCCCGTCGGCCCGAAGCACCCCGGCCGCAGTCGCCAAAGTCGAGACGCTCTGGCGCGCGACCGGCGCGCGGGTCGAGCTGATGGCTCCCGAGATGCACGACGCTATCCTTGCCCGCGCAAGCCATCTGCCGCAGGTAGTCGCAAGCGTGCTCGGAGCGGCGCTCGCCGATGAGCGCGTGGAAGGCCTGCTTGCTGCGGACTTCGGCGCAAGCGGCCTTCGCGACACGAGCCGGCTTGCAGCATCATCGTGGGAAATGTGGCGTGATATATTTATTACCAATCGCGATGCGATCGCGCAGGCACTGCGCCTATACGGCGCGACGTTTGCCGAGTTCCAGCGCCTGGTCGAGGCCGGCGATATGGCCGGACTGGAAAAGCTCTTCGAGCGCGGACGGCGCATGAGGACGCGGATCGGATGAGCCGGGCGCGTCCGATAATCGCGATCGACGGGCCGGTCGGCGCGGGCAAGTCCACGGTGGCGCGGGCGCTCGCGCGCGAGCTTGGGTTTTCCTACGTGAACACGGGCGCGATGTACCGGGCGGTCGCGCTGGCGGCGCGCGAGGGTGGTGTTGCGCCCGCCGATGCGGACCTCGAATCGCGGCTTGGCCCGATCCTGGAATCGATCCGGATCGCGTTCGACGGCGAGCGGGTTCTGCTCAACGGGCGCGACGTGAGCCGGCAAATCGCGGAGCCCGAGGTGGGCGACCTCGCCTCGCGATTTTCCACCCTGGGCGCGGTTCGCGCGCGGATGCGCGAGTTGCAGCGGGCCGCGGGCGCGCAGGGCGGCGTCGTGATGGAAGGGCGGGATATCGGCACCGCGATCTTTCCCGACGCCGAGTTCAAGTTCTATCTCGACGCCGACGTGGAGGTGCGCGCGGAGCGCCGATGGGCCGAGCTTGAGGCACGCGGCGAGCGCGTATCGCGCGCGGAAGTGCTGCGCCAGCTTGTGGAGCGCGACCAGCGCGATCGCAACCGCGCGCTTGCTCCGCTTAAGCGCGCCGATGATGCGGTCGTGATCGATGCGACCAATCTTACCGTCGCGCAAGTGGTGGCGGCGATCAAAGTGACGATCGAACGAAAAACATCGCCCGCAAGGGCTTGAAACCAAAACAATCCGGCTGTAAGTATCGCAGCAGTCTCGAAGTTGCTCAAAAGGTCCCCCCTAAATGGAAAAAGGTTTGGCTGATAACGTGAGTGGAGGAAAGAATGATTTCGAATCGCTGATGGAAGAGAGCCTCAAGGCTCCTCGGCCCGGTGATGTTCTGGTCGGAAGAGTTCTCCTGATCACCCGCGATTACGTCATCATCGACATCAACTACAAATGCGAAGGGCAAGTCCCGCTCGCCGAATTCCTTGACGCGCAAGGCAACGTCACGGTCAAGGAAGGCGACGAGGTGGACGTTTACTTCGAAGGCACCGAAACCGAAAACGGCATGGTGATGCTTTCGCACGCCAAGGCCGAGAAGTACAAAATCTGGCGCGAACTCGACCGCGCATTCCAGAGCGAAACCCCGGTCGAGGGCGTGATACTCGGAAAGGTGAAGGGCGGGCTGAAGGTCGATATCGGCGTCCCCGCTTTTCTGCCCGGCTCTCATGTCGATCTGAGGCCGGCGCGCAATCTCGATCGCTACCTCGGACAGCGCGGACGCTTCCAGATCCTCAAGTTCAATCGCGCGCGCGGCAACGTGGTCGTTTCGCGCCGCAGCGTGCTCGAGCGCGAACGCGCATCGCTCAAGGAGCAGACCCTCAGGGTGCTCGAAGAGGGAGTCATCCTCGAGGGCACGGTGAAGAACATCACCGACTACGGCGCATTCATCGATCTCGGCGGAATCGACGGCCTCCTGCACGTCACCGACATGTCGTGGGGCCGCGTCTCGCATCCCTCCGAGGTGCTCAAGGTCGGCGACAAGGTGAAGGTCGTCGTCCTCAAGTACGACCCCTCCCGCGAGCGCGTATCGCTGGGCATGAAGCAGATCATGCCCGACCCGTGGACCAAGGCGGCCGAGAATTATCCGCCCGGTACCCGCGTCAAGGGCAAAGTCGTCAGCGTGACCGACTACGGCGCGTTCGTCGAGCTCGAGGAGGGCATCGAGGGCTTGATCCACGTCTCGGAGATGAGCTGGAGCAAGCGCGCGGTGCATCCCTCCAAAGTCGTCAAGGAGGGCTCCATCGTCGAGGTGCAGGTGCTCGGCGTCGATGAGGCCAACCGGCGCATCTCGCTCGGGCTCAAGCAGACCGAACCCAACCCATGGGAGGAGCTCGCGCAAAAGCATCCGGTGGGAACTCGCGTCACCGGCAAGGTGAAGTCGATTACCGACTTCGGCGTGTTCGTCGAAATCGAGCCGGGAATCGACGGACTGGTCCACATTTCCGACTTGTCGTGGACCAGGAAAATCCGCCATCCCTCCGAGGTCTTCAAGAAGGGCGATGAGGTCGAGGCGGTCGTGCTCGGGATCGATGCCGAGAACGAGCGCGTGAGCCTCGGGGTCAAGCAGATCACGCCCGACCCCTGGCACACGATCGGCGAGCGCTACCCGCTCAACACTCGCGTTCACGGCAAGGTGACCTCGCTCGCGGACTTCGGCGTGTTCGTCGAAATCGAGGAAGGGATCGAGGGATTGATCCACATCTCGCAGCTCAGCAATGAGCGGGTGGACAAGCCGTCGGCGCTGTACAAGGTGGGTGATGAGGTCGATGCGCTGGTGGTGCAGGTCGATTCCAAGGAGCGCAGAATCGGGCTGTCGATCAAGGCGCTCAAGGCTCACGAGGAGCGCGAGGAGATGCAGGCGTACTTGAAACGCGAGCACGAGGCCGCGCGCTTCTCGATGGAAGACATCCTCAACGAGGAACTGAGGCTCGACCGCGAGGATGGCGAGGGCCGCTCTTCGCGCGGCGGCCGCGGTCCGAATCGCTAGGGCCGGGGCGCGCACGCGGCGCGAAGGCGCATTTTGCATTCACGCCCATGACCAAACGCGGAATCATCGAGGAGCTTCTCGCGCGCCATCAGGGTGTCTCCCACCGCCAGTCCGAGACGATCGTCAACGTGATGTTCGATTCGATTGCCGGCGCGCTTGCCGGCGGCGGGCGAATCGAAGTGCGCGGGTTCGGCAGTTTCGGCGTCAAGCATCGGCGCGCCCGCCAGGGCCGCAATCCCAAGACCGGCGAAGTGGTGAAGGTGGACGCCAAGCGCATCCCGTTCTTCCGCGCAGGCAAGGAACTTCGAAGCGAGATAAATGCCGACGCGCCGACGCTGCGCTAAGGGCAGGGCCTCCAAGCCGCCGGCCGCCGCGGGCCTGAGGCTGTGGGCGCCGTGGCGGTACGCCTACCTCAAGGCCGCCACCGCGGGGACAGTCGGTCAGTGCATCTTTTGCTTCGGCCGGCTGCGCGAGGGCGAGCGGCGCAGGCGGCTCGTGCTCTACGAGAATTCGGTGGCGACGGTCATGCTCAACCGCTACCCGTACAACAACGGGCACGTGATGGTTGCGCCGCGCCGCCACGTCGCATCGCTGGAGCTGCTCACGCGCGAGGAACGAATCGAAGTGAATGAGCTGGTTGCGTCCTCGGTGAAAGTCCTTCGCGGCGCGCTCAAGCCGGAGGGGCTCAACGTAGGGGCGAACCTGGGGCGGGTCGCGGGGGCGGGATTCGCGGACCACCTGCACTGGCACCTGGTGCCGCGCTGGGGTGGGGATACAAATTTCATGCCGGTACTTGCTTCAACGCGCGTGCTATCGCAGCATCTTGAGGACAGTTACGCGCGCTTAAGACCGGTTTTCAAAACGATCGGGGCTGATTTAACTTAGGAGCAGAACTACGATCGGAAATTCCATGGATCAAAATCTGCGCAACATCACGACCCTCGGCGGCCTGAAGGCCGCGGGCTACAAGACCGTCCCGGTGCGCATGGAAATGCGCAACAACCTGCTCGACCGCCTGCGCAACAAGCAGAAAATTCTCCCCGGGATCGTCGGCTACGATGACTCGGTCATTCCCGAGATCGAAAACGCCGTCCTGGCCGGCCATCACATGATCTTTCTCGGCGAGCGCGGGCAGGCGAAATCGAGGATCATCCGGGCGCTGGCGGAGGTGCTCGATGAGTACGTGGCCGCGGTGAAGGGCTGCGAGATCAACGACGATCCCTACGCGCCGACTTGCCGGCAATGCCGCCGCCTGGCCGCGGAGAAGGGCGATGAGCTGGAGATCGCGTGGATCGGCCGCGACCATCGCTATGCCGAGAAGCTTGCGACCCCCGACGTGTCGGTCGCGGATCTGATCGGCGAGATCGATCCGATCAAGGTTGCCGAGGGGCGCTACCTCGCCGACGAGGAGACGATCCATTACGGGCTTATCCCGCGCACCAATCGCGGCATCTTCGCGATCAACGAGCTTCCGGACCTTACCGAGAAGGTGCAGGTCGGGCTTTTCAACCTGATGGAGGAGAAGGACGTCCAGATCAAGGGCTACAAGATCCGGCTTCCGCTCGACCTGGTTTTCGTCGCGAGCGCCAATCCCGAGGACTACACCTCGCGCGGAAGGATAATCACCCCGCTCAAGGACCGCTTCGACGTTCAGATCCGGACGCATTACCCCAAGACGATAGAGGACGAGATCGCGATCATGGAGCAGGAGGCGGCGTATCCGCCGCGCAGCGGGATGGAGGTCCGGATTCCGCAGTTCCTCAAGGAGATTCTCGCGCAAATCACCTTCGAGGCGCGCAGCTCCAACGAGATCAACCAGTCCTCGGGCGTCTCCGTGCGCGTGACGATCAACAACTTCGAGTCGGTAATCTCCAATGCCGAGAAACGATCGGTGATGAACGGAGAGACCGAGATCGTCCCGCGAATCTCCGACCTACATTCCGCATACGCATCGACCGCCGGCAAGATCGAGCTCGAGTACGTCGGCGAGGACAAGAAAGAGAGCGACCTGGTCGAGCGCCTCATCAACCGCGCCGTGCTCAAGGTCTTCGACCGCTGCGTCAAGCTCGACGATCTCAAGAAGGTGATCGCCTACTTCGAGCAGGGTTGGGGCGTCGAGGTTTCCGATCGCGCGCCGTACTCAGAGTATATGGAGCCGCTGCGCGAGATCGCGGGGCTGCGCGAGGCGATCGCGGCGCTGGGACCGTTCGAGACGCCGGGGCTGATGGCGGCGGCGAGCGAATTCATCCTCGAGGGCCTCCATCTCCATCAGAAACTCAACAAGGATTGCCAGGGCGGGCGGTTCGCCTATCACGCCTGACCCCCGGGGCCGCATCATGGCGGTAATCGCGCGCTATACCATCTGGGACGGCACTCAGAAGCTCAAGCTCGATGCCGACAAGGTGTTCGAGAAGCTGGCCGAGTACCTTTCCTACACCGACGACGTCCGGCAGGCGCTCGACTGGATGATGCGCCAGGGGCTGGACTTCGAAGGCGTGCGCGTAATGGGCCTCGATGAGTTCATCGAGCAACTGCGCCAGGAGATGCGCCAGCGCTATCGCGATTTCAATCTCAAGGATTCGCTCTCCGAGATGGAGCAGAAGCTCGCCGACATCCTCGATCGCGAGCGCAAGACCCTTGAATCCCTCAAGGGACAAAAACCCGGCGTCGAGGACAAGCAGCGCGAACTCTCGCGCATGCCGCGCCGGCTCTCCGAGGCGATCCGCAAGCTCGAAAGCTACGGCTTCGAGGATGCGCAGGCGAAATCCGACTTCGAACAACTGCTCGAGGAGTACGAGAACATCCGCGACCTCGAGAACTTCCGCGATCGCAACCAGCACATGTTCCGCGGCCCCAAGAGCCTCGGCTACCGCGAGTCGCTCGACTTGATGCGCGAGATGGACCGGATGCGCCAGCTCGAGCAGGACCTGATGTCGGGCAACTTCGAGACCATGTCGCTCGACGATTTGCGCGAGCTGCTCGGCGAGCAGGCATCGCGCGATTTCCAGAATCTCCGCCAGGTGATGATCCTGTTGCAGGACTCCGGATACCTGATGCCCAAGGGCGAGCACTTCCAGCTCTCACCCAAGGGCGTGCGGCGGATCGGACAGCTCGCGCTGCGCGACATCTACCAGAACCTGCTCAAGGATCGATCGGGCGGCCACTCAACCGACTATCGCGGCATCACCGAGATGCGCCCCGAGGAGACCCGCCCGTACTCGTTTGGCGATCCGCTCAACCTGAACCTGGTCGCCACGCTCAAGCACGCGCTCGCGCGCAAGCCGGGCGTGCCGCTCAAGCTCGACCCCGAAGACTTCGAGATTTTCGAAACCGACAACGCGAGCACGTCGGCGACGGTCCTGTGCCTGGACATGTCGTGGTCGATGAGCTGGGAGGGGCGGTTCGCGGCGGCGAAGAAAGTCGCGATGGCGATGGAGACGCTGATCCGGTCGAAGTTCCCGCGCGATTTCTTCTCGATCGTCGGGTTCTTCACGCGCGCCGTCGAACTCAAGCTCAAGGACCTGCCCGAGGCGTCCTGGAATATGGGCGACCCGTTCACCAATCTTCAGGACGGCCTGCGGCTCGCCTCCGACCTGCTTGCGCGGCATCCCTCGCGCAACCAGCACATCATCGTGATCACCGACGGCCAGCCGACCGCCTACTTCCTCAACAAGCGGCTGTACTGCGAATGGCCGCTGTCATTCGGCGGCATCAGCATGCGTGCGGCGCAGGAGACGCTCAAGGAAGTCGAGCGCATCACGCGCAAGGGCATCGTGATCAACACGTTCATGCTCGATGACGCTCCGAGCCTGCGCGCATTCGTCGAGAAGATGACGCAGATCAATCACGGCCGCGCGCTCTACACGCGCCCCGACCATCTCGGCGAATACATGCTGGTGGACTACCTCTCCAAGAAGCGCAAGCGCGTCTGAAGCCCGGCTAGTGGGCGGCCTTCATTTGCCGCCGGCTGGAGGGGCGGTAATCTGGGCCCTCTCCCTGTAGCTGGGAGAGGGTGTGGGTGAGCGACCGCTTCGCGGCGCGGATGTCTGATGCGCCGCGAATCTGCGACCGGGCAACTGCGCAGGCAGTACTTTAATCGCGCGCTCGAAATGATGCGGGGACGGCGCACGAGCCGCATCCGCATCCACCGGCTTTCGAAGGCGGAGCGCCGAGGTAGTAACCGGTCCGTTCGAGTTCGGACGCATCGACCCACTCGATCGCGCTCGCGATAGCGCTGTCGCAATGGACGCAGTGGCGATGCTCGTTCCCGTCCGCGCCGATCGCAAGACAGGTCAGCACGGTTTTATCGCAACTGTGGCAGTGCGCGAGCGGAAACCGCGAGCCGACTGAATTCGGATCCGGCATCGTCATCGAGGCTACCATCGCGCGCGCTCGGTGTCATTCTCGAATGAACCGCGGTAGCGGTTCAGACTGCACTTTCCCTTATTTCCTCGCTTTTTTCTCCGTCATTCCCGCGCGCGTGTCTGGCGCGCACCGCTGACGGCGCTACTGACCGGCCGGACCAATTGCAATTCCGCCCGACCAGAGCAGAAATGGAGCGAGCCCGGAGAAGGCACCACCGATGGTGCCGATCGGCGCGACATTGCCGTAGCTGTCGGCTGCAAAGGCTACAACCGGAGTTGGTGTTTCACGGAACATGGCTACGCACAGACCGCCTCCTCCCCCCACGACGAACCTCCCGCCGTTCAACGTATAAATGTTCTGCTTTGAATCGAGCGCGATTCCGTAGGGAACGCCCAGTCCAGTGTTCGCACCGCTAATCGTGGCGACGGGTGCAACGTCGCCGTTGCTGCCTGGAGAATAGACGGTGACGCTTGCCGGGCCGGTCGGATAGCAGCCACAGGGTGTGCATTTGGAGCGGCCCTGGTTCCCCACATAGGTTCCCCCATCGTGATCCACGGCGATTGCCCTCGGGAATTTAAGCCCGGTTCTGGGACCGCTGATGGCGGCGATGGGTTTCGCATTGCCATTGCTTCCGGCTGGATAAACGGTGACGTTCGCGGTGCTGGTTTGCGAGCATGATCCCAAATCGCATTCTATGCCGGGGAAATTCGCCACATAGAGATCGCCGCCCGGGTCCACGGCGATGCCGGTCGGGACGTTCGTTTCGCCGCGGTCAATCTTGATCGTAGCCTTTGGTGTCACATTTCCGGCGCTACCTTCGCCATATACAGTGATAGCCTTGTCGTCATTCAGCACAAAGATATTGCGTCTGGAATCTACCGCAATGCCAAAAGGGTGATAGAGTCGCGTTTTGTCTCCGGCGATGGTCGCGATTGGCGCAGCGGCGGCATAGCTGCCCGGGGAATAGATTGTGACGCTGCCGCCAGCCAACTGGTTTGCCACGTATATATTCCCGCTGGAGTCCACCGCGATTCCGGAAGCGCCGTCGAGTCCGGTGGAACTGCTGGTGATCGTGACCAGCGGTGCTGCGTCGCCGCTGCTACCGGCCGCATAGATGGTTATGCTGCCAAGGTGATTTGTCCCGCCATCAGCGTTCGCTACGTAAAGACTGCCGCTGGCATCCAGCGCGATGCCATAGGGCCCGTCAAGGCCGGTATCGGGGCCCTTGATAATTGCGGCAGGGGGGACGTTGCCGTTGCTACCCGCCGGATAAACATTGACGCTGCCGCCCGTCACGTACAAGTTCCCGCTGGAATCCAACACGATGCCCTGTGGGAAGTCGGGAAGAAGTGTATGGGACCCCGTGATGATAGCCATAGGCCGCGCGTCACCGTTGCTGCCGGCCTGATAGACAGTGATGCTGGAATCATATTCGAGATTACCGCTGGTATTGGCGGTGTGATAGTTGGCCACATAGATGTTACCGCTCGAATCGAGCGCGATGGCGAGAGGCTGAGCAAGTCCAGTCGCGGCTCCGCTGATCGTGGCGATTGGCGCGGTGTCCCCATTGCTTCCGGGAGGATAAACAGTAATTTGCCCAGCATCCTCAGTGCCGGGCACGAAAGGGCCGCCCGTTTCATTCGCGACATAGATGTTCCCCAGGGAGTCCACTGCAATACCGGCAGGCAAATCAAACCCCCCGGCAATGGTGGCAATAGGAGCCTCATTAACGACCCCGGTGCTGGTCCCCAGCGGCGGATAGACCGTGATGCTGGCCCACGAACCGAACATGGAGTTCAGTACGTAGATTTGTCCGCTCGCATCCAATGCGATCGCGAGCGGACTGGTGAGCCCGGTATTGGAACCGCCAATTACGGCGATCGGTGGCACGTTGCCGTTGGCGTTCGCCGCATAGACCGTGACCGTATTAGTCACGGCATTTGTCGTGTAGATTCTGCCGCTTAAGTCCCTGGCGATGCCGCTTGGATAGGTCATGTCAGTCGTCAGAGCGAGCGGCGCAACATCGCCCCAGCTACCAATTGGATAGGCGGTCACATCGTACAGATTGGTGACGAAGATCGTATTGTTCGTCAGTCCGGCCGTCGCGCCGCGGACAGGCGCAACGCCGATCATGCCAAACAGAAGAGCGGCAAACGCCGCGGCTCTTGCGATTTTCATTTTCCCCTGCTCGATCTCTTGAAGCCCCGACTACGCCGCTACCTGCGTCCTCAAAAAATCCACGGTGATGCGCTACTGTACGGCACCGTTTACGATGGTCGATCGCATTCGACAGAGTGTTTGTCAACAGCCTGTTAGCCGCGCGCGCGAATGACTAATTGGGATGTCGGATGCGCGTCATCAGGCGGAGCATCCCGCGAGCGCGATCACGGGCGGCGGTACGGTTCGCCGAGCGCGGACGGCGATGCGGCCTGGCCGCCGATGCCGGCGAGCACGGCGAGCGCAATCGCGTAGGGAAGCGCCAGGAATAGCTGATACGGAATCGCGGTGCCGAGCGCTTGCAGCCCGAACTGGAGCGCCATCGCGGCGCCGAACAGAATCGATGCCGCCGCGAGCCCCCACGGATTCCACCGCCCGAGGATGACCACCGCGAGCGCGACGAACCCGCGCCCAGCCGAGATGTTCTCAACGAACGTGTTCGCATACGCAAGCGTCAGATACGCGCCGCTAAGCCCCGTGAGCACGCCCGAGGCGATCAGCGCCTCCCATCTGAGGCTATAAACGCCCAGCCCGAGCGCATCGGCGGCCTCTGGCCGCTCGCCCGCCGCGCGCAGCCTGAGTCCGTACTGCGTGCGCCATAGGAGCCAACCCGCCGCGGGCGCCAGCGCGAAGGCCAGGTACACGAGCGCGTTGTGATTGAACAGCGCGGGTCCGAGAATCGGAATCTTCGCGAGCGGCTCAAGCGCAATCGGGGCAAGCGGCTTTACGATAATCGCCTGCCCGGTCACGCCGAAAAATCTGCGATAAAGGACGCCGGTGAGTCCCACGGCGAGAATATCCAGCGCGGTGCCGGTCACCACCTGGCTCGCGGCGAGATTTACCACCAGCGCGGCGAGAATCGCGTTCACCGCGACTCCCGCGGCCGCTCCCGCCGCGAGCCCCGCCAGCACGGAGCCCGAGAAGTACGCCGCCGCCAACGCGAAGAACGCGCCCGATAGCATCGCGCCCTCGATCCCGATATTGATCACGCCGCTCTCCTCGACCAGCAGTTCGCCGATCGCCGCGAGCAGGATCGGCGCTGCCATGCTGATGGTCGAGTTGAGAAACGCCTCAAGCATCGGATGACCCGTTCTCGGCCGCCGCTTCGATCGCTGCACCGCGCCCGAGCACATGCTCGCGCAGGTTCGCCCAGGCGGGCGTGTCGAACGCTAGCAGGATCAGGATCACCATCGCCTGGATCACCTGCACGAGCACGGGTGAGACGCCCTCGCTGCGCTGCATCGCCTGCGATCCGTTGTCGAGCGCGCCGAAAAAGACTGCCGAGGCGACGATCGCAATCGGGTTGAGGCGCGCGACCAGCGCGACCGCGATCGCCTCATAACCCCATCCCGGCGAGAGCCTTTCGTACAGGCGATGAGTGATCGCGGAGACCTGCACCGCGCCGCCCAGCCCCGCCAGCGCCCCCGACAGCGCCATCACGGCGACCGTCAGCCGCGCGATCGGCACGCCGAAGAACGTCGCGGCGCGCCGGTTGCGCCCCATCGCTCGCAGTTCGAATCCCGCCTCGGTGCGGTAGAGCAGCAGGAAGCATCCGGCCGCGAGCGCAACCGCGAGCAACATCCCGAGGTTCAGCCGTGACGGTTCCGCGAACCGGTACAGCTCGGTGCTCGGCGCGATCGGGGAGCTCGTCGGGTATGCGCGCGATGGCTCCATGAGCGGGCCGTGCACGCTCCAGCTCAGAAGCTGCGCGGCCACGAAATTGAGCATGATCGTGCTGATGACCTCGTTGGTGTCGCGCCGCGCGCGGAGCCATCCCGCGATCCCGCCCCAAACCGCGCCGCCCGCCGCGCCCGCGGCGAGCACGATCGCGATCGCAAGCGGCCGCGGCCATCCGCCCAGATGCGGTCCGATCGCGCCGGCTGCGATCGCGCCGGCCGTCAACTGGCCGTCGGCGCCGATGTTCCACAGCGCGGCCGAAAAGGCGAGCGAGACCGCAAGAGCGGTGAAGACCAGCGGCGTCGCCTTGACCATCGTATCGGTGAGCGCGAGCCAGTTGCCGAATGCGCCCTGGCAGAGCGCGATGAGCACGCGGGCGGGCGATGCGCCGAGCGCAAGCAGGGCCGCGCAGATAATCGCCCCGGCCAGCACGAGCGCGGCCAGCGGCCGTCCCAGCGCCGAACGCATGCGTCCTTTTACTCCCACTCGCCGGCCATCAGGAGCCCGAGCCGCTCGGGATCGCGCTCCTGCACAGCGGTTTCGCGCAGCCGCCCGCCGCTGATCACGAACAGGCGGCGGCAGAGCCGAAGCAGTTCATCGAGGTCGCTCGAGACGAGCAGCACCGCGCCGCCCGAGGCGGCGAAGCCGAGCAGCGTGCGATGGACCTCGGCGCTCGCGGCAAGGTCGAGGCCCCGGCAGATGTTGTGCGCGACGATCACGCGCGGATTGCCGCCGAGCGCGCGCGCAACCTCGAGCCGCTGACGATTTCCGCCCGAGAGCGCGCCGGCCGCCGTTTGAGGGCCGGGCGCGCGGATCCGAAATCGGGCGAGAAGTTCCCGGCACAATTCGAGCGCGCGCCCGCGATCGAGCCATCCGCGCCGCGTCACCCGCTTCCGGAGCGCACGCGCGAGCAGCAGGTTCTCCCAAAGCTGCATGTCGAGGACGAGGCCGTCGAGGTCGCGATTTTCCGGAATCACCGCGAGCGCGGACTTAGGCGCGCCCGCGCCGTCGAGCAGCCTGATGCGCCCCTCGGTCGGCTCGCGCACGCCCGCAAGAATTTCGACCAGGTCGGTCTGGCCGTTTCCGTCCACGCCGGCGATTCCCGCGATCTCACCCGCGTGCAGCCTCAGCGAAACCCGATCGAGCACGCGACGCCCGCCGCGCTCCAGCGACAGCTCCCGAATCGTCAGCAGGGCCTCGCCCGGGCGAGCCGGCGTCTCGGACGCCTCGGGCTCGCGCGCGAGTTCGCCGATCATCACCCTGGCGAGCGCCGTCTCGCTGGTCTCAGCGGGAATTGTGGTCGCGGCGACCCGGCCATGGCGGAGCACCGTGATTCGGTCGGCCACCGCGAGCGCCTCGCCGAGCTTGTGCGTGATCAGCACTATGATGCGGCCGCCGGCGCGAAGCCGGCGCAGGAGATCGAGAAAAGGACCGAGTTCCGCGGGCCCGAGCACGCTCGTGGGCTCATCGAGAATCAGCACTTTGGGATCGAAGCTGAGCGCGCGGAGCACCTCGAGCCGCACCCGATCGCCGAGCGACTGCTGCTCCACGGTTGAATGGCGCGGCGGCAGTTTGAAGCCGAGCCGATCCGCGATCGCACCGGCGCGCGCCGCGACCGCATCAAGGTCCACTCCCGCGACCGCGAAACCGCCAAGCGCGAGGTTTTCCTCCCACGTCATTCGCTCGAACAGCATCGGGCTCTGATTCACGGCCGCGATTCCCGCGCCCAGCGCTGCGTGCGCGGAGCCCGCGCGAAGCGCGGCACCGTCGAGCATCGCCTCGCCGCCGTCGGGACGAATCCGCCCCGCCAGCACGTTCATCAGCGTGGTCTTGCCTGCGCCGTTTTCGCCCAGGAGCGCGTGAATCTCGCCGGGACGCGCGTCGAAATCAACCCGATCGAGCGCGAGGACGCGACCGAACCGCTTCGAAATGTTCCTTGCGGTCAGCACCTATGCGGCGCTTGAAGATTCGCTCACGCGGTAGCGGCTGCGCACGTATTCGAGCGCATCGTCGCGAGTGGCGAGCGCGCCATCGAGCTGCTGATCCTCGACGTCCTTCAGAATCGCCTTGAAGCGCGGACCCGGCGCGAAGCCCATCCCGATCAAATCGTCGCCGCCAATCAGTCTGGGCGGGCGAATCTCAGCCGCGGTCATCGCGCTCATCGCGCGCCGGCAAAAGTGCCAGTGGCCGAGGTAGGACGACGATGCGAACGCATCGAGCATCGCGACCTGCATCAGCTCGTCGAAGCCGTCCTCGGCGAGCATCCGCTTGAGCGTCGCCGGGCGCATCCGCGACGCCATGCACAGCCGCAGATGGTTGCGCACCAGGTACGCGACGCGCTCCTGCACCGCGCGTGGCCGCCTGAGGCGCGCCATGATCCCGGCTGCCATCATCGCGCCCTGGTCAGTGTGGCCGTAAAACGTGATGCGTCCGTCCGAGGCGACGGCGCGGCATCGCGGCTTCGCGATATCGTGCAGCAGGACCCCGAACGCAACCGTCTCGGACACGCCCCGCGTCAGCATCGAGACGGCAAGCCGCGTATGCGCGTACACGTCGCCCTCGGGATGGAAGTTGTCGGGCTGCGCGCATCCCACCATCTCGACCGCTTCCGGCAGCAGCGCCTCCATGAGCCCGCTTTCGAGCATCAGGTCCATCCCGCGCGCGGCGCCGCCCTCGGTAAACATCATCACGAGTTCCTCGCCGATACGCTCGGCGGCGATCGTGTTGATGGTGGGGGCGGAGCGTTTCATCGCGGCCCAGGTTGCGGGATCGATCGTGAAGTTGAGGCGCGCGGCGAAGCGCGCGGCGCGCAGGATGCGCAGCCGGTCCTCCTCGAAGCGGTCGTACGGATTACCGATCGCGCGGATCACGCCGGCGCGCAAATCGCGCATCCCGCCGACGAGATCGATCAGCCGCTCCTCGATCGGGTCGAAGTACATCCCGCCGATCGTGAAATCGCGCCGTACCGCGTCCTCCTCGATCGCGCCGAACCGCACCGCGGAGGGCCGCCGGCCATCGATATAGGGCGCATCGGCGCGGAAGGTTGCGACCTCGCACTGGTCGCCGTCGATCACGACCACGATCACGCCGAAGCGCGCGCCGACCGCGACCGTGTGGTCGAACATCCGCTGGACGACCTCGGGACGCGCGTCGGTCGCGATGTCGTAATCCTTGGGCTCAAGGCCCAGCATCCGATCGCGCACGCAGCCGCCGCCGAAGTAGGCGATGAAGCCCGCCTCGCGGAGCTTGCGGATGATGGAAACGGCCCTTTCTTCTTTCGGCGACATCGCCAATGCTCAGGCGATGATTTTACAGTCCTGAAAAGCTCCCGCGCTATACAGGATGAAAAGGGCGCACGAAGGCCGCCGCCGGTACGCCCCGCCTCACGGCAGGGGCCGCTCCCTCGCCCGCGAATCGGGCCTTCAGCGTCAGCGAGCGGCAGGGGCGCCGCCCAGCGTCATGCCGCCGTCGATCGCGATGACTTGCCCGGTGACGTTCTTGGCGCTATCGGAGCAAAGCCAGGAGACGGCGCGGCCGATGTCGTCTTCAGTCTGTTCGCGGCCGAGCGGTACCATCTGGCGAACCGCGACCTCGAATGCGGTCCGCGCGCCCGCATCGGCGCCTGCCAGCGCGGCCCCGAGTTGCTCCCACAGGTAGGTGTAGATGAGGCCCGGCGCAACCGCATTGACGCGGACTCCGGCAGGCCCGAGCTGCAGCGCGAGCGTGCGGGTGTACGAAATCACGCCCGCCTTGGCGGCCGCGTACGCCGCGAGCACCGGCGACGGCATCAACCCGGCGACCGACGACGTGTTGCAGATCGCGCCGCCGGACTGCATGCGCGGCGCCACCTCGTGCGACACCAGGTACACGGAGTTGAGGTTGAGATCGACGTAGCGCCGCCAGGTCTCGACCGAGACCCACGCGTTGCGCGATCCCGTGTCGAACCATCGGCGGTCGCCGCCGCCGGCATTGTTGCACAGGACGTCGGGATGCGGTCCGAAGCGGGCGGTGATCGCCTCGATGGTGTTATGGACCTGGCTCTCATCGGTGACGTCAGCCTGGAAGCCGTGGACGCGCGATGCGATCGGCGCAGGAGGCGGCGCAAGGTCCTTGTCGATGACCGCGATCTCGTCGGCGACTTTCTCATCGAGCAGCGCGTTGACGATTCCCAGCCCGATGCCCCGCGCACCACCGGTTACAATTGCGTATTTCATGGCGGCCTCCGTGCGCCGCGCCGGATGTGGGTCATTCCGCGCCGGCGCGTGATGAGTTGTGCGGTCACGAGATTACTCATCCAGGCGTCAGCCGACAAACGGCGCTGGGACCGCATCTGCTCAGGCGGCTTCGTCCGGGGTGTTGCCGTAAGTCTTTCGGTAAACGCGGAGCAGCGCCGCGAAGACCGACACGATCGCCGGCCCGAGGAACAGGCCAATCGGCCCGTAGGCTTCCAGGCCACCCGCGATTCCGAAAAACAGCGCTAGCGTCGGCAATCCGGTGCCCCCGCGCATCGCGAGCGGCTTGAGGAAATTATCGATCACCGCGACGCAAATCACGCACCAGATGAACAGCGTGACCGCATGCGCGAGCCCCGCCGTGTAGGCGAGGTAGAGCGTGGCGGGCACCCAGATGACCGCGGTCCCGCCGATTGGCAACAACCCGCCGCCGGCGGTGAGGATCGCCAGGAACGCCCAGTAGGGCACGCCGCTCAGGAGATAGCCGAGCCCGATGAGCACGCCCTGGAGCAACGCGGTGAGCATCATCCCGCGCATCACCGCGGACAGCGTCGCGCTGAGCGTCTGGTAAACCGCGGCCTTGTCTTCCTCGTGAAGCGGGGTCAGATCGCGCAGGCCCCTGAAATAACCCTCGCCATCGCGCAGCAGATAGAAAAAGGTCATCAGGATTATGCCGAAGTCGAGCACCGCGACGACGACGTTGCGCGCTGCCGAGGTCAGACTCCTGGCGACGTATTCGCTCGCGACTTGCGCGGCTTGCACTGCGCGCTTGGGTATCTCCTCCTCGAGCTTGATCCCGTGGCTTCCAAGCCGGCGATTGATCGCGGCGATGAATTCCGAGTGCGACGCCCAATCGCGCGCCTGGCTCAGCCCTCCGTCATCGACCATGCCCGAGACCTGCGTATATAGCGTGTGCGCCTCGTTCACGAGTCGGCCGGATAGCCAAATCGCCGGCAGAATGACGCCAAGCGCGATCGCGATGGTCAGTATCACCGCGGAGAGGCTGCGCCGGTGCACCAGCCGGTCGAGTGCGATGAGTGCGGGGTGGGCCACGAAGGCGAGCAGGATCGCCCACGCGACCGGCACGAGGAACGGCTCGATGAGCACGAACAGCTCGTAGGCCACCACGGCCAGGAAGCCGAAGAAGAAGAGCTGGATGATGCGTTCGCGATCCATGGCAGCGGGGCGGGCCCCGCCGCGAGAGCTTAGCAGATGCGCCCCTCAGCGTCGCATGGGGCGGGCGGTTCAGAGATCCTTCAAATCGACAAAGCCCTCTTTTTCGCCGCGCTCGATCGCCTGGTCGATGAGTTTCCAGAAGCGCTTGTTCTGAGACAGCGCCAGGGCTTCGAGGTCGGTGTCCTTGGTGACCGGGACCAGCGGCGCAGCGTGACGAGCTCTCATGGTCTCGCTTTTATCTGAGAAGGAGGGCACGGAGAAGGCGTCCGGCTGGCCGGGATGTGAGCGGGTGCTCCGGGCGCGATCTAAATTGCGTCCCATGATGTTTGCCCGCCCATGGGACGTCGCGCATGGCGCCCGCGACGCGCTTGGCCCCATTGCGCCACTACTACCACCCCGGGGGTCGGTTGCCCGAAACGGAAATATCTGTTACCGCTTGCTGTTGCTTGCAAGCGCCGTTCGATACCTCGTTCGCAAAGGCACGTAGCTCAGTGGGAGAGCACTTCCTTGACGCGGAAGGGGTCGGCGGTTCAATCCCGCCCGTGCCTACCATCCGCCGCTTCGACCTAAGCCCACGTGCGGCTTGCCTGATCTCCGAGCGCAGCCCCTCCGGCCGATTACGCTCGATTTGCCCATGATGCTTAAGTTCTCTCAGTAAATGGGCGCCGAAGTATCCGTAACCGTCAAAGGGGAGACCCGTTCGGTTCCCCGTGGCACCCCCGTGCGGGAAATCCTCGACGGCGTTCGCGGCCGCGATGTCGTCGCCGCAAAATTCAACGGCAAGCTCGTGGACCTGAGCTGCGCGCTCGACGCCGATGGGACGGTCGAGCCCGTGGCGGCCGAGAGTCCCGAGGGGCTCGAGGTGATCCGTCACTCGACCGCGCACTTGATGGCGATGGCGGTGCAGGAGCTTTATCCCGGCACCCAGGTCACGATCGGGCCGGTAATCGAGGACGGTTTTTACTACGACTTCGCACGCGCGACGCCCTTCACCCTCGAAGATCTGCCGAAGATCGAGACGAAGATGAAGGAACTCGCGAATGCAAATTTGAAGATCGAACGGAGCGAAGTGCCCCGCGCCGAGGCGCTCAGGACGTTCGCGGCCATCGGCGAGAAGTACAAGGTCGAGATTATCGAGGGAATCCCCGAGGATCCGGTCTCGATCTACAGGCAGGGCGCATGGATGGACCTCTGCCGCGGCCCGCATGTCCCATCGACGGGGTACCTGCGCGCATTCAAGCTGCTCAGCGTCGCGGGCGCGTACTGGCGCGGCGATGAGCACAATCCGATGCTCTCGCGGATCTACGGGACCGCGTTCGCGAGCAAGGAGGCGCTCGCGGAGCACCTGCGCCTGCTCGAACTCGCCCGCCTGCGCGACCATCGCAAGATCGGCCGCGAGATGGGGCTGTTCTTCTTCGATCCGATCTCGCCCGGCCAGCCGTTCTATCAGCCCAAGGGCCTGGTCATCTTCAATCAGCTCGTCGATTACATGCGCCGGCTGTACCGGAGATACGGGTTCGACGAGGTGGTCACGCCGCTCATTTTCAAAAATCAGCTCTGGAACACGTCGGGCCACTGGGAAAACTTCCGCGAGAACATGTTTCTCACCCCCGACCCCGACCACGAATCAACCGCGATCGACACCAGTCCCGAGGGCTGGCGCGAGGGCTACGGCGTAAAGCCGATGAACTGCCCGGGCCATACCTTTCTCTACCGGGTGGAGAAGCGCTCGTATCGCGACCTGCCGCTCAGGTTTGCCGAGTTCAGCCGGCTGCATCGCGCCGAGCGCTCCGGAACGTTGCAAGGGCTCACGCGCGTGCGCGTCATGTCGCAGGACGACGCGCACGTCTTCTGCACCGAGGAGCAGATCGAATCCGAAGTCGAGCTGAATCTCCACATGGTGCGCGATGTCTATGCCGCGCTCGGCTTCGAGCAGGTCGAGTTCAAGCTCGCGACGATGCCGGAGAAACATCTGGGCACCGAGGAGCAGTGGCGCGCGACCGAGGAGAAGCTCGCCAACGCGATGCGCCGCAACGGGATCGCATTCGAGATCAATCCCGCCGACGGCGCCTTCTACGGGCCGAAGATCGAGTTCTACGTTCCCGACGCGCTCAAGCGTAAGTGGCAGCTCGCGACCATCCAACTCGACTACAACATGCCCGAGCGCTTCGATCTGACCTACACGTCGCGCGACGGCACCGAGCAGCGCCCGGTGATGATCCACCGTGCAATCCTCGGCACGCTCGAGCGGTTCATCGGCGTGCTGCTCGAGCATACCGGCGGCGTGCTGCCGTTCTGGCTCGCCCCCGAGCAGGTGCGGGTGCTCTCGCTCAGCGAAAAGGTCGAGGGCTATGCGCAGGAACTGGCTGCGATGCTCAAGGCCCAGGGATGGCGCGCGAGCGCCGATCTGCGCAACGAGAAGCTCGGCTTCAAGGTGCGCGAAGCCGAACTCGCAAAGGTGCCGTATATGATCGTCGCCGGCGAGCGCGAGGCGGCGGAGCGGACCGTGTCGCTCCGATTGCTGCGTGGCGCCAAGAGCCAGACGATGTCGATCGAAAATTTAATTGAGATGCTCAGGAAGGAGCCATTGCCGGCTTAAAACCCGCAATGCCGGCGCACGCCGCGCCGGCGGAGGTGTCATATTCGCCGCGATTTCAGAATCCCACCATCAAGAGAACCCGCAATCAGGGTTAACGGCCAGATCCGCGCGCCCGAGGTGCGCGTGATCGATGCGGACGGAACCCAGGTCGGAATCCTGCCGATCCGCGAGGCGCTCCGCATCGCGGAATCCAGGAGCCTGGACCTGGTCGAGGTCGCGCCCGGCGCAAAGCCGCCCGTCTGCCGGGTCATCGATTTCGATAAATACCGCTACGCGCTAAAGAAGAAGACCCATGACGCCAAACGCCATGGGGCCGCCGGCGGGATCAAGGAAGTCAAGATGGGCGCCCGCACCGCCGAGCACGACGTGGACTTCAAGGTGAAGCATATCCGGCGCTTTGTTGAAGAAGGCCAGCGTGTTAAGCTTTCGATTTCGTTTCGCGGACGCGAGATTACCCATCCCGAATTGGGACGGGCATTGATGGACAAGATAATCGGCGCAGTAACCGATATCGCGCAGCCCGAAGGCAACCCGCGGATGGAAGGACGGAACATGTCGGTGCTGCTCACGCCGCGATAGGGATTAGCAAAACGACGACAGGACTGGATCGATGCCGAAACTCAAGACCAACCGCGCGGCGGCCAAGCGCTTCAAGGTGACCAAGACTGGCAAGGTGAAACACGCGAAGGCCTACCGGCGCCATCTGCTCGCGAGCAAGAACCGCAAGCGCAAGCGCCATCTGCGCTCGCCGGCTATCCTGAACCCGACCGACGCGCGGATTCTGATCGCGCTCTTGCCGTACGCGTAGAGCCGATGCGGCTTCCGGCCACGACTCGATGATCGCAAGGAAGGACTGATTTCCGATGCCTCGCGCAAAAGGTGGACCCAAGACCCGCCGCCGCCACAAGCGGCAACTGAAGCTCGCCAAGGGATTCGTGGGCGGGCGCAAGCTTTACCGGCAGGCCCGCAGCACGCTCGAGAAGGGCCTCACTTACGCCTATCGCGACCGCAAGCAGAAGAAACGCGGATTCCGCGCGCTGTGGGTCGCGCGGATTAACGCGCTCGTGCGCGAGCACGGCCTCAGTTACAGCCGCTTCATCGACGGACTCAAGAAGGCGGGCGTCGAAGTCGATCGCAAGCAGCTCGCCGCGCTCGCCGTCGAACGCGACGGATTGTTTACCGAGTTGGTGCGCACCGCCAAGGGCGCGCTCGGGCTTAAGGCCGCCTAAGGACGCGCGTTGCAGGCGGGGTGCACCAGGAGCCATGTGGGCGACCACATGGTTCTTGTTTTTTTCGGAGCTCGATCGGAAATCTTTGCGGGAAAAGGACTGTGAGGGAAAAACTCGAAGCGATCAGAAGCCGCGCGATGGCGGAACTCGGCGATGACGCCGGCGCCGATCGGATCGACGCCGTGCGCGTGCGCGTGCTCGGCCGCTCGGGCGAATTGACCGAGATCATGCGCGGCATGCGCGAGGTGCCGGCAAGCGAACGCCCCGCCATCGGCCAGCTCGTCAACGAGATCAAGCGGCAGGTCGAGGCGCGAATCGAGGCGCTCCAGCAAAATCTCAAGCAGGCTGAGCTTGCCCACTCGCTCGCATCGGCCCGGCTCGACGTGACGCTCGGCGGGACCAGGCTCCCGCGCGGCCGAATCCATCCGGTGACGCAGATCATGGAGCAGATGCTCGAGATTTTCGCCGCGATGGGGTTCGAGGTCGCGATGACGCCCGATGTCGAGGATGATTTCCACAACTTCGGCGCGCTGAACTTTCCGCCCAACCATCCGGCGCGCGAGATGCAGGACTCCTTCTTCATCGGCGGCGGGCTCCTGCTGCGGACCCATACCTCCAACGGCCAGATTCACGTGATGGAGACGCGCCGGCCGCCGCTCGCGGTCGTCTGTCCGGGACGATGTTACCGGCGCGACGACCTCGGCGTGCGCACCTCGCCGGATTTCGGACAGATCGAGGGCTTCATGGTCGATACGCGCGGGAAGGTCACGATGGCGCATCTCAAGGGCGTGCTGACCGAGTTCGCGCGCGCATTCTACGGGCCGTCCACTGTGACCAGAATCCGCGCAAGCTTCTTCCCGTTCACCGAACCGAGCGCAGAACTCGATATCCATTGCCTGCTGTGCAACGGCGCGGGATGTCCCGTGTGCAAGCACAGCGGATGGACCGAGGTGCTCGGCTCGGGGATGATTCATCCCAACGTGCTTCGCGCGGTCGGCTACGACCCCGCCGAATACCAGGGCTTCGCCTTCGGGCTGGGAGTCGAGCGCACCGGCTTGATGAAGCTCGGCGTGGACGACATGCGCTTGTTCTTCGAAAACGATTTGCGATTTCTCGCGCAATTCCCGGCGCTCAGCGGAGGCGCGCAATGAAGCTTCCATTGAGCTGGCTTCGCGAGATGGTCGCGATCGAGGCGCCGGTCGAGGAACTCGCGCGCCGCCTGAGCGTCGCGGGCCTCAGCGTCGAGAACATCGAGCACCACGCCGCGACGTTTTCCGGCGTCATCGTCGCGAAAGTGCTCGAGGCCGGACGGCATCCGAATGCCGACCGGCTGAGCCTGTGCCGGGTCGATGCGGGTGGCGCGGGAGAGTTCACGGTCGTGTGCGGCGCGACGAACGTGCGGGCCGGGATGATCGCGGCGTTCGCGCAGGTCGGCGCGAGGCTTGGCGCCGAGGCCGCGCGTCCCGGCCAACCGCCGCCGCGTCTCGAACAGGTGCCGCCTCTTGAGGCGGCGGTGATCCGCGGCGTGCGATCCGAGGGGATGCTCTGCTCGGAGCGCGAGCTTGGTCTTTCCACCGAGCACGCCGGGATTCTCGCGCTTCCCGCGACCGCCACGCCCGGCGCCGACGTGGCCGAATTCTTGCACCTTGCCGACACCGTGCTCGACGTGGAGATCACGCCGAACCGCGGTGACTGCCTGTCGATCCTCGGTCTCGCACGCGAAGTCGGCGCTCTGTTCAGCGTCAAACTAAAGCTGCTCCGCCACGCGCGCGCCAAGGCGGGCGCGCACGGCGAGCCGGCTCCGTTCGCGGTCGAGATGGAAGCGCCGGACCTTTGCCCGCGTTACGCCGGGCTGGCGATGGACGGGATAAAGATCGGCCCGTCGCCGATTTTGGTCAGGCGCAGGCTCGAGCTGTGCGGGATGCGCGCGCTGAACAACGTGGTCGATGCGACCAATTACGTGATGCTCGAGCGCGGGCAGCCGCTCCACGCCTTCGATCTCGAGAAAATCGCGGGCCGCAGGATCGTCGTGCGGCGCGCCGGCGCCGATCGCGAATTCACCACGCTCGACAACCTCCCGCGCGCGCTCGATCCCGACGACCTGGTGATCGCCGATGCGGAAAAGGTGCTGGCGATCGCGGGCGTGATGGGCGGCCTCAATTCCGAGGTCAGCGATTCGACCACCGCCATCCTGCTCGAAAGCGCATACTTCGAACCGCCGGTAATCTCGCGCACCGCGCGCCGGCTCTCGCTTCGCAGCGAGGCGAGCTACCGATTCGAGCGCGCAGTCGATCGCGCGGGGCAGGCCGGCGCGCTCGCCCGCGTGGCCGGGCTGATTGGCGAGACAGCCGGCGGCCGCCAAACGGGACCGCTGGTGGATTGCGAAGCGCGGCGCGCGCCCGCCCGGGAGATCGATCTCGATCTCGCCGCGATGGGGTCGCTGCTGGGTGCGACGATCGCGCCACCCGAAGTGAAGCGGCGGCTCAGAGCGATCGGCACCAAGGTCAGCGCCGCGGGCCGCGGCGTCCTCAAAGTTGTACCGCCGTCGTTCCGCTCCGATCTCAACGAGCCCGCGGACCTCGCCGAGGAAGTCGTGCGGCTGACCGGCCTCGATGACATTCCCTCCGTCCTTCCGCCGCGAAGCGCGGCGATCGTGCCGGCGAACCGCGAGCGCGAACTCATGCGTGCAACCCGCGAAGTTCTGATGGGATGCGGGCTGACCGAGGCGCTGACCATCGCGTTTCAGGCGCCCGCCGATAACGCGAGGTTCCCCGGCCTCGACGCGAGTGCATCGGCGGTCGAAGTCTCCAATCCGCTCTCGGCGGAACTCGGCGAATTGCGTCTCAGCCTGATTCCCGGCCTGCTCGCCGCGCTCAGGTTCAACCTGAACCGCGAGGCGCCCGCATTCCACGCATTCGAATTCGGCAAGGTGTTCATGATGCGCGAGGGCCGTCCGGCCGAGCGCTTGGAGCTCGGCGCAATAAGCTACGGACCGTACGTGCTTGCGGCGATCGGCGAGAAGGGGGCGGGCGCGAGCTACTTTTCGATGAAGGGAATTCTCGAGACGTACTTCCAGGCGCTCGGGATTGCCCCGCGAATGCGCTACCGCGCGATCGAGCCGCGCGAGGCGCCCTACCTGCATCCGGGCCGCGCCGCCAGGATCACGCTGGACGCAGCGATGCTTGGCTATGTCGGCGAACTTCATCCGGCCGAGGCGATGAGGCTCGACCTTGCGGACTCATGCGCGCTATATGAACTTGACTTAGCGGAACTCATTGCCTATGGTTTCTCGCCGCGAAAAACGATCGAGCCGCCACCGCGATTTCCCGCCATCCGGCGCGACCTCGCGTTGGTGGTGGATCGGGATTTTCCGGCCGATATGGTGATGCGCACGATTCAGGAGGCAGCATCGTCATTGCTCGAGAGCGTCGAGGTGTTCGACGTTTATGCAGGGGGAACAATCGCGCCGGGCAAGAAAAGCCTGGCGCTGGCTTGCCGATATCGGGCCAAAGATCGCACGCTGACGGATGAGGAGGTGAATCGCGTTCACGCCGCGCTGACCGAGCAGGCGCGGACGCGATTGGGAGCGGAGTTGCGGCAGTAAAAGCGTGCTCTAAGCGAGCGGGTGGGGGACCTTACGCCGCGGGGCATGACCAAAGCCGACATCGTAGATCTTATCTACGAGCGAGTGGGAACTTCCAAGCGGGAAGCCTCTGAGGTGGTCGAGGCGGTCTTCGCGATCATCCGCCAATCGCTGCGCGAGGGCGACAAGGTGAAAATCTCGGGATTCGGCACTTTCCTGGTCAATCCGAAGAAGGCGCGCCGCGGCCGCAATCCCCAGACCGGCGTCCCAATCACGATCGATCCCCGCCGCGTCCTGTCCTTCAAGCCAAGCCGGGTCTTGAAGGAGAGGGTCAATCACGGCGCATCCGGCCGATGATGACCCGCGTAACACGCCGGCCGCCCAACCCCCGTCGCGGGCGTTCCAAGCCCGCGCGGCAGACTCCGGCCGCGATCCCGGAGCGCGGACTCAAGATCGGCGAGGCCGCGCGCATCCTGGGGGTGGAGACCTACGTGCTCCGGTTCTGGGAGACGCAGTTCCCATTCCTCAAGCCGGCCCATTCGAAAACCAAGCACCGCTTTTATCATCAGCGCGACCTCGATGTGCTAAGCCTCATCCAGCGCCTGCTTCACGATGAGGGCTTCACGATCGCGGGCGCGAACAAGTACATCAAGGAAAAGGGCCTCGCCACGCTGCTCGCCGGCGCCCCGCGCGCCGAGACCGAGCACCCGCCCGCCGCGGCCCCGCCGCAGCCGGCCGCCGCACCGGAGGCTGGGCCGCAAGGCGCGGCTCGGGAGGTGCTCGCCGAGGTTCGCCGCGACCTGGAGTCGCTGCACAAGCTGCTCGAAGAGTAGTTGTCGGCGGGCGCGAGCGATTTCCCGCCCTGCGATAACGCAAGACACGCGATCCGCGCCGCTTACGCGATCGATTTCGCCGTTTCGGGCGCCGCACGGCGGGCCGCAAGCCGCTCGCGCAACTGCCGGTGCGCCTCGCGCGTGATCGGGTATCGCGAAAAGACCGCCGCGCTCAGCGCGAACAGGCTTGCCGGGGCCAGCGCGTACAGTATGCGCAAATTCTCCGCCGCGCCCGGCGGCAGCGCCGCCGCGCCGGGCCGATAGCCGATCCATCCCATTATCGGCCCCACCAGCAGCATCGAGACCGCGAGCGCAAGCTTGATCGACATCGACGAGATTCCGCCGTATGCGCCCTCTTGCCGGCGCCCCGTCTGCTCCTCATCCCACTCGATTACGTCCGCCGACGCCGACATCTGCGTCACCCAGATTCCGATGGCGGAGAAGCCGCTGAACGCCACGAGCGGATAGATCATGCCCATCGTCTGCGGCGTGACCAGCATGAACATCGCCGAGCCCATCGCGTTGCAAAGCATCGCGACCATGTATGCCGGCTTCTTTTCGATCGCGACCGTTACCCTGAACCAGATCGGATACGAAATCACGGAACCGGCGAAGTACGCGATCAGCCAGCGCGCGGCCGCGTTCTCATCGTGCGCCCAGTACTTGGCGAGGAATCGAATCAGCACGCTCGGGATATTGATCCCCATCACCGAGAGCGTCATCGCCCCGAGCAGCACCAGGTAGGGCCGGTTGCTGAACACCGATTTGAGCGCCTCGCGAAGCCCCGCCCGTTCGTGCGCGGCGAACCCGGACCGCTCGCGCAGCTTCACGTAGGCGAACATCGCCCCGCCCGCGACGACCAAGCCGCAGGTCGCCCCGGTGATGCGGAAATCGAGTCCGCGCGCGAACAGGTATGAGGCCACAAACGGAAGCATCGCCCCCGTGATGTCTCCCGCAGTGCCCAGCAGCATGCGGAACGTCGAGAGCCTCGTCCGCTCGTCGTAGTCGAGCGTAAGCTCCGGCATCAGCGCTCCGTACGCGGTCTCATAAAACTTGCGCGACGTGAGCATCAGAAAATAGAAGCACAGGAACCACACGAACAGCCCGGACTTGAGGTCCGGCGGCGAGAGCAGCAGGAAATAGCACACCGCCATCGGCAGCGCCGCCATGAAGAACGGGCGGCGGCGCCCCGATTTGAACCGCGCGCGATCGGATATGTTCCCGACCAGCGGATCGGTCAGCGCGTCCAGGACGAGCGCGATGAAGAAAGCCAGCCCCGCCAGCGCTGGAGACAGCCCCTTGCGGTCGCTATAGAAGAACAGCAGATGAAGCCCAAGCAACGTCGCACACAGGTTGAGACCGGTCTGCGCCTGCGCATAAATTAGAAGAGGCCTGAGCCCGATTTTCTCGCTTGAATCCGGGTTTGCCACAGCCCCGTGAGGCTATCCGATCGGTATGCGGATTTACAGAACCAATCAGCCGCTTTGCGCGGCGGTGGAAAGCCATGATTGATCGCAGCGCGCGCGGCGCCCGCCGCGGTCTCCCATGGGCGGCGCCATTCCTGATTCTCGCCGCACTTGCGATTGCCGCCGCCGGATGCGCGAGCCATGACGATACGTCGGGCGTCGATGACGCCTCCGACATCGGCACGATCGAGCCGCTCACGCCGCCCAAGGCGACCGTCGCGATAACCTACTCGCAGCCGGGCGATGCGCTCGCGCGGGCGACCGTCTCGAAATTCTTCGGCGCCGAAGTCCTGCTCAGCCGCGCGGTTCGCGCCGGCCGCACCACGTCGGTCGTCCGCTTCGACGGCGGCGTTCCAATCTGGGAATTCAAATCGGACAAGAGCCTGGCTGGACGGCTCTCCGCCTTGACCGGCGGCACATACGCGATCAAGCAGGTCGAGTACGGCACGGTTCCACCCCACTTCGTGCAGGTGATCCCCGATGAGGGCCCGCCGGAACCTCTCGATCGCGGCAGCTACTACGTGTTCACGGTCGAGCGCGCATCGGGCTCGACGAGCTACCAGGCGGTCAAGGTGCTGGCCGATGGCTCGCTCGAGGCGTACGCCGCGCAGCCGCGCGCGGGCAGCAGTTACCTGCTCTGCTGCAATATTGCCGTCGATTTCCCGCAGCCCGTCGTGCTGCCCGAGCCGGCGGTTGGCGAGGAACCTCCGGAGCAAAATCCGAATCCGGGCGATTCCGGCAGCGCCCAGAACTGACCCCGCCCCGCCCGGGGATTGCCCCGCGCGATGCACGCCCAGTCGCGAGCGCCGAAAAATAAGGCACGTCCTCTTCGACTGACGCGAATCATCCCACATTCGCATCATGGCGTGATGCGAATGTCTCGCGGTGACTTCTGGCAGCGGCTCGCGCGCCAACTTTGCGACATCCGGCTGACTCAAGCCGCCGGCGCTCGTCGAGCCGGTAGCGGGCGCGTTTCATTTGCCGTCGGCTGGAGGGGTCCTATTCTGACCCCTCTCCCGGGCCGGGAGAGGTGAAGGTGAGGGTCCTAAGCGTCTCGCGATCGTCATCGAGCGCGCGACATACGATTCTGAAAACACCGAATGAGAATCCGGGATTCCTCGCGCGCGCCAGACACGCGCGCGGGAATGACAAATTCGGAGGGCGCGCCAGACAACTTTGCCGCGTGGAAGTGAGTAATGAGCAGCGATGCTCGGCAGAATCCTAATCGGTGGCGCGGGCGAAGCGCCCGCGCATCGACCGCGGCACGGCGGCCCGCGCCACTATTTTTTCCCGCTGCAATCGGTCGCCGCGGTTGGCGCCCGCCGCGACCGCGCGTCTCTTCTTCTTTCCCTGCCCCCGCATTCAGTTGCGGAAGAAGGTTAGGAAGGGGGGTACGAACCGGCAAGATAGGTAACAGAATAGACCGGCAACATGGGTAACAGATTAGATGCTGCGGCGGTGGTGATATCACCTTGGCCGAGGTCCTCGGCGAGCGCGGCGGCGCTTGCCAAATCGCGGGCCTGCGTTATCATCTCCGCGCCGCAGAAGGACTCGAAGGTCGTGGATGCACCGCGCGCCGCAGGAATCGATGGCGAGTCTGAAACGAAGCGCGCGCCCGCCGATTCAGGCGCCGACGCGCTAGTGCCCGTGGCGCCTCCTGCGACCCGCGCGCTGCCGGGCCTTTCCGGATTCGAGGTGTCGATCCTATTCGTATTTCTCGTGTACGCGGCCCTCTTCATTTACCAGACGAGCTTTGTGATCGACGGGGTGCGCTACTTCTGCCTGTTCGATGACGAGATGATCTCGATGAGGTACGCGGCGAACCTCGCGCACTATCAAGGCCTGGTCTGGAATCCCGGAGGAGAGCGAGTGCTCGGCTTCACCAATCTCCTCTGGGTGCTTTACATGTCGCTATTCCACCTGCTTCCCATCCCGGCGGCGAAGATGTCATTGCCGATTCAGGTGACCGGCGCGGCGTTCCTCCTGGCGACCATCGTGTGCGTGAAGAAAATCGCCGAAGAACTCTTTCCAGAGCGCCGGTACGTTGGCGCGCTGTCGATGATTCTCACCGGGTTTTATGGACCGCTCGTCAACTGGTCGCTGCAAGGAACGGAAGTGAGCTTCCTCGCGCTGATGGTTGCGATTTCCGTATTGCTCGCGTTGCGGTCGCTCCAATCTGACACCATGCCGCTCAAGCTGTACCTGGTGCTTGGCGCTTCGACCCTGTGCCGGCTCGACATGGCGGTATTCGCCGGGGTCCTGCTCATGTCCCTAACGGTAATGCGGCCGGAGAATTGGAAGCGCCACTTGCTCATCGGCGGGTCGATTGTCTTCGCTTTCCTTGCCGCGCAAGGCATCTTCAATTTTGCCTATTACGGCGACCCGCTGCCCAATACCTACTATCTGAAGATGACTGGCTATCCGTTGCTTCCGAGGCTGAAGCGAGGGCTGGAGGTGACATGGGGCTTCATATTCCCACTGCTCCCTCTGATCGTAGCGGTCGTGGCGGTCACACCCGCTCGCGGCAGATTTGCGGGCACCGCAATCCTCGGCGCCGCGGTCCTCGGGCAGGTCGCCTACAGCGTTTGGGTCGGTGGCGACATCGACGAGCGGCGGGGCGGCGCAAACCGCTTCGTGGCGATCGCTATGCCGCTGTTTTTCGTCCTGCTCGCGTTTGCGCTCACTCAGTACGCTTCGCTGATCCGCAGGTTCTTCGCCGATCGCTTACAGCTCGTTTCGGCCCTCGAGAATCGCGCGCTCGCGCTGTTCGTGGGAGTTGCTCTATTCCTGCCTAATGCTTCCAGCTTTCGGGTCAACTTCCTGCTGGTTAAGCCGACGGAGGCTGCGAGGCCCGAGCCAGGCTTCACGATCCGAATGGCGCTGTTCATTCGATCAGTTAGCGACCGGAATGCCCGCATTGCGGTTGTATCGGCAGGGATACTTCCATATTTCGCTGACCGTTACGCAATCGACCTGCTGGGCAAGTGCGACGCAAAAGTAGCCCATGAAGAAATGCATCGGGAGTTACAAGTTCCGCCCCAAAAGGAATTCTGGCCCGGTCATCTCAAGTGGGACTACGCCTACTCCATCGGCGAACTCAAGCCCGATCTCGTGGTCCAGACCTGGGGCGTCGCGCCCGATACTATTCCGGAGCTTCGGATGGATTACGCCCCGCTCATCGTCGGGGGAGAGTTTCTTTGGTTCGCGAGGCGAGAATCCACGCACCTCCGTGGGCTGTCCACCGCGGGCGATTGGCGCGGTTTGACATTTGGCAATCCTTAGCCGGCTGGTGATAAATCACAGCGGGCTCGCGCCGGTTTTTTTCCTCTCTCCCGGCTACAGGGAGAGGCCTCAGAATCGGGCCCCTCCAGCCGGCGGCAAATGAAAGCCGGCCACTACCCTCGATTTGCGGCGGTTGGAAAAAACGCCCATCATCGGATATTGATAGGTGCAGCGAGCGCTCGGAAGGAGCGGTGATTCGATGACAACCTGGTTCCCGATCGCAGTGACCATCGTGGTCGCCGGCGTGATCGTCGGCGTGATGGTCACGATCAATTCGCTCATCGGCCCCGCGCGCCCATCGGCGATAAAAAGCGAGGCGTTCGAGTGCGGCAATCCGTCGAGCGGGAGCGCGTGGGTGCGCTTTTCGGTCCGGTTTTATCTGACTGCAATCCTGTTCCTGATCTTCGACGTGGAGATCGTGTTCCTCTATCCGTGGGCGGTGGAGATCAGAAAGCTCGGGATGTTCGGTTTCGTCGAGGCGCTGGTTTTCATCGGGATTCTGACCGTCGGATTGATTTACGCATGGCAGCGGGGGGCGCTGGATTGGGATTGAGGGGCGTGCGGGTTGGCGCTGCGCGCCCGGCGCGCGTTCGGTTGATTCAACGATGCTGATCGAGAAACTAAAGGAACGGTTCGGCGCGGATATTCTCGACGCCCAGTCCGCGCACGGCGATGAGACCATAGTCGTGCCGCGCGACCGCGCACCCGACATTATGCGCGCGCTGCGCGACGAGCCGGACTTCGAGTTCAACATGCTCGCCGACGTTACTGCGGTCGATTGGCTCGAGCGCAAACCGCGCTTCGATGTGGTCTATCACCTCAATTCGCTGACCCATAACCATCGCCTGCGCGTCAAGGTGCAGGTCGATGGGCCCGAGCCGGTGGTGCTGAGCATGGTCCCGCTCTGGAACTCCGCCAACTGGCTCGAGCGCGAATGCTGGGACATGTTCGGCGTCCGCTTCGAGGGCCATCCCGACCTGCGCCGCATCCTGCTATACGACAGTTTCCAGGGCCATCCGCTGCGCAAGGACTATCCTTACCGCAAGCGCCAGCCCATCGTTGAAGAGACCGACCCGGTAGCCCGCCCGCTGCGCCCGTCGCGCTGACGCCCGCGCCGGCTGGAGGACGCGCCCGCCCGGATAGGGCGTCCGCGACTGCTCGCCGTACGCCGCGCTCTACCCGAAACTCGGAACCAGTTGGGTCGCACCCGAATCGGGCGAGAATGCGGCGCTGGGGAATTCGCCGTGCGAAATCAGTTCCTGGAGAATGTCGGGGATTTCGAATGCCGCTCGATTTTCGAGCGCTCTCACGTGCGAGCGCAGGCGCAGAAGTTCATCCTGGTCGAGCATTTTTTCAACCGCGCTCGCGATTTCCCGAAACGAATGCAGCACCAGCCCGATCTGGTTCTCGACGATCCAATCGGTATTGAAACGCTCCTGCACCATCGTGCGGACGTTGCGCTCCACGATCACGGGAAGGCCCATCACGAGCGCCTCGCTGATGCTGCCGGGGCCGGGCTTGCCGATGAAATAGTCGGCCAGGTGCATGTAGAAGGGGATTTCGCGCGTGAAGCCGACGCAGTGAGACGGGAAGGGAAGCGGGAGCGCCTCGAGGCGCTTGCGCAATGCGTCATTGTGGCCGCATACGAAAATCAGTTGGGTCTTGAGACGGGCCGCGGCGATTCGCCTGGCGATGCCGATCATGCGCCGCGAGCCGAAACTCCCGAACATCACAATTCCGGTCGGCAGGTCGGGATCGAGTCCGAGCCGACGCCGCTCGTCCGCGCGGATGACCTCCACCGGACGATAAAACTCAGGCCGCACGATCATCCCCGAGGTGCGGAACACGCGCCTGCGCGGATGGCCCATCGAGATCGCCTGCTCGACCGCGGTCGCGGTTGCGCAAACGATGTACTGGTCCTGAGGTTCGATCCAGAAATGCGGGGGACAGTCGGCCAGATCGGTCAGAATCGTGACCATCGGAGTTTCGGGACGCCCCTGGCTCACGTCGGCCGCTCGAAGCCCCTCGAAAATCGCGCGGTTGAAGTTCGGCACCATCGAAACGACCAGGTCCGGCTCGGACTCCTCCCAGTATCGCGTCAGATGCCGGACCAGCCGCAGATGAAGAATGCGAATCAGCATCTGGACCATCCGCAGCATCGGCCCGGTTCCGATCGTGATGCCGGACTTCAGCAGCAGATTGTACAGATCCTCGACTCGAACTCCGCTGATCCACCGGATTAAATCGGCCGGGTCGAGCACATCGCGCAGATTGACCAGCCGCATCTGCCAGGGCCGATTTTGTTGCTCGGCCGCCGATTTGAGCGCGGTCGCCGACGCGCGATGGCCGCCGCCCGCATCGAAATAGATCACGTCCACTCGCAGGCTTCGTCGTTCTTCAGGCGCAAGATGCGAAACTCTCAAGACATGACCTCCTGAAGCATCGGACGGACGGCGGGATTCGCGATGCGCGGCGCTCGCCACTGCAGCAGACAGATCGCGCCGTCTGGCTCCTCCACCGCCGCGGTATGACTCTGCACCCAGTCGCCGTCGTTCACATACCAGACGGGACCGATCAGGCGCTGATCCCGGCGATGGATATGCCCGCAGATTACGCCGTCAGTCTTATGCTTTCGGGCAGCCGCGAGCACCGCCCGATCGCGGAATTCAGTGAGAAAATCCAGCGCCCGGCGCGCGTGGAATCGGACGTAGTCAGAGATGGAGCGGCCGCCGTCCTCCGGCTCGTGCGCATACCATTCATGGATCCGCCGTGCGGCGGGCCCATAGCTGCGCGCTCCGATGACGCCGAACAGACGATTGAGATTCAATGAGCCATCGAACTGGTGCCCGTGAATCACGAGCATCTTCGCGCCCGAGGCGGTGCGATGAATGAGAGAGCTGATTCGGGGTATGCGGCCGAAGAGTTCCTCGACCAGCGAAATATTCGGCTCGTCGTGGTTGCCAGGCAGGAATATGACGTTCGTCCCGCGCTTGCGCCACCCGGCGATCTCATCCACGACCGCCTGCTGCGCGGGGCTGAAGTGCCATGAGGGCGCGGACTTCGACCCATCGATGATATCGCCGACCAGGTAAAGGGTTTCCGCCAGATGGTTGCGCAAAAATTGAAGTAATGACTCGGCCTTGCACGCGCGCGCGCCCAGATGCACGTCGGATATCCAGATCGCCCGATAATATCTGGTTTCCTGCATACTGAACCCTCCCGCTCCGCACCGCCTCCTACGCGACGGCCTCCGCCATCGTTCCCGCGAAATCCCGCCTCCTGTATGTTCTCGCAATGCTTCGCCCGACGCTCTGCCCGAAAGGCCCGCTTCCCTCCGAAATTGGTTCACCCGCGAATGAGCCAACGGCGGGAAGGCAGGTGTTGACAAGTAGTGTGTCGCACCTTCCGAAGACCTCCGGACCGTCATGCATTCGCCGGTTCTTCGCACATCTATCCACAGGGCGCTTTCTCCACTACGCAATTGTGTATGCAATCAGGGCATATACATCAACAAATTGAGTGACCTGGGCGTGAAAAAGTAAGTTGCGAAGAATGACTTGTTTATTACCAAATGAATTCTCAATTATTACCGCAATGCTACAAGCATCGGGCCGCTGGGGGATATCTTTCGTGAGCGCCGTGCGACTTCCGCATGGGCGTGAGCAGATCGGACCGCCGTTTCCCTTCCTCTTGCGCCGTCGAGCCACAAGAGGCTACGCATTCGGCATGGGAACCTGGATGGCGAATCTTCCCTACGCGCCGGTCATCGTCGCGGGCGTGGCGGTCGCGATTTTGATCTTCTTCCCGCGCGTTCGCCGCATCGTGTCCCTCCTGGTCCGGATTGCGATTACTATCGTTGCGACCGGCATTGCGGCCTTCGGGTTAGCCCTGCTCGCGAACAACGAGACAATCTATGAGAAGCCCGGAATCGAGGCGCGCACGGTCCGGTTTCTGAGCGTGAGTCGGGCGACGACCAGCGAGAAGGGTCTCGGCTCCGCATCCTGCCGCTGGGGCGACGAGCCGCCCGCGCCCGCGGCTCAGCCGTCGCCAAAGGCCGGCGAAGAGGAGGACATTTACCCGGAGCTGATGCAGCGCGGATACCCGGGCATCCCGCGCGGGAGGCTTTTCGATGTCGCGCAGCGGACGGCCGGCTCGCTCCCGGGGTGGAAAGTCGTCAGAGCCGACCCGCGCCGCGGCGTCATCGAGTGCACCTGCTCCTCGCGCATCCTCGGATGGCAGGATCAGATTCGAATCACGGTCACGCCGCGAAGCGAGATCGAGGTGTGCTCGCGCAACGATCCCGCGCCTTCAGGATGGGCGGCGTGGCTGAGCTTCTTTCCCGGGGACCTCGGCACCAACGTCGCGCACATCAAGCAGTTCTACGAGACCCTCGAACCTCAGATGGACGAGGTCTATAAAGAAGAGCAGGAGAGGGAGAACGCGAAGAAGCCCGGCGGCGCCCCCTGACGCATGATTCGCGAAACTCAGATCGATTCGCTCGCAAGCTTCCTGGTGCGCGGCCTCATCGCGCGCGGCGCAATCGCGCCCAAGGCCGACCAGAAAGACCTTATCGCGTGCGTGGTCGAGCTGATGTCGGCGAATTTCGAGCAGGAGGCAGCGATCGATGATGAGGCCGCGAAGATGGCGGAGGATCTCGCGCGCAAGGATTCGCGCCTGGATGTGAACCGGTTGCACGCGATGATCCGGCAGCGAATCGCGGAGAAAAAGGGCTTCACCCTCTGAGCGGAGAATCGCGCGGGCAAGCTTTGATGAAACTCAGCGAAGCCAGGATTCTCTTCCTCGCGCGCGAGGCGCTCAACCGGATGCGCGCCGAGGGACTCGTCGAGATCGCCAACTTTCCCATCGCGCTCCGCCAAGCTCGCGAACTCGTTGCCCAATGGGCGGAGAAGGGCGACGAGATCGACGCGGAGGTGCGGCGCAAGATCGCATCGATCAAGCGCGGCATCGTCGAGGGCAGCGACGAGTGGAACATCCTGTTCCGGCGCTACCGCGACGAGGAACTCAGAAAACGCGGGATCGGGCGCTGACACCGGCACGAAACCGGCCGACTGAGGCAGCCGTGTTAGCCGGCGACATCGTCGTGCGCGAGCGCGGCCGCCGGCGGGGACTGTTCGCCGCTATGAGTCCGGGCGCGCTGCTCGATATTCCCGCCGGCGGCGGCGCGCAGACCGCGGCGCTGCTCAAGCTCGGCTACAAGGTTTTTTCGGTCGACTTGTTCCCGCCGCGCGACCGCGCGCCCGGCGCATCGTGGATCCTCGCCGACGCAAACCAGCCGATTCCGCTCGGCGGCTCGGTGTTCGATTACGTGCTGTCGCGCGAGGGTATCGAGCATCTGGAGAACCAGATGGGCTTCCTTCGCGAGTGCGCACGGGTGCTGAAACCGGGCGGCACGATCGTGCTCACCACGCCGAGCCTGATGCACCTCTCGGCGCGATTCAGCCTCTTTCTGACCGGGCAGCGCAACTTGAGGCGGGGGCTCGTTAATGAGATCCAGACCCTGCGCGTCGCGCACGGCTCGCGCATCTACCACGGCCACGCTTTCCCGCTCGACTACTTCCGCGCGCGTTACATGCTGAGGCTCGCGGGCTTCGCGAAAATCGAGGTGTTCACCGACCGCTTCAGTCCGACCGCGATCGCAGCCGCACCGCTGGTTCCCCTGCTGTACGCTGCGATGAAATTTTCGGCCGCTCAGGCGGCGCGCCGGTCGCGCAAGCGAGGTGAAACGCCGCCGCGCGATGATGTCACGCGCGAGATCATCGGCCACGTGCTTTCCCCGGCGCTGCTCTTCGGCAAGCGCATGATCATCGTCGCCGAGAAGGCGGCGGCATAACGACGCTCGCGCTCGCGCCTGCTACGATCGCCGTCATGGACGACAGCGAATTCATCCGGCGTTCCGATGAATGCCTCCAAAGGGTCGCACGCTGGCTCGAGGGCTTCGATCCCGACGAGGTGGATTACTCCTCCGCCGACGGATCGGTCACGATCGAGTTTCCCGACGGCGCGAGGTTCATCCTAAGCCGCCAGTCCGCCACGCGGCAGGTATGGCTCGCCGCGGGCGCTCACGGATGGCACTTCGACTGGGATGCGAAAACCGGCCGATGGGTAGACGACAAGGACGGTCGCGAGCTCTATGCCCGCCTCGCCAGCGCGATAGCCGAAAAACTCGGCCACGATGTCGAGCCGCCGGCCTGATGGCGAGGTCTCGCGGGCAAAAAAATAGCGAAACTCCTGGCCGGTCTTGGCGCCCGCCCGTTCCAACCAGCGCGCGCCGCGGGTAATCGAAATTTCAACTCGACGCTCTTGTCTTTCGCCCACAGTCCGGTAAACTCCCGATTGGCACTCCCCACGGTGGAGTGCCAATTGACTTCCGGCCGCCCATGATTATCTTCGCGGTCGGCTGGATTCACTCGAATCAGACTTTCAAACATTCGTGCCAAGGAGGCTGCTGGTCACAATGAAATTCAGACCATTGGGCGATCGGGTTCTGGTCAAGCGCGTGAAGGAAGAGGAGCGCACCAAGGGAGGGATCATCATCCCGGACACCGCCAAGGAGAAACCGCAGGAAGGCAAGGTCATCGCGGTGGGCAAGGGCAAGGTCAACGAGGAGGGCAAACTCATCGCACTCGAGGTCAAAGCCGGCGACAAGATCCTGTTCGGCAAGTACAGCGGCAACGACATCAAGCTCGAAGGCGAGGACCTCATCATTATGCGCGAGGACGACGTGCTGGGCATCCTGGAGTGAGAGGCGACTCGCCCCGTCCAGGCGCTTAGCAACCCCAAACCATTGAACCAAGGAGACGCACACCAACCATGCCTGCAAAAGTAGTCCGTTTTGCCCAGGAGGCGCGCGAGAAGATCCTCAAAGGGGTCAATATTCTCGCCGACGCCGTAACCGTCACCCTCGGCCCCAAGGGCCGCAACGTCGTGCTCGAGAAAAGCTTCGGCGCGCCGACCGTGACCAAGGACGGAGTCACCGTCGCCAAGGAAATCGAGCTCGAAGACAAGTTCGAGAACATGGGCGCGCAGATGGTCAAGGAGGTCGCATCGAAGACCTCCGATGTCGCCGGCGACGGGACCACCACCGCGACCGTGCTCGCGCGCGCAATCTTCACCGAGGGCATCAAGATGGTTGCCGCAGGGCACGATCCGATGTCGCTCAAGCGCGGGATCGATCGCGCGGTCGATGCGGTAACCAGCGAGCTCAAGGGGCTCTCCAAGCCGACCAAGGATCGCAAGGAGATAGCCCAGGTCTGCACCATCTCCGCCAACAACGACTCCACCATCGGCGAGATCATCGCCGAGGCGATGGAGAAAGTCGGCAAGGAAGGCGTCATCACGGTCGAAGAGGCGCGCGGGCTGGAGACCACGCTCGAGGTGGTCGAGGGCATGCAGTTCGACCGCGGCTACCTCTCGCCGTACTTCGTGACCGATCCCGAGCGGATGGAGGCGAAGCTCGAGGACGCCTACATCCTCATCCACGAGAAGAAGATCTCCTCGATGAAGGACCTGCTCCCGGTGCTGGAGAACATCGCCAAGACCGGCAAGCCGTTCCTGCTCATCGCGGAGGACGTCGAGGGCGAGGCGCTCGCGACGCTGGTGGTCAACAAGATTCGCGGCACGCTGTCGTGCGTCGCGGTGAAGGCGCCCGGATTCGGCGACCGGCGCAAGGCGATGCTCGATGACATCGCGATTCTGACCAACGGCCGCAACATCTCCGAGGAACTCGGCATCAAGCTCGAGAACATCACGCTCCAGGACCTCGGCCGCGCCAAGCGGATCGTCGTCGACAAGGACAATTGCACGATTATCGATGGAGCGGGGAAGAAGGCGGACATCGAGGCGCGCATCAAGCAGATCCGGGCGCAGATCGATGAGACCACGTCCGACTACGACCGCGAGAAGCTCCAGGAGCGGCTGGCGAAACTGGTCGGCGGCGTCGCGGTGATCCGGGTCGGCGCGGCAACCGAAGTCGAGCTCAAGGAGAAGAAGGCGCGCGTCGAGGATGCGCTCCATGCGGGCCGCGCCGCAGTCGAGGAGGGCATGGTGCCGGGCGGCGGCGTCGCGCTGATTCGCGCCTCGGGTGCGCTCGATAACCTGCGCGCCAACGAAGGCGAGAAGGTCGGCATCAACATCGTCAAGAAAGCGCTCGAAGGCCCTGCCTGGTGGATCGCGAGCAACGCCGGATGGGAAGGCTCGGTCGTCGTGGACAAGATCGAGAGCAACAAGGGCGCGTTCGGATTCAACGCGGCGAGCGAGGAATTCGAGGACCTGGTCAAGGCCGGCATTATGGATCCGACCAAGGTGGTCCGAAGCGCGCTTCAGAATGCGGCGTCGGTGGCGGGCCTGCTGCTCACCACGGAATGCATGGTGGCTGAGAAGCCTGAGGAGCCCAAGGGTGGACCCGGGGCGGGCGCGATGCCTCCGGGCGGCATGATGTAATCACGCCACGATGCGGCGCCGGCGCGCGCGCGGCGGCCGCAGGAGCCGCCGGGGCGATCCTCGGCGGGAATCATTGGCACCAAGCGGCGGGACCTTCGGTCCCGCCGCTTTCCTTTTTTCTTCAACCCTCGCCGTTGCAGTAGAGGGATGGGAAAAGAGCGCGGCCAGCGCGCGGCGATCATCACCGTCGATAGAGTAGGCATCGGATTCCCCACTCAAATCGGATCGGCGCCATCCTTTACCCGATTGCCCTCACGCCGCGTGCTGCAAACCGCTCGATACTCTCCGCGTAACTGTGTATCACCGGCATCGACACGCCAAGCTCATGACCCGTGGCAACGAGGTCGTCATAGAACGTCTTCACTTCAACAGGATCGCCAAATGCGTGTGCAGAGCATCGCTTAGTATACTCATCGTAACGAAACCGCCGGGCCATCATCCAGGAATAGATTTGCATGCGCAGCGCGGAATTGGTCAGGAAAGGCGCCGCATCCGGATATTGCCGCAGGACTACTCCGCGCCGCGTCACCACCTCCAGGCATTCGCGTCCCGCCTTGAAGACGTCACCACGCGCCTGGCGGTTGGTCATTAATCCTTCAAAACTTCCGGCGTGAATGAACGCCGCCCACCCAGCGCCGGTGGTTGCATATTGGACCCAAAGGTAATGCAACATGTCCGAATGCAGGTTGGTTGTGATATCGGCGGAGGTAAACAGGCCCGCAACCTTTTTTGCAAGCGCCGACACTTCACCCTCGGCTGGGCCAATGTCTATGGCCTTGAGCGCCGCAATCAGTGCGCCATCAGAAAAGGTGCCCCCCGCCTTTGCGTCTCCGTATACGTAGCGCGAACGCGATAGAATCGGGTCAATTTCCGCTGTGCCGCGCCAGTTCTGCGTCAACAGCAGGAAATCAGCAGAACCCGCTCGAGGTACAACTTCCTCGAG
>DASPOF010000158.1:0-35075 GCA_035626155.1 Binataceae bacterium (SeqCode)
GGGAATTCGAGCAGCCGGGCGCCGCCTCAGCGAACTTCATCGGCACCGAGTCCAGGTTGCGCGAACTGTGGGGGTCGAACTCGTGCGTCGTCTTGATCGCGAATCGAAAGGACTCAGGCGCGCTCAGCAAATCGCTTCAGCCGGCGCCGCGCCTGATCGCGTGCGAGGGGAAAAAAGTCGCGCTATTCAACGGAACGCCGCACGGCATCGCCGCACAGCCCGGATGCGATAGCGGGAGCTGAGCGGCGCGCGGGGCGGCACGGGAGGGGTACTTGGCAGCGCGATACGCGAACTGTAGCTTTCTGGCTGGGCGGTTGAGATGAGAAGGGCGATTCCTGCGATGATTGCGGCCGTCGTCGCCGCATGGCTCTGCGCGTGCGGGCCTCTCAACCAGGGCCGAGCCGAGACGGCGCTCGGCGAGGGGCGGCTCGACGATGCGGCGGGTTACGTGCAAGGCGCGCTTCAGTCGGACCCGGATAATCTTCAGCTCAAGGAACTCGCCGCCCGAATCTTCACGCAGCGCGGCGTCAAGTACTATCAGAATGGCGAGATGATCGCGGCGGGCGATGACTTTCATCGCGCGGTCGACTATTACCCCACTTACGCGCCGGCCTACGATTATCTTGGGATGATTGCTTTTCAGCAGCACAATTGGCAGGACGCGATCAGTTACGGCAACAAGGCGGCCGGGCTCCAGGGCAAGCCCGACCCCGACTACGTCCAGACAGCGCGGCAGGAACTGTTGAAAGTCCAGTCGGGCGGCTTCAAGCCGTACATCCCGCCGGGAAGGCGCCCGCGCCCATCCGGGTTGCCGGCCAACTCACCCGGAATCGATCGATGAAAGGGTCACATCGCGGTGGCTGACGAGAAACCCGGTAGCTCGAGCGCATCAGGCGCCGTAAGCGCAACGTCCGCCGAATCCGGCGCGACGCTGGGCCGGTTCATTTCCGATGCGCGCAAACAGCGCGGACTGTCCGCCGACGACGTGACCAACCAGACGCGCATCCCCGCCCGCTACATCAAGATGATCGAGAGCGACAGCTACAGCCTGATCTCCGATCAGCTCTACCTGCTGCCGTTCCTCAGGCGCTATGCCGCATTTTTGGGCCTCGATGCGGAAGATGTCGCGACCCGCTTCATCCGGGACGTTCAGCACGCCGAGACCAACGTGGTCAGGATCTCGGAGCCGATCGCGATGGTGGCGCACAAGTCGAACCGCTGGCGATATGTGGCGCTCGGCGTGCTGATCGCGGTGCTCGCGGTGCTTCTCGCCGACTTGGCATGGCGGCGAATCGTGCCGCTCAGAAACGTGCTTGCTCCCGCTCCGGCCGCATCCGCCCCCGAACTGACGCCGTCGCCGCAAACGACGCCCGCGCCAGAGATGATGTCCTCGCCAGGGACCATGCCCCCGCCGTCCGCTGGCGACAAAAGCCCCGGCCCGTGAAGGTTGCGCGGGCGAGGCACCCGCGCACCTAGTGGAGAATCGCGTTCGCGATTTCTTCGGCGACGAGTTCCTTCGCCTTTCTCAGGTCGTCGCCCCCATGAATCAAGGCGACCACTTTCAGCTCGGCGCTGCTTGCGGCGGTTGAGGCGCGCGCGATTATCACCGTGTCGTACAACTCGCCGGGCGCGATATCCTGGTACGGCGACGGCGCATTGGCTCCGCTCTGGCTCTGCTTGAACGCCTGGTAGTTGCGAAACGCGCTGGTGGCCAGGTCTTCGGGATTGAGAGCCTGCCGCCGCATCAGGTCGGCATAGGGGTCGGACGCGTTGGTGCCCGAGTCTCCGAGCGGCGGCGGCTGCGCCCCAACCGTTCTCAGCAGTTCCGCCACCGACGGATCGCCCGGCGCCAAATCGCCCAGAGAGACGCCCGGCTGAAGCACGCGGCTGTTGACCGAAACGGTCACCGTCACGTTCATCGCGGACGCATCGCCCGCAAGCCGCTTCTCGACGCGCAGGTCATCGTTGAGAACGTTCTGAACCACCGGGTCCGTGCACACCACCGTTACCGGCGCTGCACGGGGAATGTCGAGGCGCCCGGCGGTCTTGACGCCGGTTGCGTATGCGCGCCCGAAAAGAAGCAACGTCGCCGCGATTGCGCTCAGCAACCCCGCGATTGCACGCGCGATCCAGCGCGCCGCCATCGGACGATTCACTTCAGCCATCAACGGTACGCTCGCGCCGCCTCGATCGGCCAGATCGCGATCACCTCATCGCCGCGTACGACGTAATACTCGCTGTGCAGGTTGATCGTCGTGTCGCCGTGGCTCGGCACCAGCTCGATCTTCATCCCGGGCGAGATTTCGCTGTTTCCGACCGCAAGACTTGCGTGCTCTTCGGACAGGCTCGTCACCTTGACCGGAAGATCTTTTCCTTGCGGCGGCCCGAACTCGTTGGTGAGCGACTTCATCCCGGCGTCCGTGATCGCGTGATCGCCCCGGCGCGAGATTACCGTGGTAAGCAGTGTCAGCGCCGGCTTGCCGAGATCGGGGCGCACCCTCCGGTATGCGCCATCCATGAAGACATACGAACCCGCTTGCACCTCGGTAACGCCGGGCCAGCTTCCCGCGATGTCGTAGGTTCCCGTCCCGCCCGCGCTCACGATCTCGGGGGCGAGCCCCGCGGATCGCAGCGCATCGACGTGGCGGATCAGGCACCCCAGCGCGTCGCGCGCGAACCCCTCGCGCGTCTGCGGGTCGGAAATCAGGACGGCGTGGCCCTCGTAGCCCATGATGCCACGGTAGCGAAGCCCGCCGCGCGCGATTCGCCGCGCGAGCCCGACCGTCTCATCGGGCGACTCGGTGCCGCATCGATGCATCCCCGTATCGGCCTCGATGATTACCCCGATGGTGCGCCCGGCGCGCGCGGCGCCTTCTTCGAGCTCACGCACATTGAACTCGCTCTCGACCGTGGCGATTACCTCGACCGCCCTGGAGATTGCGAACAGCCGGTCGATCTTCTGCGGCCCCGCGATCTGATTCGCAATCAGAATCGGCCCGAGCCCCGCACGCGCTAGCACCTCGGCCTCGCCGAGCTTCGCCACCGTTATTCCGATCGCGCCGGCGGCGAGCTGCCGGCGGGCGACCTCGGGCGTCTTCGGCGTCTTGAAGTGGGGACGAAGCTTCTGCGGACGGCCGCGGAAGTACTCGGCCATCGTGCGGATGTTCTCCTCGACCACGTCGAGGTCGAGGATCAATGCCGGTGTGTCGATATCGCGCTTGCGCATCCCGAGAATGATAGCACGCTCGCGCGCCGATTCCGCCGCCGGTTCTCCGTCACACTAGGGCAGTTTCTGCTGGAGCAGCTCCTCGGCGCGCGCCTTGCGCCACTTCTCGAGCCGCCCGGCCAATTGCGCGTCGCCGAGCGCGAGAATCGACGCGGCAAACAACCCGGCGTTCGCCGCACCGGGCTTTCCGATCGCCATGGTCGCAACCGGCACGCCCTTGGGCATCTGCACGATCGAAAGGAGCGAATCCATCCCCAGAAGCGAGGTGGTCGGCATCGGCACTCCGATCACCGGCAGCGTGGTCTTCGCGGCCAGGACGCCCGCGAGATGGGCGGCGCCGCCTGCGCCCGCGATAATCACGCGAAGCCCTCGCTCTTTCGCGCGCGCCGCGTAGTCCGCGGTGAGGTCGGGCGTGCGATGCGCCGACAGGATCCGGACTTCATGTGAAACTTTAAGTTCCAGCATCACTTCGGCTGCGGCCGACATGTACTCCCAGTCGCTCTTGCTGCCCATGATTACGCCGACTCGCGGCGCCTCGTGCTCCGCCATCGCACTCCGCCTCCAATCGTCACAAGATCGCGCTCGATGCAGCGAGGCTAACCCGCCCAAGCTGCGTGTCAAGGCTCCCGCTATAGGAGGCCCCGGCCGATTCCGGCAAAATGGTCCTCGATGGCGACGCCGATACCCAAAAATCGCTGCGCGTTCACGCTCGGAGAGGCCGCCGCGGCGGCCGGCGGGCGACTCGGCGGCGATGGATCGATAGCCACGTCGAGCGTCAGCATCGACACTCGGACGCTCGAGCCCGGCGCGCTGTTCGTCGCGCTCAAGGGCGCGGGCGCGGATGGCCACGCCTTCCTCGATGATGCCCTTCGCCGGGGCGCAGCGGGCGCCGTGGTTGCGGCGGGCCGCGCTCACCCCGCTCTCCCCTGCATCGAGGTCGCCGACACGCTGGATGCGCTCGGGAGGCTGGCGCATCGTCATCTCGATCGCACGCGCCAAGCGCGCAGGATTCCTTCGATTGCAATCGGCGGGGCTACCGGCAAGACCACCACCAAGGAGCTGTGCGCAGCCGCGGCCCGCGCGCTGTTCGGTCCTACGCTGGCGACGCCCGGCAATCTAAACAATCTTATCGGCGTGCCGATGACGCTCTTCACCCTGGCCGACGAGCATCGCGCGATCGTGATCGAGTGCGGGACCAATCAGCGCGGGGAGATCGCGCGGCTTGCGGCGATCGTCGAACCGGACGTTGCGATGGTGCTGAACGTCGATATCGAGCACAGCGAATTTCTCGGGTCGCTCGAGGAGATCGCGGACGAAGAAACCGCTCTTTTCGCCGGCGCGCGGGCGCGCGCGGTCGCCTGCATCGAGGAGCCGCTCGTCACCAAACGCATCCCCGGCGGGCTCCGCACCGTGACATTCGGCACGTCGCCGCCAGCCGGCGTTCGACTCGTGGATCGCACGATGGTCGCCCCGGGGAGGTCGCGAGTATCAATCAAGCTCGATCCGGCGCTGGTCCAGGCCGGCGAGAGTCCGCTCGCCGTCTTCGAGATCGGGCTGCTCGGCGCCGCGGCGGCGCTGAATTGTGCCGCCGCGATCGCGGGAGTGGCCGCGATGAATCCGGCTCCGCTTCGCGCCGCCGATCTTAATGCGATCGGCGCGGCTCTTGGCGCAGTCCCTGCCGTGGCGCGCCGCCTGTGCCCGCGGACAATCCGCGGAATCTTCGTAATCGACGACAGCTATAATTCGAGCCCCCGCGCTGTGCGTGCGGCGCTCGCGGCCGCTCGCGAGGTCGCCGATGCGACTCACGCGCGGCTCGTGGTCGTGCTCGGCGACATGCTCGAACTGGGCGCGCTGACCGCTGCGGCGCACGCCGATGCGGTCCGCGAGGCGTGCGCCACGGCTCCGGCAAGGTTCGTTGCGGTGGGACCTCAGATGAGCGCGGCGCTCCGCGCGATGCGCAATCCCGGAGGGGACGGCGCGGTCGAAACCTCGGCTGCGCGCGACAGCGCCGAAGCGGCGCCGCTGGTTCGCGATCTCGTTCGCCCCGGCGACGTGCTGCTGGTCAAGGGCTCGCTCGGGATGCAGATGGACCGGGTGATCGACGCGCTTTGCGCCTGAGCGCTTGGGCGGGGGCGCGCCGCGCCGGTCCTCGGCCATGCGATCCACAGGTCGCGATTCCACGCCCACGAGCGCGCCTGGACGCTCTCCGTCTTGCGGCCGTCGGTCCAGTACGGCGGAGGCTTCGTGCCCGGCGCCCCAATCCACACGAGGTAGGCATCAGCGGCGCCCGCGACGCTTTCATCGCCGGGGTCAACCGCATGGAAGCGCACGATCCGATACACGGGCGCGAGTTCCTTGAGCACGTCGCCTGTGCCGACGATCTCCGCGCCTTCGGGAACCGCGCTCGCGATCGCCCGCTGCACGATCGCGTTCGCGCGGAGAAATCCTTGATGGAGAGTTGCTATCGCGCCAAAGACGGCCGCGAATAGCGCGAGCGCCACGACCCGCGCGCGCGCCGACCATTGAAAGCCCGCGCCGCCCAGCCGATTCTCGAGCCATCGCGCGGCAGGTACACAGGCGATGACCGACGCGGGCAGGAGAAACCGCTGAGCGGGCACCGCGCCTGCGATGAAGCCCGCCATCGCCGGAAGATTGCTGGTCAGCCCATCGCGGTAATTATACATCGACGCACCCGCGACTATCGCAAAGGCCGCCGCGGGCGCCGCCCATCCCCTCGACCATCGCGGTGACAGTACGCTCAGCCCCGCAATCGGAAACACCGCGAGCGAGATCGCATAGAACGGCAGAAATCGCGGGAGATGCTGGCCGGAGAACGCGAATACCTCGCCGGTGATCATATAGCCAGTCACAACCGGAGATCCGACCGTTGCGTAGTTGTACGCCGCAGCCATCGCGATCGCCGGCGCGGCTCCTGCGGCCAACGCCGCCGCAATACGCCATCGATTTTCGCCGCCGCACTCGAGCCACCACATCACTGCGAACGGCACGGCGAGCGCCGCCATCCAGAGGTGCAACAGTACCGCGCCGCCCAATGCAGCCGCCCCAAGCGCGACGCGCGGCCGGCGACGGGCGAGTAACGCGACTCCGGACAACCCCATCACCGCGGCCGGAACCGCGGCCATCAGCGTTCCCGAGTAGTAGAGCATCCCGGGCAAGAGGAAGTAGAGAATCGCCCACTCGCTCGCGACCCCTTCGCCGACGAGCATCGAGCGCACCACGAACGCTCCCAGAATGTAGAACGCCGCAGTGACGAGGAATGCGAGCTGCCAGCCCGCGCCGAGCGCAGGAGCCAACAATGCCGCGTGAAACGGCGAATACTTGATGACCCGATGACCGCCCGCCTCGAATTCCATCGAGTAATTCCAGGTGACCAGACCCGCGCGGTCCGGATGGACCGTGCCGTGCTCGATTGCGTAGGCGAGCGAGAGTATCTCGCACTCATCCGCGATCGCAAAAGAAGCCGGGTACTGCGCCAGATAGACGAGAGCGAATGCTCCGACCAATCCGAAAAATAGCCACTCGCGGCGCATCGTCCGCATCATCGTCCATCACGCCCCGGAATCGCAGATTCGCAGTCCGAAGATCGAAAGCGAAGGCCGCAGGATCGGAACTCTTGCGCTGATATTTCTTGCCCCCCGGATGCGGGCGTTTTCGCCGATTCGTCCCGCCCGCCTACCTTCCGCTCTCCGCCGGCCCCGGCAGACTTGCCATCTCGAACGATTGCCAGCGGCGCTCGCTCTCGACTATGCACACGAGCAGATGCACGGCTGCGATGAAAATTAGCAACCACGGTACCGCGCCCAATACCATCGAGGCGGCGCTGCCGATGTCGAACGTCAAAACCGCCAGCAGAATCATAGCCACCGCTGCTCCCATTCCCATTTCCGGATGGACGAACACGGAGACGATTAACCGTAACAGAAGGCCTGCCAGGAACATTCCGATCAGCACACCCGGCAGCCCGAAGTTGGCGTACATCTCCACGATCTGCGGAAGATTGACCGAGGTCCCGGAATTGCCGGGTTCGATAAAGCCGTACCGATGGCCGAATTGTTGGCCCGTTACTTCCTCCGGCTTATCCGGGTACAAGAGGCGCGGAACCAGCTTGAAAACGATAGGGTAATAAGTGGCTCCACCCCAGTAAGGAACGTGAGAGGGCGTGTCACGGATGACCTCGGCGAAGAGCGGGAACATCGCGAGCCGTTCGCTGCCCGCTTCGATCAGTTCTTCGGGCGCAACGGCGCCGCCGATGGTCGCGCGGTATACCAGCTTTCCGAAATACTCCAGTTTTTCGACCCTGCCCGCCTCCCTTAACGGTCCCGACCAGGCCGCGATTCGATAGGGAGTCTCGACAGCGCGAAGAATCAAACCGGCCAGCGCACCTGCCGCGATGAGCGTCCACGGTATCCTGTGCGCCACCGACGCATAGGCAACCAATAACAACAGGCACAATGCCGCGGCACCCCCCAATGCGCCTCCGGCGAGCCCGGCTAACGGCTGCGCGGGAATGATAACTATCCAGAGCAGCAGGATCATGACGCGGTCGAGCCGTCCGGTTAGTTCCAGCATGAATAGCATCACGATCCCCGCCAGGCTTAGGTTTGCGAAGTAGCCCCATAGTTGCACGAAGGCCACTGGCACCCGCGCCCCAAGTATCGAGACGACAAGGCCAACAGTCGAAAACAGAATCGCCGCCATCCTTACCGACCGGCTATCTCTCCATCGAAGCTTGAACCGGGGCATTACGGGTGCGAACACCGAATGCAGAGGACCGTAATATCCGGCCAGCATCGACAGCATCCCCAACCAGACGTACTCGAGCGCTTGCGCGATGTACTGGGGTCCGATCGTGGCGCTGAATCCGCCGGTGCTGTAACGGTGCAAGAGGAAGACGGGCACGGCAAAAATGAGCGCGTACAAAGCGCTTAGAAATGGCATCAGCGGAAATGTGCGATCGAAGCCGGCGTTCCAGAGCCACACAGGCAGCGCCGCGGTCGCAACAATCAGCGAGGCGAAGATCCGTACTGTGAAGCCGGGTTCCGCGGGCGCATAGAAATTGAGCCCCGCGATCAAAAGCGCCAGCAGGCCAAACGTTCTGATCTGTTGCAGCGGTCCGAGGCTTCCCGGGCGCGGCGAGCTCAGACGCTCGTACCAGTCTTCGCACAGTTCGTCATCGAATATCAGCATCGGACCGTCGAAACGGCCCGCGGCCTGCGCGGGATTTGGTGTCGAATTCACGAACCCCGGAGCCTATCGCAAGCGGGCCGGCGCATCCAAGCGTGCGCGATGAGTAGCTCGCGGCAGCGTACCAGGCCCCACCGTGTCCCTGACTATAGGCAGAGGTCTTCGTTGTTGCCGGGGCCGTTATAGGAGAAAATTCCGGTCTGAAAAATCGGCGCCGTTTCGCCCCGCTCGGCGTATAAGTAATAGGGAAGCCTGACCACGGTTGAATGATTGGTCAGAAAGCGATCCAGGCCTGTCCGATGCGGCTTCGGCTCTTCATCCTTGCGGTATGAATCGTAAATCTCGCAGAACTCGGCCCTAGTTGGCGCATCGCGCAACTGCCGGTATACGCCGGCAAGATGATACGAAACCCCCGCCGCGTAAACGTCAAGGAATGCGCACTGAGCGGCCAGCAACCCGACGAGCCCAACAGTCGCCGAACGCGCGAGCAGCTTCGATTCGCGGACGCGCGCGCCCGCCCCGAGCCAGCACATCGCGAGCCACGCAGCGGGGTAGAGAAATCGCCCGCCCGGGTCGTACGTCCCGGCCAGCTCGAAACCGGCGACCGGAAAGCCTACCGCAAATACCGCAGCCGCGGCCAGGACGCTCGCATTCTCGCGCCGGCCCCGAACCCACGCAGCCGCGCAAAACGCCCACATCATCCCTATGAACGCGGCTGCGGCAAGATCCAGAATCGCCGCAAGCCTCATCACCGGATGTTGAATACTCAGCCACGGCAGAAATTCCGGAAATAGAAAAAAAGCCCCGAGGTAGCGACCGGCGACCAGATGCAGGGTCCAGGGGACCCAAAAGGATCCGCTCCCAAGATCATGCGTCACCAGCCGCGCGGCGACGTACCATACGCTCAAGCATGCCGTCGGCAGGAACGCGATGATGAGCGCGCGGGCTCGCCGCTTATCGCAGCGCTGAAAGCTCAGGATCGCCGTAATCAGCACGGCAAAGATGTATGTTTCGAAATGAGTGAAGAAAAACAGCAGCGACCACCCTAGAAAAAATCTGGGCGAAAGCGAATCGTATGCATCTAAGCGGCGAATCAATATTCCGGAATAGATGAAGAATAGACTCAGTCCCGCCAGAAACGACAACTCTCCCCCGAAGAAGTGCGTGTTGAACATCAGCAGCGCCGGCACAAGCACGAATGGATTTCCAGATGCGCGCGGCAACGACTCCAATAGGTACACGGACCCGAAAAGAAAAGTGCCTATCGCCCCGGTGAGCACTACTTTACCCGCGGCCTCCGGAGACATCAGCAGATTCAGCAGGCCAAGGGCCGCGGTCACGATGGCGGCGTTCGGGACAGGATATCTCTTCAACGCATAAAGGTGGGGCAAACGGCCCGCCAGCAGCTTGGAAAAAAGCAGCCCCTGGTATATCCAGTCCGGATAATCCGAGAGCGGAAGAAATCGGTTCGACCAGATGAACCACAGCCCGTTAGCGAACGCGATCGTGACGGCCACCCGCGTCGCTACCGCTCGCCCCTCGATTCCTGCTCCCCCTTTTACCGACTGACCCGTGTTTCGCCCCCAGCGCTCAAACCTGCCCGGCGCGCCCACAACATCTACCACCTGCGGCCTGCCGGTTGGAAGGCAACCCGCTCCCACGCCCTGCCCGCGCTGGTAAGTTCTATACAGGCCGCGGGTGCAAGGCGCGGCTCAAAGCGCACGGCCCTGCTGTACGCGGATGTGATGGCCGGCTCGCCGCTGGCAGTCGCTCGGCGCTGGTCACTGTCCCGTGCAGGTGCAATTCACGGTATCGCCGCCCATGCTCGATGCGGTGGTTGCGAGCGTGACGCCGCTGGTCGAAAGCGAGGACTGTTTGAGCGCCAGTCCTGCGGTCACGTCCACGCACGTGCAGATCGGCGCGTTGGTGAAGGCAGGATGCGATGCGAACGCAAGAGCACAAGAAGTGACTGTACCACTGCCGATCGTGATTACCATTGCTCCGTTGTTCCCGCTGATGCTCGGCGTGGTGCCGCACGATGAGACAGCGGGATTCGACGCACTGGCGGAAGCATCGGGAACCGAAGTGAGGAAGGCGTTGATCAGAGTCAGCGCCTCATTTTTTCCGCTTTCGTTGCCGAAGACGATTCCGATTGGAGTTATACCTGTGCCGGACACGTTCACACTATCGAAAATGGAAGCGAAACTCGGAGAGTGCTGCCCGCCACTGAGATCGGTAAAAGGCAGGCTTCCGCGTATTGCAGGATATGAGCCTCCTGAATTGCTGTTAGCGAGCGGCGGCATGACATTGAATGCACTACCCAGCCAGCAACCGCTTGCTCCGGATGAACTGTTGATTGCGATATTCCCCGTACTCCAACTACTGTCTCGAATCTCGGTCGGGCCGCCGACGTAGCCGAAATATCCCGTCGGGCCAACCTGCGGTTCGGCCTTGACGGCCGACAGTCTCATCACGCTCCCCAGATTGAGAAATCCATAGGCGCCATTCAAATCCCCGCCATCGAAAGTGAAGGTGCCGCTGCTTGCTCCCTGAACGGCAATTCCCGTCATGGCGCCATCGTCGAAATCCTTGACGGCTACGCCGCCGAAGATGCCGGCGAAGCCATAATCCCATGTCGCATTAATGTTGCCGCCGGTGATCCGCTCGCGATTTGTCTGGGCTGACGCTCCATAGAAACACGCCCATCCGCCGCTTACGCAATCAACGTTGTCCCAACTGGAGTTTTCCACGTTCCCGATGGAGCCGTTGCTATCAATCGTAAAGCCAATTCCCGAATAGCCAATAGAGATATTCCTGAAATGCCCGGCGCCGGTGTAGCCGCTCGAACGTCCCGCAGGATTTCCGCCGGGACCCGTTCCGCTGTAGTTGTCGAAGGAAATTGCAAGGCCGGGCGTACTTCCGGGGTCGACGGCACCTCCGGGAAAGGCCAGGTTCTCAAGGTCCATACTGCCCGCGTTGTTCAGATTGAACACAATTCCCGCAGTCGGACCATCCCATTCAAAGCAAGTCCCCGCTGAACCGAACTGAGCATTCGATGAGCCTACCAGTGTCTCGCGGCCGGTCCCGTAAAACGAAAGCGGCTGTCCGAGCGGGTAGCAGACGGAGCAATAGGGCAGATCGATTCTCGCCGCCTGATTCGCACCGGCGCCGCTCACCGGCTGCGCGGCCAGCAGTGCCGCAGCGAGCGATGGCTCATTATCATGCCTCATCGTAACCGTTCCGCTTTGGGAAGGAGCGATCGCGACCGTCACAACGCCTGTCGTCGGGTTGATCGCCGTTATCGTGGTGAGCAGATCGGCAGGTTTGGCAACGCCCGGACAGGTAGTTCCGAAATCGGCATCCCGGCCGAAATGATTACCTTGGTCATCCCAGTATTGCGAGTGCGCGGCGGTCTCGCCGACAGGCAGAACCGGGAGCACCGCCCAAATCTGGTTCGGCGTACAGGATGCGCCGGTACAACCGCAGATTACCTGTCCGACCGCGTTCGGATCGTTCGTCCAAGGCACCCGGATGTAATTGTCCGGTGAAAGCTTGGTGGCGCTGCCCGTGACCGTCGCTGCCGAACTCGGCGCGCTCCAGCTTCCGTTGAAAGCCACATCCTGGACTTCGTACGTTCTGCTCGCGCTGCATCCGCTGTTCTGGTAGAGGCTCGCGGTCGAGTCCGTCTGGCAACCTTGGTAATCCCCGCCGCTGGTGTGAAGCGTTGGGATCGGACGAGGGTTAAAGTAATAGCTATAGACTTTGGACGTCCCGAGCGTCGGCGCCGAAAGCGCATTGTTCGCACCGGCATGATCGATCTTTATGTGCTGACCGACCGCGAACTGCGTGCTCCCGATGCCGCCGCAAGTGAGGTTCGCAGAGCTTGCGGTGGCGGTGCAGCTAACCGTCTCGTTGGTGCAGAGTGCGCCGTAATCCTGCGGATTGATTACTCCGTTGAGATTGACGTGACTAATCTGGTCGCTTCCGTTGGCCTGATTTCCGCTCAGCGACAGCGGGCCCACGTAAGCGCTCGTCACTGCGCCACCCGCAGCGCACGTCCATTGCCCATTCTGTCCCAATGCCCATGCACCTGAGCCGCCTGCGGCGCACACACTCGTCTTCTGACAATTCGTGCAGTAAAAGATCGAGCCGTCTGTCTCGGCAGGAAGGTTAGCGAAAGTCAGCCCGGCGATTACAGGCGAAATCGGTTGTGCGCCGGAGAACCGATCGTTGATTGCCTGGCGAAATAACATCCCGGCGCCCGTGCCCGTATAATTGGGGATCGGCTGATAGGCGCCGGGCGGAGGAAGGTTCTGCGCGCGGCCGGGCCGCGAGGGACAGCACAGGAGGCAGATTAGGCAGGCAAGCGCGAGTAGTTTTTTCATTTCAATATCCGATTGCGATCCAGAACGCGCCATCGGTCGTTTCGTGTACACTGCCGCCGGCCGCCTCGGCGATTCCGTCGGACACATCGAACACGACGGTGAATCCTGAGGTATTTATCGAGCCGCTTACCGGCGATGCGACCGTGTTGGCTCCCGCGGTTTTCTTGTAGAGATTCGCCGAGATCACTCCGTAACAGAGGTTCGGGAAGGCGGTGGGAAACGTGATGGAATACCTCGTATCGCCAGTGATTATCGTCCCCGGAATCGAGAGCGTTCCCCACTGAACCATCAATACCTGATTCGCGCCCGCATTCACATCGTCATAGGGTATCTTGAGGTAGCCATTCGGGCCCCGCGCTCCGCTGAAAAGGACCGTGAACGCCTGCAGCGCCGCGATATTCGCGATGTTAGTATCCTGCCGGCCCTTGAGAAACGCGCTGCGATTGGCAAGCTGCTGATGCGGCTGGTTCGAGATTCCGACGCCGCCGAAGCTTGCGCCGGACGCGGCGCCTTCGACCGGATCGGTCGCCTGGATCTCGTAAATCTCATTAGCGGTGAATTCTGGAGCGTCGACCAGCGTAGCCATTGGTCACCTCTTCGAAGCCTGCGTTCCTCGGCGGCCGGCGCCGCGCGCCGATCTCGCGCCGGAATCACAACCGAGCGCCACCGGCAAATTCATCATCAGAACGTGAGCGTCCAGGTTCCTGTGAGGCTCATGTTTGAGCTGAACGTGATCGGGCTGATCGTCTTGCGCGCGAGCATCGGCGCTGGAGCGGTCGTGCCGGGAAGCCCCACGCTGCCATGATTGGCGAACAGCGCGAGCTCCTGGATCGTGATCCCCTGCGCGCCAGTGTCTGCGGTGGTAAGGCTCCAGTTCAGAGTCACGCTTCCGTTTCCATCCTCGGCGTGCGAGTCGATCGCCTTGAAGTAGGCCGGGGCGGTGAGCGACGTATCATTCACCGTCGGCGCGGCGGAGCCGGACCCGAAGCCGACTGCGGAACAGAACTCGCCCGTGGTGTCGCCGCCGAGCAGCGCAGCAAGCGCAGGCAATCCCGCGTTTACGAAAAGGTTTTTCCCCTCGAACGCGAAGACCAGCCGCCCGCGCTCGAAAACTCGGACGGCCACAGTGCCAGCAGGCCTTTTCATCTTAACCTCCATGAAGCTGCGCGACGCCATTGAGAACCAGAGCCCGATCGGCGACCACCGGCTCGCCCGCGCCGTGGGTAATTCCACTGTGTGCGTAATGAGCGTTGTAAAGCGGAGCGATCGGACCATAACCATCGGCCAGCGCGGCCTCGCTAATAGCAAGTCTGAGCCCGGCGTCCAACGGTCCAGGAGCCGCATCGAGTTGGTATTTCGCGATACCGCCGAGCGTGACCACATCGCGGGGAACCGGGGCGTAATCCAGATTCGGCGCAACTACAAACCATACCGAGTCGAGCCACGCGCGCGCCGGCTTGAAGAAATTCGCCGCCGCGACGATCTCTTGCACCGCGCCCGGCGTGACCGGCTGATTCGCGGCTAGATTGATCAGCAACCTGAACACCGCCCATCCCTCCCCCGCCGGCCAGGCCGTACCGCCCCAAAGCGCCTCGCCCTCCAGTATCGTCACACTCGTCCATCCGAGCGACGTCAGCGCCTGTCTAATCGCCCATGGGGTGCCCCGGTAGCGATGGAGCGGGATGGCCATCTCGAGCAGCGCGCGCTGCGCCGCGGCGCTGGTCGCGGACCCGGGGACCTCGCCACCGGGACCCGACAGAGTGTCGATGTCCGTGAGCGAGTCGATGTTGGTGAGCGCATCGATGCTTTCGGCAACCGGTGCAACGAGCTGCCACAGCGGCGACAGAACGTCGAACTGCCACGCCAGAAACGGCAGCGCGCCGTCGATTACCGATTCGATCCGGTAAATCAGAAGCGTCGAGAGATCGAGCGCTCCAAGCCGCCCAATCAGCACCAGCAGCGCTTGCGTGCGCGCGTCGTTGATCGATGGCGCGGGAGTCAGTTCAGCCACGGAGCGTCCTCACGAGGTCTGCGGCGCGCGCTTTGCGTCCCCATAGCGCGACGCGGGACGGGAGTTCGCAATGGCCATCCGCCGCGGCCCGAGCGCCCGCGTGGATTCCGTTTGCGCTGACCGATTCAATAGTGCGCGCCATGAGATCAGGAATGCTCCGTCCCCTGGACGACGGACAGAGTAATAGCCGTGCAGTTCGCCCACTGGCCGGCGGCAAGCTGCGTATAGGCCGGTGAGGTCAGGCTCACCTCGTACACCCCGGGGACCGACAACGCCGCGACTATCTGGCTCGGCACAATGTCCCGCTGAATCTTGGATGCGAGCGCAACCGCAAATTGCGCCGCCGCCTGGTTGGCCGCAGCCATCGTCGAAGTCGGATCCGCATCCGAGTAGAGAGTAATGCTACCGGCGATTTGATAATCGATTTCGGAAACCGCCAGGACCGTCACGGTGTCGGTGAGCGGCCGAACCTTGTCCGCGCTGAGCACGCCGGCAACCTTGGAAAGCAGCGCGCCGCCCGCGATTCCCGCGTTGTTGGGCGCGGCGGCCGGCTGCACGATGATCGGTCCGGTGAGCACATAGACATTGACCTGGCCGGGCGCGGGACTGAGCACGAGCGCGTCGGTAATCGAGGGATCGACTCCAAGCGCGAAGAACCGATAGGCGCCAGACGGACCCGCAACGCTGAACTCGTTGGGCGCGGCTTGGATCCGGGCGCGCAAATGATCGTCGGTCTCAGGCGCGCTGCCACCCGTGCTGGTCGTGGTGTTAGCGACGTTCGCGATGAGCGCGTTCGGATTCAACTGTACATCGACTTGGCCAGGAAGGTAGCCGTTCGCGCCCGCCCCGGCCTGGACCGCGGTCGCAGTGACCGTCCCCGTTGTCGCGCCCGCCGGAATCACCAGCGTGCTGTTGGTTGCGAACGAAAACCGGCCGTCATTGGTCCCCACCAGCGTTCCGCCGGCGATCGTCACCGGCACCGTCAGCGCCGCTCCCAGAGTGAACTCGAGCGTCGTGACTGCCGGCTGCGCCGCCAGCCGCGTCACGCCCAGCAACTGGCCCAGGTAATCGAGCATCGGAAAGCTCGCGAACGCGAGCAGATTCTGCTGAGCCGCATACTGGATCGCGTTGCGAACCAGCGACTCGCGGTATGCATACAAATTAATCAGCAGGCGCTCGACCTGCGCCGGCTGCAGCGTGCGTCCCGCCGCCGCCTCAAAGGCCGCGATCATATCTGCCAGGATGAGATTCGGATCGAGGCCGTCGGCATCGTTCACGAAGACCGGCGGCGGAAGTGAGGGAATTCCTGCGGCCATCAGATCATCCTTTCATCGTCGAGTTGGCGTGGCGGCGAGGACTGCCAAGACCTTGTGGATTGCGCCGCACTAGCTCGCCATCGCCGGAATCGTCACGGTCGTGTTTTGTGGCGGCGAAGGCGCGCCGCCGAGCTTGAGCTGCCAGGTTACGGTGACGCTCAGGTGCGCCCCGCTTTGCGCCGACCCGTCGAGCACCGGGGCCACATTGATCGCGAGCGCCGTCACGCGCGGCTCCCACAGCGTAATCGCTGAGGTTAGTTCGCGGACGATCGCGGGCAATGCCTCGTCGATCGGGTGGTCGATGTAACGCCAGATGTCGGAAGCGAAAGTGGGACGCAGCGGATCGCTGCCCTTCGGAGTGGTCAGAATGATCGCGATGCACTGGTCCACATCGGCAATCCCCTGCACGACCTGCCCGATCGCGCCCAGCTTCAGGGACCAGTCTGCCGAAGTGATATCCGAAAGCGTTACCGCATCCGTGCTCACTGTCTAGTTCTCCGGCTCGGCGATCCGTTCAATGCCTAATCGCATCGCGATTCGCCTCACGTCTGCGCAACCGTGGAAGAAGTCGGCAGCGGCGGCGAGATCGCCACGCCGCTCGGCGTGATTGTGACCTCGGAGCTCCCCGACGAAAGAGTGATCCCGGCGGGCGCGGCCACCGTCGCACTCATCGCGCTCGCGCCCGCGAACGAAAACACGTGCAGCCCGCCGTCGTACTTTATGGCAGTGCCGTCATTGAAGTTGAGCGTGAGCACGTGCGCGCCGGAGTCGTACGTCACATCCGTGCCGTCCTGAAAGCTCAAGTTGAGCACGTGTGATCCGCGGTCGTACTCGAACGCGGTGTTGTCCTTGAATCCGAGGTGCCACTTGTCGGCACTGTCCACCGGCGGAGTGTCTGCAGCGGAATAGATAGCTCCGAGCACCGCGCCCGCCTCGTCACGAAGATCCATCAGGCAGACGACCTGTTCGCCCACGTCCGGTATCCAGTACGCCTTGTCATTCTGCGTCTTCGGCGACACCACCGGCAGCCAGTAGCTTTGCATCCGATCATAGTCGGGGAATATCACTCGCACTCGCGCGCCGGCAGTATCCTGCTCCTGTACCAACCCGACTCTGAATGGAGATACCGCGTTCATGGTACCAGCTCGAATGCCACGAGCCTGAGACTGCCGCTGGGGACGTCGTTCTGGTCAATCACGTCAAGCCATGCGACCCAGTCTCCGGCTGGACCGGCCGATGGCGTCACATAGACATAGTAATAGAGTCCACTCTCCGCCTGGATCGTCGGTTGAGAGTTGACCTGCGTGATTCCGTTGGGGTCCCGAATCGATATCAGCGGTGCGCTTGGCGGATCGAAGGCCGCCGCCGGCTGTCCGGTCGTAAGCCGCCACGGAAGATACACCGCCTTGCCCGCCCGAATCTGCACCGGATTCATCGTTCAGCTCACCACCTCGGCTTGGCCGAGAATGCACAGGACGGTTGCCCTTGGCGCTGCGAGATTCGCCAGGATCGTCGGCGTGACGCGGTCGAGCGTGACGACAACCGGTGACCTGGCCTTCCCAAGCTGCGCGGCAACCACGGGCCGCACTAATCCAAGGAGCATTCGCAGCCGCTTGGTCAGAGATGTGACGACCGAGACGATCGTGTTTGTAATCGCCGCAACTTGAATCGCCGCGGAAATCGCAATCGCCGTGGCCGCGCGCGCCGCGAGGGCCTGGGCCGCTGTCCGAAGCCCCGCAGCGGCGAAAAAGAAAGCGCTGAAACTTGCGGAGACCGCGTGGCCGCCAAGCGCGATCACCCGAGATTCGATAATTCCCACGGCAGAACTCGCCGATGCGACCGGACGGGCGGCCACCGCGATCAGTTTGCTCGCGGTGATTTTCAACGCCACAGTGGCCGACGCCACGGCAAGCGATGCCACCGCGATTGCCCTTGATGCCGCGACTCCAACCGCCGCAGCGGGCGCCGTAACGGCCGGCCTCGCAAGAGCAATCGCGCCGCTGAGCGCGAGCTTCGCCGAGCGCGCTGCCGACGCGGCCAGCGACGAAACGGGTATCGCCGCGAGAGCTGCGAGCCTTACCACGCTCGACCCCGCGATCGCCTGCATCGAGGTTGCAATGGTGCGCGAGAGCGCGAGCCTCAGTGTTGCGCCCGCGGACGCCGCGACCGACGCCACTGCAATTGCCCTCGATGTCCCCAAACTGACCGCCGCAGTGGTTGCGCTGGCGGCCGGCGCCGCGAGCGCAATCGTTCGGCTTGCTCCGAGCTTCACCGAGCGCATCGCCGACACGGCTCGCGACGAAATCGCCGTCGCCCCCGAGGTCGCAAGCCTTACCGCGGCCGACCCGGCGATCGCCTGCGCTGAAGTAACAATCGCGCGCGAGAGCGCGAGCTTTACCGCCGAGGTGGCGGACGCGGCGAGCGCTTTGACTTGCGAGCTTACCGATTGCGCGAGCGTCACCTTGGAAGTCGCGGATACCGCATCGCCAGGCGGTGGTCCCACCGCAGAGGAAAGCGCGGCGAAGCCGTAATCACCAATCCAGTTGCGCATGTAGAAGCGCACCGCCGCGCGGCTCGCGCGCTCGCGCGAATGGCGATACCCAGTACGTAGCGGTCCCGCCAGAGGATTAGGCTGCCAGGAATCCAGAAATAGCGCGGGCGCCAGCAGCAGCGCGATCGACGACATGCAGCCGCTCCCGCCGCCGCTGATCGCAAGGCTATAGGCAGTCGTCGCTCCGGTCCCGCTTATATTCAGATCGCTCCCGTATGAGACCGCCTGGGCGCCCCCGATATTGATGTCAGACCACTCGTTCGTAACCGCAGGCGCCCCGCTGACGCTCGCGCCGCTCGCCGAGCCCGAACCATTGTTGTAAGACCAGGAAATCAACAGTTGATCCCCGCCCTGGCTCGGCGTCAGACTGGCAGCGGCGAGCGAGGAAACATAGGAACTGCTCCCGCCCGTCGTGGTTCCATACTGATCCACCGGAGAGCCGTTGCTCACGCCGCTGTACGCAATGAGCTGCAGCCAGCCGTAAGGCGTGTTGTTCGCCCAACTCCAGGTCGTCGACGGCGAGGTCGAACCGCAGACGTAATAGTAAGCGAATTGCTCAGTGTTCGAACCGCCGGAGTTGGTGGTTAACCCGGTGGACCCGATCAACGTCCAGCCCGCGGGGATCGTGATGGTGCCCGGGGCAAGATCAACTGCCAGAAACGCGATTATCACGTCACCGGTCTGTAGCCCGCCCGGCAGGTTCCCGGTCGCGGAGGTGGTCGTGGTATTGGTCCAGCTAGCCAGCGCGCCGACGCCGCGCAACGCGATCAACGGAGGGGCGCCGCCCAGTGGCAGCCCCACGATGCGAGGGCTTGGGGCCGCCGGCCGCAGCGGACTAACCGAGTATTGAGTCTGATTACCGGTCGTCGCCGACTGGGAGACCCGCTTTGAAAGACGCGATGCCATTGCGCCCTACCGCTTACTCACGCCACTTGATGTACCAATAAACCGACGCGCTATTCGTCGCGACATTCCACAGGACAATCGAACCCGCGGCCGGCACAATCAGCTCCTGTCCCTCCGACCAGGTCCAGATTACCCCCGCGCCAACCGTCGCCGGCAGCGCGATGTGCCGGAAAAAATGTGCGGGCGCGGTTGGCGCCGTGCCCCATGCAACCGCAGTCTCCGCAGTCGCAGCGGCATCCGCAGGATCCTCGGCCAATCCCAAGACCGGCGACGTAGGGGTCACCCCAATCGCCGCGGGACGGCCGACGCCGTACGTGCTCGCAGTTGCGGCCCCGAGAAAGATGCCCACTTCCAGAATGACCGCGCGGTTGCTGCTGCCCGCGCGAAACTCCGCGGCTGGCGCGCTGCTCGTCGTAACCGTGCTGGGAGTGCTCAGAGAGTAGGTATTCGCCATTCAGCTTCCCCCTTCGCTCAATCCTCGGAGAACAACACCGTCGCGTCCAAATTCACCGACACAAGCCCCGAGATGGAGAGCAAGTCCGCATTTCCGGTCGCGCCGCCGTTGGCCAGCAACGTGATCGCATCGTCGGGGTCGATCGCGACCCAACCACCCATCCCGCCCGTCGCAGGCAACCCGATCGAAATTGGATAACTGGGGCCGCCGCTGCCCGCGGTAATCGAAGATGCGTCGGTGAAAACGGTCGTCGAGGCGGACGGGTTGTTTGGATTGCGCTTGACCGGCGTCGCGCTTGTTCCGCCCGTGCTGGCCGACGTCGTCCACTGCTTCACGCGCAGGATCACGCCGCCTGCCGAGGTCATGCGCGCAGCACCCATAATCGAGAAGATGTTGCATTGCGGCTGGTTCGAAACGGTCAGAAACCTCAGATGCGTTGATTCGGTCGCCGCAGTACTATTGGTCGCGGCCTGGCGATTCACTGCATAAAAGAACGGCATTAGCTACCTCCTCATATGTTCTTCGGGAATCGCGGCCAGCGGAGGCGTGCCGTACTGAGTAATGCAGCGCCGGCAGACATAGAGTACGTGCGTCACCTCCCGCGTTACGAGGCCGCCGTCGCGCCCGCAGCTCGCACAGAAAACCCGATGCATGTTGCGCCCCAGCGGTCCGTCCGTTGAGGTTCGCGCGGGTTCGCTGAGCCTGCTGTGGCCGGCTTTCATGACGCACTATGCTTTTTTCGGGGCGGCGCGGCCGCGCTGATTCGCGCGCCGATTCGCGGGCGGCGCAAGCCAAGCCGTTCCGGCCGGCGCGTCGCGAGATCGCACGCCACTCGGGCGAGCATCGCCGCGCAGAGCGCAGCCGCGCAGAGCGACACCAAAACCAGCAACCCTGCGCTCATGTCAGCCCGCCGTGATCGTGAGCGCGGAGGTCACGCTCACGGTATAGCCGTTCTGGACCGCCTGCGATGTGGAGAAGGCGGCCTCGCCGTACAGCGTACCCGTGGTTCCGCCGATCGTGTTGTTATCGGCCATGAACAACCCCTGAAGCGTGACCGACGTGAGCATGTTGTAGGTGGCCTGCGATGCGCTGTTGTCGACGTATCCACCGGAAATCGTCCCCGCGGTCCATGCCTGGCGATTGGTCTGGCTGACATCGGTGCCCGCAATTTCGGTCCACCCGGAGTGCGACGCGATCGTGTCGGTTATCGCAAAGGTGGGCGCGGATGAGCCCTTGATGAGGCCGACGTACCATGCCGGCGAGGCGAGGCCGGTCTTGAATGTGGCGTCCAGCAGCTTGTTCACGCCTGCGGTCGTAACGAGGTTTTCCACCTCCTCGACCCAGACGATGCGCCGCTCGCGGTTGCGGCAGACGACTCGATGATGCGTTCGGATGCTCTTGGTACCCAGCCGATTAGAGGCCGCTTCGATTATCCGGCGCTGCCCTACGCCGATGTTCTGACTATCCAAGGGTTGCCTCCGATTAGGTAATTGTCGGACTGTCATGACACCCGCCGCGCGTCGATTTCGGTCGTGTAACCGTGCGCTCGCGACAGGTGATGCCGCGCCATCTCCACGAGGTATATTCCGTCGAAATGTCCCCATCCGCTGAGCAGCACATTAACCCCCGCAACCAGCCCCGCCGCGCCAGGAGTGACCAGCTGCACGGTCGTGAATAGCCGGTTGTCAAAATGCAGCGCGGCTTGCGCCTTCAGCATCGCCTCCTGACCGTTCTCGCACCGCGTCACGACCTTCCGCGTATCCCCGGTCGGCATCGCGGCTTCGGACTCAACTTGAGCCAGGAGAAGTTGCTTGCCATCGGGGTCGAAGTAGGTCACCTGCGATGCGGCGAATATGCGGCGCGTGCGGTTGCGGAAGAGGAATCGTTCGGTGCCGGTTCGTGAAATCGTGGCGACCGGCGGCGCCGATTCCAGCGCCGACACCGCATAGAAGACCATCGTGCTGCCGCGCACCGTGAAGTCGTAGCCATGTTCATTGGCGAGGCGTTTTAGAAATGAGAGGTCGGTTTCGCGGCGCTGCGTGATTCGTTCGAAGACGAGCGACTCCACTTCAGGCGCCGCAAAAAGAACCAGTCCGTACTTCGCCGCGATTGATTCGGCTATCTCGAGCAGGCTCTGATTCTCATAGCCGACGCTGTTTTCGGTGCGCATCGGCGGCGTGATGTAAACGGCCAGGCATCCCAGCCGAAACACATCGGGCGGGCCGCTCAGCACGAGATCATCCACCTGGAAATCCCCGCAAGGCAGCAACTCCCCGCCGTGATATCCAATGAGAAGGTTGAGCTGGTCGCCGAGCGCCGGATACCACACCCCCTGCCAGAGTTTCTCGCGGTCCTCGAACTCGATCTCGACCTCGCCCGACGCACTCGCCAGCCGATCGCAATAACTAATCGACAGCACCATCTGCGATACGTCGCCGGATATATTCACGCCCGCGTAGGTAAGTACCCACTGGGGCGAAGGGACGGGAAACGCCGCGAGAGCACTCATAAGCCTTGCGCCTGCGCCGCGGAGACCGGCGACCTCGATGCGGTCTTCCACGGCGGCAGTCCGGTACTGGCTACCGCGCTGACGCTGAGGACCCGAATGAGAATCACCAGCCCCGACTCGAATACGGGCTCAATCGGCACATCCGGATTGGCCATGATGATTGGGCTGTATTTGGCCGCATCGCCATAGTATCGCCACGCGAGCAGGTCCCATCGCTCGCCCGCGGCTGTCACATGAACTATGAATTGCGCCGAGGCCATCACCGGGCCGCGCTCCGAGTGATTACGGAAATCGGTACGTCGTCAGGCAGAAGGTTCGGAGTTATCGCACCGGCCGGCGGCGCATTGCTGAGAATCGCCGTCACTCCCTGGGGCGAAAGCGGCGCGAGAGGCGTGGACGAGGAAGCCCCGGTCGCGGCCGAGCCGCTCGCCGCGGCGCCGTTCACCAGCGCGAGCGGGGTGAAGGGCGCAAGCGGCGGCGCGCTCGGATCCAGCTCCGCGCCGGGCGCGAACTCCTTGAGCTCGAGCCTTGCCCCGACCGCGATCGCCGTCCCGTTCGCGCCGAGTTGCGTTGACCGCGTCGCGATCGACTCGATCACGAAATACCCCCACAAGGTGCCATCGCCCATGACCAGGGGCAGCGCCTGATGCGCATTGGCTGCGGCGCGAAGCGCGGCGAGCCCGGATGTGGGGTTGGAAAATGATGCGTGGAAAATGAGATCGAGCACCAGCCGTTCAAGGCCGTTGGAGAGCCACTGGAGCCGCGGCGGCGCCTCGATTACGTCGTGCTCTGCGTAATCATAACGGCGCTCCGCCTCGAGATGCTCTGGCGAGCCGACAACTTGAAACTTTATTTCTCCCAGCTCAGCAAACATTTCCGAACGCTCCCGTGAAATCTCCTGTGGCCGCGCTCGTTAAGAGCGGCGGGCCCGTTTCGGCGAACTCCGATCACTCACGGCCCGCCACCGCGGAGCTGCGTTCGCGCGCGCGCCGGGCCGACGTGGCCGCTTCAACGCGCATCGGACGGCCGCCCAGTTCCTTGCCGTTGAGCTCGCGAATTGCCGCGGCGGCGTCTTCCTCGCGCGCCATCTCGATGAATCCGAATCCGCGCGAGCGGCCGTCAAAGCGGTCGCGGACGACTTCGGCACGCTCCACGGTTCCGATCTGTGCGAACGCGTCACGCAACGCGGTATCGTCCAGCGAGAAGCTGAGGTTGCCCACAAACAGGCGCGCGCTCATCTGCCGTTCCCTCCGCGGGATTCGCCGAGCGTGCGGAGGTACTCAGCGACCGCGCCGATCCAATAGTCCATTTCCGCAAACTCCATCGCCTCTAGCTCGTGAACCGAGAATCCGAACCGGACGAGGCCTGCGAAGTTTGCAGCGGAGGGCCCTGAAAATTTTCGCCGATTACCTCGGCCTGGAGGGCAAGAACGTCACCCAGCTCCATCGCGAGCACGTCCTCGTACGCGATTCGGCGCCCGTCGATTTCCGCCAGCTCCGCGATCAGCGCGAACACCACCGCGGTCGGATCTCCGCCCGCCGCCGCCCGCTGCGCCCGCATCAGGTCCCGCCCATAGCCCTTGCGCACCGCGGCCGCCGCACCGGACGGAAGCTCGATCGTTCTGGATTCCGCCCCCGCATCGGCGCCACCGATCTTCACTCCATTCACGGTCAGATCCTCGGCCATTGCAGTTCTCCTACTCACTTGACTCCGGCAGCCCGGAATTATGCTTCCCCGCCCCTGCTACGTTCATGGGCAAAGCCCCAAATCGGCACTCGGCCCGATCGCATCACCCGCCGAGGTCGGTGCGGAATTTCGCGAGTTGATCGACGCCGCCCACCACGTACACGTTCGCAAAGACGTCGTAGAGGTAGATTTGAACGCCGGCCACATAAAGCTCGGCGTGATAAACGCTCACGCTGGAGGTGGTCTCGACCATCTGATGCTGCTTGAACGCCGGGCTCCCCGCGTCCTTGAACACCCCGGTCATCAGGTAGATGACTGGCAGCTCCGCGCTGCGCCCCTGGCTCGTGTACTGTTCGAGACTGCCCCGCACCTGGAAGTAATGGCTCTGGAAGGGGCTCGCTGCCAGGGTGAGCGTCTCGGAATCGAACGACGCCCATTTGATTCGCGACTCGAGCTTCTCGACCCCGGCCCACAGCTCCGCGGTGCCCGCCATCCCGAGACCCTTGTAGTCGATCATGCGATGGCGCGGCTGCGGTATGTCGATTTCCTCGGCGCGGCCGAGCAGTCCGACCCCGTCGATATATATATTGGCGTTAGTCAGCGAGTTGATTTGAATATTCATCTTGACCTCTCAGTTCAGTCAGTGGCGCTGGCTGCGGCCGGGATTGCACTGGTCTGGCCCAGTTGCTGGAGCAGGGTCGTATCGATGAAGGTCTGGAAGGTGATCCGTTCCGCGGGAGGCGGCGGCATCACGTCGATATCGAATACCAACTGGCCGGCCGCGACCTGGTTTGGCGGGTTCTCGGCCGGGTTGTAGCTGGCCGCGCCGGCGACCAATGCCCCCCGCTGGATCAGCGTCCGGATGAAGGCATTCGCGCTCGCCAGTATCGCCGTGATCAGTGCGTTGGAGATCGGCTGATCGATGAACTGGAGCATCGCGAGTTCGACCGACTCTTCGATTACATCCATGGTGCGGCGCACGCTGATGAAATTGTCCGGGGCGGTGCTCGACGGATACTCGGCCGACCGGTTGCCCCACACGCGAAGCCCCGTCCCGAACGCATTGAAGACCGTCAGGATCCCCTGCGCGTTGAGGTTGTTGAGGTCCGAGACGGGATCCAGGATCGACGCGTAGATTGCGACATCCGGTCCGAGGATGCCATTCACCTGGGTATTCGACGGAGACCACCAGTAGCCCTGCGCGAGGTCCTTGGCCGCCATCGCACCCGCGACCCATTGCGAGTACGGCCCGACCGAGTTGGCGTTGAATGCCGCGGTGAGCGGAATCCCCGACGCACTCAGCGTAACGCCCGTGGGTACCAATCCCGAATCGTAAAACGTCTCCTGCGGATAGCAGAGGATCGCACGGTTGCTCGACGTGTCGAATGCGTTGTTGGCGGCCGAGCGGTTGGCGATCGCGGTTGCAACCGGCGTCCCGGGCGGCGAGTCGATGAGCGCGATGGCGCGCAGCGTATTCGCCATCGTGGTCACCGCGCCCGCCACGTCGGCATTCTGTGAGTATCCGGGGGCGATCAGAATCTTCGGGAAGAAGCCCATCGTGCCGTAAGTGATCTGGAGCGCCTGCAGGCCCGTATATACGCCGCTCGTGACAGCCCCGATAATGTCGGCGTCCTGCACTTTGGTCGGATCTGCGTAATTGAATGAGATTGAAACCGCAGCGCCGGTCGCCAGCGCGCCGCCCTGCCTCGCAGTAATCACTCCGTTCAACGGGTCGAGCGTATAGTCAGTGCTGGATGAGTAGGTAGTCGTTCCGGCTGAGTTCTTGACCACGACATTCGACACGCCCATGTGTCCGAGGTTGAGCACTTGAGCACCCGAGGCCGGGAAGCTCATCGCCTGGCTCGTTACCGCGGTGAAGTGCCGGGTCGGATCGAACACATTGACTACTATCGCCTGGCCCGCGCCCTGCTTCTGTATGGCGGCCAGCGCGTAAGGGATCGTGTATCCCTGAACCAGCGGGCCGAAGTTGGCCGCATCGATCGCGGAACTGACGAGCGTCGGAGAGTTGACCGCCGGCGCGGCGGCCGGCGATTGAACCGCCCACGCCGGCGCTGTGCCAACCAGGCCAATCACCGCGGACTTAACCACCGTGACCGGGGCCGGGCCGACTGGCACTTCGATCACTTCAACTCCGTGCAGGAAGGATGCAGGCATCTGTACTCACCTCGTGGCGGGAGCAGCCAAGGGGCGCCCCCGCGTTTTGACTTCGGCGTTCGCGCGCGAGCCGCTCAATTGGTCGGCGCGCTTTGCCCCGCGGACGCGATCACCTGATCGGCGTAGCTGTACGCGATCCCGACGGTCTCGCCCGGCCCCGTTGCGCCGCCGGTCAGCGCCGTGATAATCCCGTTCACCGCATCGACTGCGAAGTCGGTTCCCTCGGCCAGCGGCGCTCCGCCCGGGCCGGTCACCTGCACGGCGAACACGTTTCCATTGGGAAGCTGAATCTTTCCGGTTGCATCGAACGTGTATGACGCGGCGCCGACCGTGATCGAAGTCACGCCGCCCTCTTCCATCGCGATTCCCCGGATAAAGAGTGGGAATCCTTCTTGCCCCGATGCTTCCAGCGCCAGGGTCGAGAGCGCAAACGTGATTGCATAAATCCACACCCCGCCCTGGCGGTCTCGCTCGACGAACTTCTCGCTCTTTGGGAACATCTTGCGGCATCCGGGAACCCGAAACCCGGTGAGCGCGGCGCGCACCGCCTCGATCGCCGCGTAGGCGCCCGGACTCGGCCCGCTCGCATCCCCGCCGTAGCTCCATCCGAGATCGCGCATCATCAGGGTGACCTCGAATTCGAGCTTCCGTTCCTGGATGATCGCCGCGGTGTCGAGTTGTTCGCCGTAGGCCGCGCCCTTGTACTGGACGAGTGCGGCGCCGATGCGATGCGTCATGCGGTAGGACTCGGGGCGATCGGGATAGTGGGCGATTTCGATCGAATTTATCTGCGAGCCGAGTTGGGCGAGAATCGCGCTCTCGATGGTCGCGATATCGATCGGCGTCGGCGGGGAAAATGTTGCGCCGTCAAAGGGCGCATCCAGCATCGCGCCCATCGCCTAGTACCCTTTGAGCGAGCCGCGGCTGAACACGCGGCCCGGTCCCTCGACCGCTTCGGCTGCGCCTGCGACCGGCGGTTCATGGTTGTCCGCGGCCAGCCCCAGGGTCAGCTCGCCCGAGGCGACCTTCCCCAGCATCGCGATTGCGTCATCGTACCTGCGGCGCGCGTCCTCGAGGTCGTGCAGCGGACGCAGCACCTGCAGGCGGTACATCGCGATATCGGTCGCAAGCCGGTTCAGCACCGCCGGAGGATCGGCCAGCGGCAACGCGAATCGTCCTTCGAGATAACCATCGATCTCCGCCGACGCATCGGAGAGCGCCTGCTGAAGCGGCGCGGTATCGATAGTAACCGCAGTCGGATCCTCATTAGTCAGTTGAACGAGATCGCGATTTGGATACCGATTGATCATGTCCTGCGGACTCGCGTAACTCACTTCATTTCACTCCAGCGCAACCGGGCCGGACGCTCGCAGCCAGGGTTGGAAGGTCCCCCGCGAGCGAGGAGCGGAGGGGTGCTCCTGCTCGCGGGGGATGGGGAGATACGCCGGCGCCGCAAGGGGGAGGAGAGCCCGCGAGGCGCCGGCGCTGGGAGGCAATAGTCACTCGGCCGCTCCTCACGCCAGGTACTCGCTGACGATCAGATCGGCGCTGTTGCGCCAGATGTTCGTGGTCGGAACGCTCGCGCTCGCGCCGGTACCGACCATGAATTCGGAATTCAGGAGCTGGCGCGCTACTTCCTCGAGCGCGGGCGGAACCACCAGGTACACGCCCTGGCGGCCCGACAGCGCGCCGAACGGCTGCCCCGCATCGGTCTTGAACGACCTCATCGCCGAGCGCGCCGCGCCATAGTTGGCGGGATTGCTCAAATCGGTGTTGCTCGCGTAGCAGAGCTGCCACAGCCCGACGCCCGTGTTCGCGCGCCCATCGACGCCGTAACGGAACTCGCGCCGGTTGAACACGCCCTCATCGGTGAGCGAACTCATCCGCGTCACCGCGTACTCGCGGCGTAGCTGGAAGATGAACGGCCGAATCGCCCGCGATGCGTCGATCAGGAACCAGTAGGCGCCCGAACCGCTGGTGTTGATGTTCGCCGCGGTCGTGTCTCCGGTCTCATTCATCAGGCCCACCGGGTGGCTGGCGGAGAAAAACGGCTGGCCGTCGAAGCACAGGACGCCCGAGGGGCTGGTGACCGCCTGCTTGATCATCGCGAACAACATCATGTCGGGATGCACCTTGGTGTCCCATCCGAGCTGCTCGATGATCGGCTCGTAGACTCCGTAGGTGTCGTCCTCGATGTCGTTGCGATCGATCGCGACGGTGTCCTCGAAGTTCTTGTTCACGATCGTGTAGGTGTGCGCCTCGAGCGCCTGGATGACGCGGTCGCCGAGCCACTCGCGGAACTTGGTGGTGCGGCCGAGCCACGGGTAGGTGGTCTGCCGCGAGCCCGAGCGCACGATGGTCGCGATCTGCTCGTAGTAGGAGGGCGGCTTCTCGAAGCCGCGCTGAAAGACGACGTCGAAGCCGGTGAAAAGTGCGGTCAGATTTGCAGCGCTGATCTCCATTTACTTCACCTTCCTGATGGCGGTTTCGCCGGCGCGGGCGCTCAGGCGGCTGCCGTGGATTGATGCCAGAAGTCGACCCACACCTGGCCGCTCGGATCGATCGCAACCACCTGCCCGGCGGCCGCGTTCTGCTGCACGCCCGCACCGCTCTGGCGATCGGTCGCGCTGACCGTGTGATCGTCGATTGCGAAGCACACCGAACCTATCTGCGCCGCGGTTATCGAGCTGTCCTGGTCGAACATGAACACGCCCTTGCGCACCACGATCGACAAAGCGCCTGCGGCGCCGCCCGAATTGATCGCGTCCTGTCCCGGCATGCCGTTGTGGACGCGCTCGGTGCGCCCGACGATCTTCAGCGCATTGGCGGTCGTGGTGGTCGCCGATGCGGGCACCGCGTTGCCGTTCGTGTTGAGCGCCGCCATCGATCCCAGATAGACGTTGGTGTTCGCCTCGACCGGGTAGACGCGCATCCGGCCGCCGTCGGCCATCTCGGGCGTGTTGCGTGAGCTGGTCAAAGCCGCCATTTTTTCACCTTTGCCCTTCGCGCCCGGCGGCGGTCCTGCCGCGCGGGGCGCGTGATCGTCTTAGCGGTCGTGCTCGGTGGTTGTGCGCTCGAAGCGCAGAAAATCGGCGCGGCCCATCTTGCGCTTGAGGAAGTCGCCGTGGCTGACCCCGAGTTGCGCGCAGATTGCGACCTCGGTGGTATTGAGCTGCGACGCCGCCGCCGCGATTCGGCTCGGCGGCTCTCCTGCGAACGCCGGCTCGCTTCCCAGAATCGACGGCTGCTTGGCGACGAAGGCCTGGAAGCCGCGCGGGTCCGCGCTGCAATAGGTGGTGGCCCACTCGCGTTGCGCCGGAACGAGCTTGCCCGCGCGAATCGCGTCGTCCACCGCGTGCGCGGCGCGCTCGCGGGCGCGGTCGGCCTTGAGCGCGTTGAGTTCGGTGAGCGCCTTCTGGAACTCGGCGATCCCGACATATCGCGCCGGATCGGCCACGTGCGCGTGCGCCGCTTCATCGCGGTCCGCGCCGGCCGCCTTCTCGGCAAGTTCCCGAACGCCGGCGAGGATCTCGTCATTCGATGCGTCGGCGGCGAGTCCGAGCAGATCCCTAAGCTTGCCCAGGAATTCTTCCATCATTTCGCCCTCGTGATTCGCGGCGCTGGTGTCCGCGGCCGCGATTGCGGTCAGATAAAGATTCGGATTGTTGGTCAGCCCCGCGCGCAAAAGCCGGGTCACTTTTCCGCTTGCCGGATCGAACTGGAACACGGGCGAGACGTATCGATACTCATGAACGCGAATCGCCGCGGCCGCGCGCGCGGTCCACTCGACCCGGCCCCAAATCGCGCCGCCGCGCGCTTGCAGCTCCGTGATCCATCCGGCCGCCGGCGCGGGACGCCCTGCGGGTGCGGCAAAATCCGTCGCATGGTCGTAATCGACCGGGATACCCGCCTCCAGGCGCAGCGCGAGCGTGGCCGCGATCACCGTCTCAGGATCGTCGAGGCGAAACGGACCGCGCCCGTCGCGCCCGTGGAACACTCCGGCGGGCAAAAGCTCGATCCAGTCGGGCACCTCGGCGTCGCCCGCGCCAGCGGCATCGCTCGCCGCGCGCATCGCAGGCGGCGTCCGGAGCGAGCCGAGCGCCTGCGCGCGGACTTCCAAATCGGCGCTCGCGCCGGCGGGCGCGGCCAGAGCCGAACGATTCAATTTGCCCGGGTTCGCTCCCTGGTCTCCGCCGGCGCGTGATGTGAGCGCATCCATTGAGCCGCATTGTGCGCCAGCATTTCGATTTCAATAAGGATGAACAGTTCATCCTGAACAAATTTGCCAGTCTGGATTGAGGTATATTCAGAAAAGCCATGCCTGCCAGCGGTTTTCTGCGATCCTCGCGATGGGCGCCGCGCGGGAATCCGTTTCGCCCCTGTCCGCCGCATGGTGCGGCGGCGGCTTCCCAAGCGGGCGAGCGCGCGGGGACGCATTTTTTGCGATCGATCGAGCGTGCGGGAAATTTCGCCGCGGCCGCGCCGGGGCGCATCGGAGCGCCGATCGCCGGTCGCTTTTTCACCTCGATAAATCCGCGTAATCTGCGCCTGCTATGAAAGCTTCCCAACCCGTGATCGATGTGACCGGTCTCACCATCGAACGCGACGCCCCGATCCTGCGCGGAATCGACTGGCGCGTCGGACCGGGCGAGCATTGGGTCATCCTCGGCGCGAACGGCTCGGGGAAAACCTCGATGCTTCGCGCGCTGACCGGCTATCTCCCGCCGACCACCGGAACCATCCGGGTGCTCGGCGAAACTTACGGGCGCGCCGACTGGCGCGACCTGCGCACGCGCGTGGGCCTGGTCAGTTCGAGCGTGGTCCAGATGATGCCCGATGGCGAGAGCGCGCTTAACGCGGTGGTAAGCGGCAGGTATGCGATGATCGGTTACTGGGGCAGGATGCGCGGCGAGGATCGCCGGCGCGCGATGAGAATTCTCGGTCAGGTCGAGGCCGCCGCGCTCGCCGCGCGACCGTGGCTGCAGCTCTCGCAGGGCGAGCGCCAGCGCGTGCTGATCGGACGCGCCCTGATGCCCGCGCCGAGGCTGCTAATCCTCGATGAGCCCTGCGCGGGACTCGACCCGGTCGCGCGCGAGCGCTTCCTCCAGTTCCTCGAACGGCTCGCCCGCCGGCGCGGCGCCCCCGCCCTTGTGCTGGTGACGCATCATGTCGAGGAGATCATGCCCGCCTTCTCGCACGTGCTGGTATTGAAGGGCGGCCGCGTGCTCGCGGCTGGCCCTCGCGAGCGCGTGCTCACATCGAAGATGCTCTCGGATGCCTTCGGCGAGGTCGTTCATCTCAAGCGCGCGGGGCGACGATTCACGCTGACGGTCCGTCCGATGAGCACGCTCGCCGCCTGATTGCGAAGAGCGGGATATGGCGCGCAGCAGCCTCGATGCTGGCGCGCGCCTTGCCCGCGCAATTTGACGCGCCCGCCGACCGCGTTCCTATTTCTTCGGCGCGACTCCCGTGCAACTCAAGCTCACGGTCTGCGGCGAGCTAGTTGCGTTGTCGCTAATCGTCAAATTCCCCGAAGGGCCACCCAAACCAGACGGCTCGCAGGTGACCTCGACCTGGCAGCTCTTGCCCGGAGCGAGCGCGCCGCAGTTGTTGGTTTCCGCAAACGGTGGGTTCGGCCCCGCGGATACCTGCTCGATTATTACCGGCAACCCCTTCTTGGCCGAGCCGGCATTCTTGACGGTGACCGTCTTGGATTTACTGGTCGTGTTCTCGGTGACCTTGCCGAATTTCACGCTCTTCGGACTGACGGTCACCTTCTCGCTCACCGCCGTGGGAGTGGCCGTCGGCGTCGGCGTGAGCGTCGGCGTCGCGGTCGTGGTCGCCGTGGCAGTGGATGTCGCCGTAGCCGTTGCGGTCGCAGTCGCCGTCGCGGTCGCAGTCGCCGTTGCCGTGGCGGTGGCTGACGCAGTCGGAGTTGCAGTGCGAGTTGCCGTGGATGTCGCAGTCGCACTCGCACTCGAGGTCGCCGTGGCGGTTGCGGTTGCGGTCGGCGTCGCAGTGCGAGTCGGAGTGGCCGTAGGCGTACCCGATGTCGCGGTCGCAGTCGCCGTGGCGGTTGCGCTCGCAGTGGCTGTCGGACTTGCGGTCGCCGTCGGCGTTGCGGTTCGAGTCGCCGTAGCGGTTGCGGTAGCCGTCGCCGTCGGAGTCGCGCCGCTGCTTGAGGTCGCCGTCGGAGTCGGCGTCGCAAGCGTCAGGCTGCATCCAGTAGCGCTCGCGCTCGGATCGACTACCGTCAGGAATGCGCTGGTGAGCTGGTTGGGACTCGCGCTGGCGTTGCTCGCGTTGTTCGTTGTCTGAAAGCCGGTATTCGTAACAGGGAAATCGGTCGAATAGGTCAGGCCCGAAACATAGATGTACCCGCTTGAATCCACCGCGATTCCGTCCCCGGCATCAGCCTCTCCGCTGCCGCCGAGAAACCGCGAGAACACGAGCTGATTCGCAGCCGTCGATTGCGTGGGATCCAACTCGCTCACGAACGCAGTTATCGGCACGTCGAATCCTTTGATGGTGATCCCGGCCGACTTGCTCGACGTCTGACATGCGTTCGCGCTCAGCGGGAATCCGCCGCTGGTACCCACCACGCCAGTCGTGGATGCCGATATGCCGGTGAAGTAGACCTTTCCATTGTTCAGCACCATGTCGACGATCGCTTCGCCGATGCCAACTGTGCCAAGCCCTGTGTTAACCTGTGTTCCCAAGCCGCTGAAGTAGGTCGAGTAGCGGAGCTGGTTCGCCGCCACGACCTGGGTCGTGTCCAGCTTGGTGACGAAACCGGCGGTAGCAGGCGGTCCAGCGTTACTGGCATTGCCGGCCTGGTTGGTGGCCTGAAATGCCGGTTCGTCGATTCCCGGGACCGGGAAGTCAGTTGACCCTGTCAGTCCAGCGACCCACACCTTGCCCGCGCTGGGGTCGGCCTGGATCGCCGTGCCAGCATCACCCACCACGAATGTGTTGGCGAATTCTGTACCCGCGTTTCCCGAACCTCCAAGATACGACGAATACATCAGCGAGGTCTCGGCTGTGCCACCCGGGTTGATTCCCGCGACAAACGCATTGCTGGTTGAGAGGGCGGTGCCCTTGTAGCTTGCCTGGTAGGGATTTACGGTGGTTAGATCGCTGGAGTAAGTGGCGCCGGTGATCCAGATATTGAGGCTGCCATCCAGAGCGATTCCGATCCCGGCGTCGGCGTTCGTGCCGTTCCCGCTACCGCCATAATAGCTGAGGAAGGAGTAAGCGGGTCCGCCTGGTTCGACCACCATCGCGAACGCATTGCTCTTGCTGCCGCTTGCCTTTAGGTCAGTCTGAAAGGCATTGGCTGTCACCGGCGGAAACCCGCGAGCCTGAGTGCTCTGCGTGGAGCCGACCAGATACGCCGAGCACCCGGTGCTGCACGATGGATCAAGCGCGACGCGGGAGACCGTCGCGTTGTCTTCTCCGTCGATGTAGCACGAGTACACGACACCGGTGCCGCTCGAATTCAGCTCGCTGACGAAGCCGACGTTAGTCCCGCCGTTCTTCTGATTATTGGTCTTTCCCCAGGTGCCGCACGAACTGGTACCGGGAAAATTGATGGTTCCGGGGCATAAGCCATTGACGGGGTTTTCGCCCGAATAGGTCTGGCCTACAACGTAGGCCTCGCCGCTCTGATCGACGGTGACGCCGAAGCCGATATCTCCGTTGCCGTGTCCCGCGTCGCTCCCGTTAGGGCTATTGCAAACTCCGTCTCGCTTGTCTCCCTGGGCGCCCTCGTAAGTCGCATACACCAGGGACTGCGCGCCCACCTTGGTGGTATCGAACTTCGCGATAAGGACATTGGGATTCTGATCCGGCGGAGCGAAGTTGCCCTCGAGCGTGCTCTGAAAGAACCCGCTCACGCCGGGAAGGTCGTTGGATTCTGCGCTGCCGACGATGTACGCCGTGCCATTCGCGCCGAGCGCGACGTCCAGGCCGACATCAGCGACCAGCAGCGCCGTACCCTGCGTGACGAACGAGAACTGCTCGAGATTGAGTTTGCTGAAACTCGATCCGTGGCCGCCATAGTAGGTTGAGTATCTGATTTGCGGACTAACGAGCGGGTCGATCACGATCGCGCGGGAATGATCGTAGGCTGCAAGCTGCAACCCGGCCTCGTAGTGCGCGATACCCCCTGCTACCGTGCCCTTCGCCGAAAGCGTGAGTGATCCCGCAACCGGCGAGCGCCTGCCGCCTGCGAGCTCCTGGTAAATCTTTGGCTTGCGAATCGCGAGCGAGCCGGAGCCGGTCTCAACCAACAGGTTGCCGTCTTTGTCGAGACTGGTGCGATTGCCGCCTTCGATCGCGAACCTGATTTTCGTGGTATCGGCGCCGGGCGCGGCGATGAAATCATATTCGAGCGCGCCGGGATTGCCGTAATAGACGAGATCGATTCCCGGATACGCCTCGCGATAGCGGACCTTGGCAAAGGTCGGGATGTTCGTGTGCCACTTGCTGCGATCGTCGCCAATCAGATAACTGACATGCCCCTGCAATGCGCCCTCGCCGGCGATCTGCGGATGCGGATTCGCGCCGACCAGCTTGATGCGCACTGCGGACTCGGTCAGTTGGGTATGATCCTCGAACGGCTCGCCATCCAGCCGGAACGGATATGGGGA
>DASPOF010000159.1:0-31587 GCA_035626155.1 Binataceae bacterium (SeqCode)
GTGACAGCACCTGACATCCAACTTCATCATCTCTGCGATTTTCATTGCCTATTAGCCCTCTTCTTCAGCATCCGCACCGCCCGCTCGATAAGACCGCAGCCAGGCTATGCGGCACGCGCCCCGATGATCCGGTGACGTGGAGCGCAAATCGATGCCATTACTTGCGTGACTTCCGCATCGCTCACTTGCCGGGGCTTCTTCATCTGGATCTCGCTTGCTGCTTCACGCGCGATGTCGTTGAGCGAAATAACGCCCACCAGCCGCCGCTGGTCGTCGATAACCGGGAGGCGGTGAACCTGCTTGTCGCGCATGAGTTTTTCAGCCGTGGCGATATCATCCTCCGGCTTGCACGAAAACACCTGTTTCGACATGGCGCTCGTGACCAGCGCGCCGGTCAGTTGCACGCCCTGGATGTATGCGCTCATGCAGATGTCGCGATCGGTGAGCATCCCGATGACGTGGCCTTCCTTATCAACTACCGGGACGCATCCGATGTCGTGGTCCCACATGATCTGGGCAGCAGTGTTGAGCGTGCTGTAGTCCGGGCAAGACTTCACTTCAGTCGCCATCAAATCTTTCACTTTCATCGCGATTGCCTCCCCTGGCTGAGTAGCCGGCGTTGCGATTCGGATGAGCTGTGCAGTGCGAGATTACGCAAGCCGGGTGCCATTTGTGCTCGCTCCCGGCCGACCGCTGTTCCCAGCAGGCTGTTGGAGTGCCGCTGAGAGTTGTATCGTTCGGTGCCATAGGCTGTCGCCGATCCGCCCAAACCTCCGGTTAACAAACCCCGTGCTATTGAGTTTGAGAGATACTTCTTGACACAACTATGGCCTGACGTTGTGTCAGGGTATCATGAGTGACTATTGAGGACCGGTAACTAGTTTTCCCCTCCGCCCTCGGATGCACATAAGCATCGTGCCGCGTCGCTGCTTTGGCACAGCATCGCAGCGAACTTGTTGCGGCGCTAACGCGGAGCCGGCGCCATCATCAGGCTCGGGCGGAAAGGCCGAGCCGCGGTTTGACGGCCTTCGGCTTCGCCATCCCGGCCGACGTCAGCCAGATTCGCTTCAGGTCCTTCGGCAACTGGCTGAATACGTCCCAGGCGACGCCCTCCTGACCCGACGGGCTGCCAAGCAGCATCTGCAGAGCCTTAAAAGCCGCCATCAGGCTCTTGTGCGCCTTTGCCTCGTCGATCTCGACGGTATCGGCGATGTGGCGGATGAAGTCGCGTTCGTGCGTGCGCCGCACGTCGCGCCAAGGCGCATCCAACGAGTGCCACATCCGCTTGAGCGCCCCTGGCAACTGCGCTGCAAGATGGTCCGCTTCTTTGGAGCTGAGCCGGTCATGAAGTTCCTGGAGGACGGCAACGGCTACCTTGTATGCCTGATCCCTGGTGAGATCGCCTCGCACCTCGATTTCGCTCAGAAACTTGTTCTCATCCATGATCGCCTCCATGCGCGGCACAGAGCATGCGCCCCGCGATGAGGATTATCGGGAATCAGAGCCCGCGATTTTTCTCTCTTCTGTCGATTTGAAATGCATCCGCTGTGCCGGTCGCTGTCGAGTTGAAAAGTGCGATTGGTGATTTCGTCGCAAGATTGCAAACCCAAGCGAGCGCGTCGTTGCTACTGCTCGGTGTGGCTTTGCGGAGGTGATGCTGAGTCGTCCAGGCGATGCGTGGCACGGATGATGCGACTCGCTAATCACGGAGGCGCACATGAAGCTTTCGGCCGCGGACCCTGAAGAGGTCGGCGCGTACGGTGATCTCCTCGGGCAGCAATACTACGACATAGTGGGATCGCGTCGTCCACCCAATGGACCGCGAACGCTGATGTTTGCGGTTCTGGAGGACGGCATCAGGTGCTACCTCGTCAACATGAATGCGACCCGCCCCTCGCTGCGCAAGAGATTCGAGGAGGCCAAGGCTTGGATCGAAAATCGGAACGATGTCGGCGTGTTCTCGTTTGAAACTCTGTGCAACACGTTCGACATCGATGCCGAAAGGCTCCGCAAGCAGCTCCGCACGATGTCTGCTCGCAAGCTTCCGCGCGGGCTGAGTGCAGTGAGCCGTCCGAGCGCGCCGCGGCCCTCGCGGGTGAGAACGCGCGCCCGGCGCGGCCGCCTGGGCGTCTGATTCGGAACGCGGCAGCGGTCGCGCGGCGCGTTCGTGATGCGGAAAGCCACAGCCGCGGCCGTTGGTGGCGCGATTCGAGGCACTAGCCGCCGGCGGCCGCGATGCTTCCGGCTGGCATCGCGTGTGCACCACATAAACCTGAACTTTGCGTGAATATCGAGGGATTCAATGGCGCAAGAAGTCAATCCGGAGGGATCCGAAAGGGCCAAAATTCTGCGCAACCTTCTCTCGCATCTGCGCGAAAAGGAGCTGGCTCGAATCCGGGAGTTGCGCAAGGATCAGGCCGGCGATGCGCTCAGCGAGCCGCGCGACACGCTCGAGGACGCGCGCGCCAGCGAGGAGTTCGAGCTGCACGCGGATCTCATCGCGCGGGTTGAGAACCGGCTGGACGAAATCCACACCGCGCTCGAACGGTTGGATGCCGGTTCGTATGGGGTCTGCATCAAATGCAAGCGCGAAATCGATCTCGGGCGAGTCAGATCTGTACCCTTCGCGGAGTTGTGCGCGGACTGCGAGCGCGCGCGCCGCGCGGGACACATGGAGGGAAAGACCAGCGACGAATTCATGAGTCGATGGACCGTGCCGGAGGGAATGGTTGAATCGCTTGGACAGGAAGAGCCGCTCGAGATCGCGGAGGCGAGTCCCTCCGAGATCGCGGGCGAGACGGGTCTCCCAGCCCCGTCCGCCGCGCCTGTCCGAGTGAAGCGGCCGGGCCCTTCGCGCAAACCGCGCAAACGATGACGCCTTGGCGTCGCGGCGGAGCGTCCATTCTGACTCGATAACAGAGGAGGGAGCCTGAGCCAGGATCGTTAAGGTTGTGTTACGCCCAAGACGGGCGAATTAGCGACAGCTAAAATTCGCCGGGTGCGGTGACGCCGGGGCGCGAAGCCGGGCCCGACGTGAAAGGAGAGGCGCCCATGAAGATCAAGCAGGTAATGACTTCACAGGTGTTCGCGTGCAAGCTCGATGACACGCTGAACAGGGCCGCCCAGCTCATGTGGGAAAACGAGTGCGGCTGCATTCCCATAATCTCCTCGGATGGCACCGGTGCCGTGGTCGGAATGGTCACTGACCGCGACATCTGCATGGCGTCCTATACCCAGGGCAAGCCGCTCTTCGATATCCCGGTGGCGACCGCGATGGCGCATACGGTGATTTCGTGCCATCCGGACGATGAGGTTGGGCGCGTGGAGGCGTTGATGCGCACGAATCGCGTGCGGCGGATTCCGGTGCTCGATGAGCGCGGACAGCTCAAGGGAATCGTCTCGCTCGACGACCTCGCGCGAGAGGCGGAGCGGGAAAAGCTCGTGAGAACTGCGCCGCAGATCACGCTCTCCGAGGTTGCCGAGACCCTTGCCGCGGTTTGCGAGCATCGCGCTCCCGAAAAGCAGGCGGCGTTCGCCGGTTAGCCGCGGACGCGATGGAAAGCTGCGCGATGCCTATGTGGCTGTCTTCTGAGGCCGCCGCGACGCGGGGTTCGGTCGTGCGAGCGAGCCAGAGGACGGCGTGAATGCGCGGGTGCGGCTGGGCAATTAAACCGCTGACGCCCGGAGGACTGGAATACAACGGCTTCGATTGATTACGGAGGAAACCCGATGTTAGTCAGCGAATTTGTCGAGAGCTTCCGCGATGAGCATCGCCAGTTGCTAGGCACCCTGCTCGCGCTGAGAGATGCGCTGGAAAGCGGCGATACCGAGCGAGCCCAGGAAGGAATCGGCGAATTGATTGCGGCCGCCGGACCTCACCTCTTCTATGAGGGCGAAGCGCTGTATCCGGCGCTCGCCGGCCTCTACGGAGACGAGTATGTCAGCCGCTTGCAGGCCGAGCATGAGAATACGCTCGCCGCGGCGCTTGACCTGGCCGAGCTCGCGGACATGGTCGAGTCTTCGCACGATGCGGCCGAACGCGCCCTGGAGCTGGTTAGCGAGCTTCTGCCCCACGTCAGCGAGCGCGACGGACTGGCCGTGGTCGTCGAGGTGCTGCCGGAGGAGCAGGTGGGCGCAATCGCGGAGGCTCGCGAACACGCGCGCAAGAGAGGCGTAACAATCCACGAGGCGGCCAAGGGCCGCGCACGGCGCGGCCGCGCCAAGCGGGCGGCATCGCGGGTGGCAGCGAAAGCGCGAGTCCGCAAGAAGCCCGCGGTGAAGCCGAAAGCGGCCAAACGCATCCCCGTCAAGGTCGCAGGGAAGAAACGCGGCCGGTGAGCCTGCCCGCGCTGCTGCGAGGTCGCCGCCCGGGTCGGCCGCTTGCGGCGCGAGATGCCGAGTGATCGAAATCGACGGCTCCCACGGTGAAGGGGGCGGGCAGATCGTACGCACGTCGATTAGCCTCGCCGCAGCGACCGGAAAGCCCTGTCGCATCTTCAACATCCGCGCGCGCCGCGAAAAGCCCGGCCTGATGCGCCAGCATCTTCATTGCGTCCGCGCACTCGCCGAGCTATCGCGCGCGACCGTCGATGGGGATTTCCTGGGCTCGAATGCGATCACGTTTCAGCCTCGCGGCGTGACGGGGAACGGGCTATCGTGCAATCTCGAAACCGCTGCATCGATCACTTTGCTGCTGCAAGGGCTGATTCCAACGGCCCTCTCCGCGCCATCACCGGTGACGATCACGATTGCGGGCGGCGCCACCGACACCTCGAAGGCTCCCACCCTCGATCACTTCCGGCAGGTGTTTCTACGCCACCTCGATGCCGCCGGAATCGGAACGCGGATGATGATCGCGCGGCGGGGCTACTATCCGCCGGGAGGTGCGCAAGCCGCCTTGACCGTCGAGCCGGGAGAACCGCGTTCCTTTAATCTTGTCGAACGCGGGGACCTGCGCCGCATCGCCATATATTCGAGCGCATCTGAGTTCCTGCGCGCGCGCTGGGTCGCGGAGAGGCAGGCGGACGCGGCCGAAGCGCTCCTTAGTGGGGCCAACGTCGAGGTGGAGAAGGCTCTCGAGTACAGTCCCAGCCTTTCACCGGGGAGCGCGTGCTGCGTCGTGGCGGAATTCGCGAACACCTGGCTTGGCGCCGATCGAATTGGGGCGCGCGGAGTGCGCGCGGAAGACGTCGGCGCGCAGGCGGCCCGGGACTTGATCCGCGCGCTTGATTCCGGCGCCTGCGTGGACCTTCACATGACCGACCAGATACTGCCATTCATGGCGCTCGCGGGCGGCTTAAGTTCTCTCGCCGTCTCGCAGATCACCGAGCATGCGCGCACGAACATGTGGGCAATCGAGCACTTCATCGATGGCCGATTCGAGGCTCGCCAAAACCTCATCCGCTGGCACGGATCCAAGTAATCTGACCGTCGTCATCGCCGCCCTGCGATAAATCGCCGCCCCGCCTCCGCTCGCCCGGCCATCCCACACTATGCGAGTCACTGAAAAGGGCGCGACGGTGATCGTCCCGCCGGCATTCCGGGATTCTATTCGAGCAGGGAGCTTGGCAGTGTCGGCGAGGTCCGGCATCGACATGAACTCGACGCTCGATGGCCGCCGGCCGGGCCTCAGCGTAGCCGGGTCAAGTGAGAATTGGTCGGCCGAGGCATTTTCCAGAATTAATGTGGCGCGCTCTCGCGATTGGAACAGGCCTCCTTCGACGGGAAGGTAGGACTCATCGCGTGCGCCGCCGCCGGCAATCGGCCTGGCGCCGGGCTGGATGACACGCTGGAAGGAGCCGCCCGCATTGGCGGCTTCGTTCAACCACGCCAGCGCGACCGCGAGGGGTACCGGAGCATAGTTGCCCCGCCAGTCGGAAACGAACGTCGCGAAATTGTCGCGTGGCCGGAAGCTGAACATGAAATAGAGCGAGGCGGTGACCGAGGGATGGCGCAGATACACCATCGCCATCCGCGTCGTCCAGAGCATCGCCATTGCCGGCGATGCGGGTTCGATGTCGCCGCGCTTCGGTACGGGATTGCCGCCGCGCGCATTCCACTCGGTGATCCAGATCTGCTTGCCGGGCAGGCGCCGCTCGATGTCTCGAAGCTCTCGCTCAACGCCTTCGTCCACGTGCGCCATCATGGCTTTCAGACGCGCCATCGCGTTTCCCGGCGCGGGCGGCGTCGATGCCGCCCGCGGATCGCCCATCACTTCGCTCAGGCGCGGGTAGAGATGCAGCGTGACCGCATCGAACCACGGCTCCGGCCGCAGATCTTCATCCCATTGCCGCAGCCGCTGCGCTCTCCACCCCCGTGCATTGTCGGGAACGATAAACTCGGACGCGGCCGCCTGCACTGCCATCTTGGCGTTCGCCGGCAGGTATGGCCTGATCGCATCCAGATACTGCTTCATCACTCGCATGCTGGACGGTTCGTCGGGCCAGCGCGCCATGCTCGCCGGATCGAATCCCATCGCGATCCAGAATTCGTTTCCGAGCTCGATCCGCTGCGGAACGGCGCCCTCGGCGGCAAGATGCTTGAACCATTCGGCCTGCTCGGCGACGCTCGATGATTCCAGGTTCGGCACCATTATCACCTCAGCGCCGATCTGCCGGGAGAAGGCCTGGTACTGCTCCATCGTGACGCCACCGGGGAGGCCTCGAGCAATATTCGCAGCCGCGTTCGCCCAAAAGCGCACGTAGGGGGAGCTGTTGAAGTGCGTCGGAACTTCGATCAGTCCCGTGCGCCAGTTGTAAAAGTTCGCATCAGATCCGCCCGAAAAGCGGTCGAGCCCGATGTGCATCGTTTTCAGCGTCGCGATCTTGGCCGGGTCGTCGAGGAGATGCTCATAGAACGCGGTCGTCGAACCTCCGAAGATGGGGCCCTGCAACTGGCGCGGGCTTCCCTCCGGTTTGAGAATCAGCGGGTTTGCGCTCGCAGGAGCGGGAGTCGTGGCAAGGATGAAACAGACCGCCGCCAGCCGGAACATGAATGATAATTTGTCCATCAGATCTCCATCTCGGTTGGGATCATAGGACTATACGAATTTCGTGCCGCTCGATTCCGCACGCAGCGGGTAATACCATTTAATCGCCTCGTCCTCGGCAAAGAATGCCAGTGCCCGGTACGGGGTGCATAGAAGAGCAAACTGGCGTCTCAGGATAAGTGGAGGAAGAGAGATGCGATTGCCGGATTCGCCCCTGTCGCTTTGGCTCGATACCTACGGTCCCTACACCCCCGAAGCGCCGCTTGCCGGTGACGTCGCGCTCGATGTCGCCGTGATCGGCGGCGGATTTACCGGGATTGCGACCGCGTGCGAACTCAGGCGCGCCGATGCGGCGCTCAAAGTCGCGGTGCTGGAGGCGAGAACCGTCGGCTACGGCGCCAGCGGACGCAACGGGTCGTTCGCGATGACGGTGGTCGGGCTGGGCTTCGGGCCGACCGCGATGTTGCGCGGCAATCAATTTCTCAAGGATGCGCACCGCTTCATGGAGCGTGCGGTCGACAACCTCGACGAACTTATCGCGCGCGACCATCTCGACTGCGATCGAATTCGTCCCGGCTTTCTCAGAGTGGCGACCACGCCGGCCTACATCCGCCGCCTCAAGCATGAAGTCGAGCTGATGAAATCGCTGGGCGTCATCGGAATCGACTGGATCGAGGAAGACGCGGTGCGCGCGCGCGTGAATTCGCCGCGTTACATGGGCGCGATGTGGGAGCCGCGCCTGCTGCTCATCAATCCCGCCAAACTGGTGCGCGAGGAAAAGCGGCTCGCGCTCAAGCTCGGCGCGGCGGTGTACGAGAACACTCCGGTTCTCGAACTCGCGTCGGGACCGCCGTTCCGGCTGCGGACGGAACACGGAACTGTCACCGCGCAGAAACTCGTCTTCGCCACCAACGCATACTCACATCTTTTTCCCGAGCTTAAGCGCAAACAGATACCCGGCTTTACCTACATGATTGCGACCGAGCCGCTCACGCCCGCCCAGTTGGAGCCGATCGGATGGAAGGGCTTCGAGGGCGTCGAGGACGCGCGCAATCTAATCCACTATTACCGGCGCACACCGGATAACCGACTCGTGATGGGCGGCGGTCCCGTCGGGCTGACCTTCGCAAACCAGCTCGATGCCGACAGCAACGCAACCGCATGGCGCCATCTCGAAGAGCACATCGCGTTCCTCTTTCCCTCTCTAAAAGGCGTGCGGATTACCCATCGATGGGGCGGGCCGTTCTCAGTCACTCTCGATCTGACGCCAGCGGTCGGCTTCCTGGGCGACCATCGCGCGGTCTACAGCCTCGGCTGCGTCGGTCACGGCGTTTCGCTCTCCCATCTGAACGCCCAGGTGATTCGCGACCTTCTGCTCGAGCGGCAAAGCGATCTGATGGATAGTCCGTTCGTCAATCGCAAGGTGATTCCCTGGCCGCCCGAGCCGCTGCGAATCATGGCGGCCACGGCGGTGAGAGCGTACCTCAAAGCCGAGGACTGGGTGCATGAGCGCCACCTCGGCTCCGGCGCATAGGACGCCGGGTTTTCCGCGGCCTTCTTCGATTTGAGATAAACGGGGGGAGACGATGGCCTCATCCGATCGTCTGTGCGTGGTAACGGGAGCCTTCGGTTACACCGGGCGTCACATCGCGCGGATGCTTCTCGATCGTGGTTGGCGGGTGCGCACGTTGACCAATCATCCGCGCACGCCCGATCCATTCGGCGGAGCGGTCGAGATTCGCCCTCTGCATTTCTCCAGGCGGGACGAACTGCAAAGCAGCCTGCGCGGCGCCGATACTCTCATCAATACCTATTGGGTGCGCTTCGCGTGGGGCGGCGAGACGCACGAGAGCGCGGTCGCCCATACCAAGATGCTGATCGAAGCGGCAAGAGAAGCCGGTGTGCGACGGCTCGTCCATGTGAGTATCACGAACCCCTCCGCTGATTCCGACCTTCCGTACTTTCGCGGCAAGGGCCAGCTCGAGGAGTTCATCCGCAACGCCGGAATCTCATACGCGATTCTGCGGCCGACGGTGTTGTTCGGTCAGGACGACATTCTCATCAATAACATCGCGTGGGTTCTGCGCCATTTTCCTGTCTTCGGCATGCCGGGACGCGGCGATTACCAGATGCAGCCCGTGTTCGTCGAGGACTTCGCTGCGCTGGCGGTCGAATCGATCGGCGGTAGCTCGGATGTCGCGATCGATGCGGTCGGGCCCGAAACTTATTCGTTCGCTGAATTGCTCCGGATGCTGAAGAGAATTCTCGCGAGCCACTGCGTAATTTTGCCGTTCCCGCCGATCGTTGCATTGGCGGCGGCAAGGGCGATCGGCGCTCTGCTCGGAGATGTCATGCTCACGGCGGACGAGGTGAAAGGCCTGATGCGCAACCTTTTGATTTCGAGCCGTCCCCCCTCCTGCAGCACGCGGCTCAGCGAATGGCTGCAACAGAATGCCGATTCGGTCGGCGTGAATTACGCATCCGAACTGGCGCGCCGCCGCCACTAACCTCCGGTCCCTCGCCTCCAGCGCCGATCTCGGGCGTTCGACGCTCAGCCGGCGTTCCGCTAAGACTAAAAGAAACCAATAGCGGAGGTTTACCAAGATGGCATCGGCTGCTTTGCGCGAGGCGCAACCGGTCGTCGAAACCACGTGCGGCAAAGTCCGCGGAATTACCGCCGCCGGCGTCAGCATCTTCAAAGGAATCCCCTACGGCGCTTCCACGGCGGGAAAGAATCGCTTCATGCCTCCGGTCGCCGTGCAGCCGTGGACCGGCGTGCGCGATGCGTTCGAATACGGACCCAGCGCGCCGCAAAATCCGTCCACGATGCGCGGCAACGTCGATCCGCGCGGCGGATATGCCGCGTACGGCGATGCCGACGGCATACCGGAAAGCGAAGACTGCCTGGTGCTCAACGTCTGGACGCGAGGACCCGGCGACGGCGGCAAGCGCCCCGTGATGTTCTGGTGCCACGGCGGCGGCTTCGCGTCGAGTTCGGGATCGCCGCTGATGTATGGCGGCGAGCGTCTCGCGCTGCGCGGAGACGTGGTCGTGGTGACGGTCAACCACCGGCTCGGCGCTCTCGGCTATACGTACATCGCCGGAGTCGGCGGCGATCAGTTCGCATCGTCGGTCAACGTGGGGATGCTCGACCTGGTCGCGGCGCTCGAATGGGTCCGCGACAATATCGCGGCATTCGGCGGTGACCCGCGCAACGTCACGATCTTCGGCGAATCGGGCGGCGGCGCCAAGGTCTCGACCTTGCTCGCAATGCCGTCGGCGAAGGGACTCTTTCACCGCGCGGTGATCCAGAGCGGCCCGGGATTTCGGATGATCGAGCCGGGCAGCGCAGTCGAGGTCGCCGACATGCTGCTAGCCGAGTTGGGGATCGATCGCGCGCGCGTCGGCGAAATTCAGGCCGTCCCGACCGCTCGCATCCTCGCCGCCGAGGCCGCGGTCGAGCGCAAGCTCGGACGCCGCACAGTGGGATTCAGGCAGGGCTTCGCTCCGGTAGTGGATAAGCGGACTCTCTCGCAGCATCCGTTCGACCCGAAGGCATCTCCGCTTTGCGCCGATGTGCCGGTCATGATCGGTTACAATCGCACCGAGCCGACGCTGTTCATGGCTGGCGATCGCGAGGCTTTCATGCTCGATGAGGCCGGACTTCGCCGCCGCATCGGCCTCCTGATCCGCGAGGGGTCCGAGCGGGTGATCGAAGAGTTCCGCGCCGCCAATCCCGGCGCGACCCCATCCGACCTGTTCTTCCTGATCGGCGCCGAGTATCCGACCGGAGCCTTCTCCCGCAAGATCGCGCAGCGCAAGACCGAGCAGGGCGGGGCGCCGGGCTACATGTACCGGTTCGATTGGGAGACGCCGATCGCGGGCGGACGGCTCAAGTCGCCGCACGCACTCGAGATAACTTTCGTGTTCGACCACGCGGGCGAGCCGCTCGCACCCCGGCTTGCGCCCGACAGTCCCGAGGTGCACGCGCTGGCCGCCGAGATGAGCGGGCGCTGGATCGCGTTCGCCCGCACCGGCGACCCCAACACCGGCAACGCGCCGCGCTGGCCGGCGTACACCGCGGCCGAGCGCGCGACCATGATCTTCAATAGCAAGTGCCGGGTCGAGAAGGATCCATCGCGCCAGGAGCGGGTCGCGATCGATCGAAACCTTTTCCCAAACGAAACTACCTAAGCGGCGGCATCGGGCGCGTGCGATTAGCCACTGAGGCGAGAATTGGATTACTCACTTCGCCAAGGAGGAGCAAGCAGATGATCGATCTTTACTTTTGGCCCACCCCAAACGGAAAGAAAGTTTCTATCCTGCTCGAGGAGTGCGGGCTTCCATACAATATCAAGCCGATCAATATCGGTCGCGGCGACCAGCTCTCCCCGGACTTTCTGAGGATCTCGCCCAACGGGCGGATGCCCGCGATCGTGGACCACGAACCGACGGGCGGCGGGGCGCCGATTTCGATTTTCGAGTCGGGCGCCATCCTGATGTACCTCGCGGAGAAGGCCGGGAAGTTTTTCCCGCAGGACCTGCGCCGCAAATACGACGTCTGCCAGTGGGTATTCTGGCAGATGGCCAACCAGGGACCGAAACTCGGCGAGCAGGGTCATTTCCGCCGCGCCGCGCAGGATCCCAGGAACGGCGATCTCTCATACGCAGTGCTTCGCTTCGACAGCGAGGCGCACCGCATCTTTGGAGTGATGAATCTCGGACTGTTCAACAAGCGATACCTCGCCGCCGGCGAATACACTATCGCGGACATCATCTGCTATCCGTGGGCGACAGGCTGGAAGCCGCGAGGCATCGATATCGATGAGTTTCCGAACGTGAAGCGATGGCTTGCCGAAATCGGCGATCGCCCGGCGGTCAAGAAGGCGATGGCGGTCGGCCCCGAATTCCACGAGGACCCGTCCAAGATTACCCCCGAGGAGAGAGCCAGGCGCGCAAAGCTGCTGACTCATCAGCGAGCGCAGCCCGTGCCGAAAGAGTGGATGCAGGCCGCCGGGTAGCGCGGCGAGACTGAGATTCGCGTCGTGCTGCCGCGTCCAGTTGCGGGAGAAGGATGCGGTCCCGCGGCGTCAGCGCGAGCGCGTGACCTCGATGCGCGGGCAGGCATCGGCGATCGGGCATCGCGAGCACCACGGCGACATCGGCTGGCAAATCGTCTGTCCAAATGCGACCAGGATCGCGTTGTACCCGATCCAGTGGCGGCGCGGCAGCACGGCGCGCAGCGCGGCCTCGGTTTTTTCCGGCGTCTTCGTCCTCACCAGCCCCCATCGGTTCGAGATCCGATGCACGTGCGTATCGACGCAGATGCCGGGCTTGCCGAAAGCCTCGGTCACGACCAGGTTCGCGGTCTTGCGCCCGACGCCCTTGAGCTTGAGCAGTTCGTCGATCGTGTCGGGCACCGCGCCGGAGAATTTTTCGAGCAGGTCGCGGCAGATTCCGCGGATCACGCGGGCTTTCGTGCGATAGAAGCCGACCGGGTAGATGAGACGTTCGAGCGTGCGGGGCGAAAGCGCGAGCATCGCGGCGGGCGTCTCCGCGCGGGCGAACAGCCGGCCCGCCGCCGCAGCCGTCGTCTCATCCTTGGTGCGTAGGCTTAAGATGCATCCGATCAGGGTGAGGAACGGGTCTTTGCGCTCCTCGGAGATGAGGGTGAGGATCGGCGCGTTCCATGCGGGGGCTTCGCGCCGTAAAACGCGCAGCAGATTCCCCACCGTTCGCCGCGTGATTGGCGCGCGCCGGCGTTGCGCACGATTCTTGTCGGCTTCGTGACGAGCGATGCGCGCCGCGGCCAGCGATGCCATAATGCGGCACTCTTAGCACGCCCGCAAACCGTTCGCAGCCCTGCTGGCGTTGGCGCCGCGTCGTGCTATACATGTATAGCGCCCTCAAATGGGGCGCGCGATTATCGTGTTGGCGTTGCGTTTACCGAAAGATCTCGAGCGGCGGCTGGAGAAGCTCGCCCGCAAGACCGGCCGGACCAAGAGCTATTACGCCAGGCAGGCGATCGAGGAGTTTCTAGAGGAGCGCGAGGATTACCTGCTCGGCGTTTCCGTAATCGAGCGCATGGAGCGCGGCGAGGAACCCACCATAAGCCTGCGCGAGCTTCAGAAGCGACTTGGCCTGGACGGTTAGGATCGCCGCGACCGCAGAGCGGGGCCTGCGCTCGCTGGACCGGCAGGTCCAGCAACGAATCTTCAACTATCTTCGTGACCGGCTCGCATCCGGTCAGAATCCACGCCGGCTCGGCAAGGCGCTTCATGGCGAGAGAGCCGGGCTGTGGCGGTATCGAGTCGGCGACTACCGGCTGATCTGTCACATCGACGATGAGCGGTCGCAGGTCGTGTTAGTCGCGATCGGGCATCGGCGCGAAATTTATCGCTAGCGCCAACCCGCCGGGCGGGCATTCTCGGCCCGTTTGACGCTCGATGGCGATCGGTAATACTTGTCGCTCGCGGGCGCGTCGCATCCCGCCCGGACCGCCTGAGGAGGTACGCGTCATGGACGTGGGCAAGGACAAGCTGCTCGACATGTACCACACGATGCAGCGGATTCGGCATTTCGAGTCGAAGATCCGCGATCTCGCGCTGACCGGCGAAATTCCCGGCTTTGTGCACGTCTCGATCGGCGAAGAGGCGAGCGCGACCGGGGTGTGCGCGGCGCTCCGCCCCACCGACCGCATCACTTCCACCCATCGCGGCCACAGCCATCTGATTGCCAAGGGCGGACGGCTCGACCGGATGATGGCGGAGATTTTCGGGAAGCGCGCCGGCTACTGCAAGGGCAAAGGTGGCTCGATGCACATCGTCGATTTCTCGCTCGGGATTCTCGGCGCCAACGGAATCGTCGGCGCGGGACTCCCGATCGCGACCGGGTCCGCGCTCGCGGCGCAAATCGCCGGGCGCGACGACGTGACCGCGTGCTTCTTCGGCGACGGCGCATCCAACGAGGGCACGTTCCATGAGTCGCTGAACCTCGCCGCGGTCTGGAAGCTGCCGGTCGTATTCGTGTGCGAGAACAACGGGTTCGGCGAATTCACTCCGATGAAGACCGTCACCTCGGTGACCGACATCGCGGTGCGCGCGCAGGCCTACAACATTCCGGGCCATATCGTGGACGGCAACAACGTGCTCGAGGTTTTCGCCTACGCGAGCGATGCGGTCGCGCGCGCGCGCGCAGGGGGCGGACCCACCCTTCTCGAATGCAAGACCTATCGATGGGAGGGGCACGTGGTCGGCGAGCAGGCCTTCCTCGGCGAGGAGGCGTATCGCTCGAAGGCGGAGGTCGAGGAGTGGAAGCGCAAGTGCCCGCTGATCCGCTTCGAAAAATGGTGCGCCGAATCCGGCAGGATCGCCCCCGCGGAACTCGCGCGGATCGTCGCCGACACGCAGGCGGAACTCGAGGCCGCGATTGAATTCGCGCGCGCCGCCGAGCTCCCGAACGCATCCGAAGTCACCGACGACGTGTTCACCACCGAGCCGCGCAAGTGAACGCGCGCAAGTGAACGGATGACCGGCGGAGGAATCGCGCCATGGCGGAAATCAATTTCATCCAGGCAATCAATCAGGCGATCAGCGAAGAAATGGAGCGCGACCCGCTCACCTTCCTGATGGGCGAGGATGTCGTGCTCGGCGCGTTCGGCGCGACCCGGGGGCTCTCCGAAAAGTTCGGTCCCAATCGCGTACGCAACACCCCGATTTCGGAGGCCGGTTTCGTCGGCGCGGCGGTGGGCGCGGCGATGGCGGGAACGCGGCCGATTTGTGAGGTGGAATTCGCGAGCTTCTTCTATTGCGCGTTCGATCAGGTCTGCAACCAGGCCGCCAAGCTGCGCTACATGTCGGGTGGCCAGGCGCGCCTCCCGATTACTTTCCGCGCCGTGTACGGCGCAGTGGGCAGCGCCGCCGCGCAGCACTCCGAGACCGTCTATGCGCAGTTCCTGAGCGTGCCCGGGCTCAAGCTCGTGGTGCCCTCGGGACCCTCGGACATGAAGGGGCTCCTCAAGAGCGCGATTCGCGACGACAACCCGGTCATCGTGTTCGAGCACGGGGCGCTCGGCCGCCTGCGCGAGGAGGTCCCCGACGGCGAGCACCTGGTGCCGCTCGGCAAGGCGGCGGTCAAGCGCGCGGGCGAGCAGGTGACCGTCGTGGCGATCGGCGCGATGGTGCCGAAGGCTCTGCAAGCCGCAGACGCGCTTGCCAAGGAGAACGTCTCGGTCGAGGTGATCGATCCTCGCACGCTGATTCCGCTCGATGAGGACGCGATACTAGCATCGGTGGCGAAGACCAATCGCGTCGTGATCGCCGACGAGGGGCACTACCGGGGCGGCGCCGCCGCCGATATCGCGGCGATAATCGCCGAGAAGGGCTTCGACTACCTCGATGCGCCCATCGCGCGGGTCACGTCGCTCGACGTCCCCATCCCGTTCAGCCCGCCGCTGGAGAGGGCAGCCGTCGCCGACGCGGCGCGAGTCGAGGCGGCGATTCGCCGCGTACTGGGGCGATAAGCGCGCCGGCCGGATGCGGTTCTCTCCGTGGCAATCGAAGTTACGATGCCCAAGTTTGGGCTGACGATGCAGGAAGGCACCGTCCAGCGGTACTTCAAGTCGCCGGGCGATGCGGTCGCGGCGGGCGAGCCGCTCTACGAAGTCGAAACCGAGAAAGTTTTGTATCAGGTCGAGGCGCCGGCCGCCGGAACGCTCGCGATCGTGCTCGCCGCCGAAGGTGAGACGGTCGAATGCGGCGCGCGCGTCGCGGTAATCGCGGAGCCCGGCGAGGATCTCGCCGCGATTGTTGCGCGCTACCGCATCGAATCGAAACCTGTTCGCCCCGCCGCGGGCGCAGCTCAGCCCGCCCGGGAACCGGCGGGGGCGGCCGCGGCACCCCGCCCCTCATCAGCACTCGGCGCGGGCGGCCGGCGCGCCGTCAGCCCGATCGCGCGCAAGCTCGCCGCCGAACTCGGGGTCGATGTCGATGCGATCGAGGGCAGCGGACCGGGCGGGCGTGTCACGCGCGAGGATGTCGAGCGCGCGGCCAGCGCGTCGGCCGCGGCGAAACCCGCCGCGCCGATCTCAGCGCCCGCAACCGGTGTGTCCGGGGAGCGAATCGCGCTGCGCGGCGTGCGCAAGCTAATCGCCGAGCGCATGCACCAGTCGCTTCGGGACACCGCGCAAATAACGATCACGACCGAGGCCGATGCCGCCCCTGCGGTCGAGCGGCGGGAGCGGCTGCGCGCCCGCTTCGACCTCACTTACACTGACATGATCGTTTACGCGGTCTCGCGCGCGCTGCTCAAGCATCCGCGCATGAACTCGCAACTCAAGGGCGGAGAAATCATCGTTCCCGACACCGTCGGCGTCGGGATCGCGGTCGCGCTCGAGGACGGACTCATCGTTCCGGTCGTCCACGATGCGGCGCGCAAGCGGCTCGACCAAATCGCACTCGAAGCCAGAGAGCTTGGCGAGCGTGCGCGCGCCGGAGCGCTCAAGCTCGAAGATGTGACCGGGGCCACGTTTACGGTGACCAATCTCGGGACGTATGGCATCGATGCGTTCACGCCGATATTGAATCCGGGTGAGACCGGAATTCTCGGCGTCGGGCGGATAATCGAGAAGCCGGTGGTACGCGGCGGCGAGATTGTACCGCGCGCGATGATTACCTTGTCCCTGACGTTCGACCATCGCGTGATCGACGGCGCTCCTGCGGCCGAATTTCTCCGCAGCTTGATCGAGCTTTTCAATTCCGCTGAGAGCTGATCGCCATGAAAGCCAGCAGTCACATTTTCATCGCGTCGACCGGCAAGTCGAGTTCCGCAAGCCTGCGCGAGCATCGGCTTTCCGCTTCGTTGAAGTCAGTGGCCGGGGCGAGCGCCTTCGCCGCGATGCTTCTGATCGCTGCCGCGCCGACGCCAGCGGCATCGGGGTCTCGCGCCGATCCCCCTGAGACGCCGCCGTCGCATCGCGCGGCAATCGGAAAGGAAGCTCCTCAGGCCAAGCCAATCGATTGGGACAAGATCACCCAGGAAGCCACCGACTTCCTCTCGAAGTACATCCGGATCGACACGACCAATCCGCCCGGCAACGAACTGCCGGCAGCCAAGCTGCTCAAGGAGAAATTCCTCGCCGACGGAATCCCCGCAACCACCTGGGAGCCGGTGCCCGGACGCGGGATCATCACGGCACGCCTTCACGGAATCGGCAAGCACAATAAGGCAATCCTGCTGCTAAGCCATATGGATGTCGTGCCGGCCGAGCCCAAGGAATGGCAGGAGCCGCCGTTCTCGGGGCTGGTCAAGGACGGACAACTGTGGGGGCGTGGCACGCTCGACGACAAGGGACCGGGTGTGATCGATCTGATGGCGATGCTCGCGATCAAGCGCGCGGGCATCCTGCTCGATCGCGACGTGTTGTTCGTCGCGACCGGCGACGAGGAGGAGGGCGGCAAACTCGGCGCCGGATGGTTCATCGACCATCAGCCGAACGTTTATTCAGACGCCGGGTACGTTCTCAACGAGGGCGGCGGAATTCTCATCGAGAAAAACGGCAAGAAGGTCTATGCCGTGTCGGTCGCCGAGAAGACCCCGCTCTGGCTGCGTCTTACCGCAACCGGTCCCGCCGGACACGCCGCCGCTCCGCCCGCCGAGACCGCGGTCGGCGAATTGGTTCGCGCTCTCCAGAAGCTAATCGAGTACCGCACCAGCGTCCGCGTGCTGACGATCGTGCAGAACTCGATGCACGAGATTTCGCTTCTGACCGACGGTCCCAGGCAATTCCTCGACCTGAGCACATCGCTCAAGGATCCCGCCTACCAGAAGCAGTTTCTCGCGGTGCCGGGCCAGAATGCGATGGTGCGCGACACGATCACGCCCACGGTGCTCGGGGCGAGCGAGAAAACCAACGTGATCGCCCCAACCGCTTACGCCGAGGTCGATTGCCGCCTGCTGCCCGGCACCGACCCGAAAGCGTTCCTCGCGGCGATACGCAAGGTGATCGCGGACGACAACATCAAGATCGACGTGCTGCTCAATTTCCCGCCGGTCTCATCGCCGCAGAAGACCGAGCTGATGACGGCGATCGAGACGCTGGCGCGCCGCGACGACAAGGCGCCGGTGGTGGCGACGATGACCAGCGGATTCACCGACAGCCACTACTTCCGCCAGAAAAAGATCATCGCCTACGGCTTCGTTCCCATCGCCACCACGGTCGGCGAGCCGCACGGCGTTCACGGCGTCAATGAGCATATCGACCTCAAGGAATTCGGCCGCGCGATCCAGCGGACGGCCGAGTTGCTCGAGATACTGGGCGGGCGCTAAAGGGGAGGCATGTTGCGCGCCGGTGCCGGGTACTCGACTGCGCTCAACCCGAAGGTCGCCGCCGCTGAGGCCGTCGCTGCGGCGCTCAGCCAGGCCGGGCTGGCGCGCGCCGAGGGCGCGCTCTGCTTCGCGACCAGCGCGTACGGAGCGGCGTACCCCCTGATCCTTCGCACGGTGGCCGCAGAGGCTCGCACCGAGCAGGTCGCGGGATGTTCCAGTCTGGGTGTGATCGCGGGGCCGCAGGAAATCGAGGGGGGCCACGCGCTCGCGGTACTGGTCCTCGGCGGAGATGGGATTGCGGCGCGCCGGTTCTTCGTACCGTCGCTGCGTGGGCGAGGCCCCAAGGTCGCATCGGAGATTGCCGCGACGCTTCGCCCGGCGCTTGGTCCATCCAACCTGCTGTGCCTGTTCGCCGACACCTACAACATGGACCCTGAGAGTCTGCTGCCGCCGCTTGCGCGCGAACTGCCCGGGGTCGTGATCACCGGCGGCGGCGCTAGCGAGGACGGCTCGATCGGAGAGACGTTTCAATTCTGCGGCGACACGGTGAGCAACAACGCAGTGAGCGGGATGCTGATCGCGGGCGATTTCGACATCGTGCTCGCAAGCTCGCTTGCCGCGACCCCGATCGGCGGCGGCCATCGGGTCACCGCCGCGCGCGAGAACGTGATCGCCGAACTCGACGGCCGCCCCGCCTTCGAGGTCTTCGCCGAGGCCGCCGGGCCGCTCGCCGCCGATCTCCGCCGCGCGCTCACCTTTGTGTTCCTCGCGGTGCCGCTCGACCCGGCCGCGCAGAAAATCGAGCGCGGGAGCTACCTGGTCCGCAACATCACCGGCGCGAGCAAGGAGCATGGCGTCATCGCCGTAGCGCATCATCCCGCGGTCGGCGAGACGGTCGGATTCGTGCTGCGCGATGGCGAGCGCGCCCGCCAGGACCTGAAGCAAACCCTCGACGAGCTGCGCGGCCGCATCGCGACGCCGCCCGCCTTCGGGCTCTACTTCGATTGCGTCTCGCGCGGCGCCGGCCTCTACAACATCGCGGGCCACGATTCGGCCTACATCCGCCAGTATCTCGGCGAGATTCCGCTCGCGGGCTTTTTCACCGGTTTCGAGATCGGGCCGATCGGCGCTACCACCGGCCTCTTGCAGTACTCCGGCGTCCTCGCCCTCGTCTCAGAGAGAAAGCGGGCATAACCAGCCCGATACCCCCTCGCGCCGCGCTTGCACGCGGGAAAGGGTTAGTGATACCTGAACTTTGGATTCGAGCGGGGCGGCCCGCCGGATATCACCCAGCCGAGAGACGGAGGAGCACCCAAAGTGAATTTTGGATTTTCGGAAGAACAAGAGATGCTTCGCGACGCGGCGAAGCGCTTCCTGGCGGACAACTGCTCGACGAAGTTCGTGCGCCAAACGATGGCGGATGCGACCGCCCACAATCAGGGTTTCTGGAAGAAGCTGGTTGAACTTGGATGGCCGGGGCTCCTCATTCCAGAGGAATTTGGCGGCCAGGGCGGAACCTTCCTCGACATGACGGTGGTCATCGAGGAGTGCGGCAAAGCGCTGGTTCCCGGACCGTTCTTCGCGCAGGCCCTGCTTGGCGCCACGATCCTCGTCGAGGGCGGCTCCGCCGATGCCAAGAAAAACATCCTGCCAAAGATGGCCACGGGCGAGTATATCGGCACGGTCGCGATCGCCGAGGCCGCGGGCCGCTTCGATGCCGGCGGCATCCAGTTGAAGGCGGCCAAGAGCGGCGCCGATTACGTCCTCAGCGGCGAGAAATTTTTCGTTCCCGATGCGCACGTCGCCAACGGGATCGCGGTCGCGGCGCGGACCAGCGGAAGCGGGGAAAAGGGAATCTCCATCTTCACCGTTCCGGCCAACGAAAAGGGTGTCACGATCACGCAGCTAAAGACCGTCGATATGACCCGGCGCCTGTGCCACGTGAAGTTCGACAACGCGAAGGCCGCCGGCATCCTGGGCAAGGTGGACGAGGGATGGCCGCTCTTGCGGCGCACCCTCGATGTTGCCACCGCGGCGCTGGCGACCGAGACGGTCGGCACCGCGCAGAAGGCGCTCGACCTGTCGGTCGAGTACGCGAAGACCCGCGTCCAGTTCGGAAAGCCGATCGGCTCATTCCAGGCGGTCAAGCACAAGTGCGTGGACATGATGGTCGGCGTCGAGAACGCGCGTTCGCTCGCCTACTACGCGGCCTGGACCGTCGATACGCGCGCGGCCGAGGCGGCCACGGCGGTCCCGATGGCGAAGGCGTACGCGTCGGACATGGGCAAGAACGTGACCAGCGAGGCGATTCAGGTCCACGGCGGAATCGGGTTCACCTGGGAGCACGACATGCACCTGTTCCATCGCCGCGCGCTCGCGGATGAGGCGAACTTCGGCAATGCGCCGGTGCATCGCGAAACCGTCGCGAGTTCGCTGCTTCACTGAGCGAAGCACCGAATCAGTTCGCATTTGAATCGAGAGCCGCGGCGATCCTCGCCGCGGCTCTTTTTTTTGAGGGTGTCCCATCGGCATCTGTGATTCTGCGATAAGTGCCGCAACCCGGCCGAAACTTCGTGCGGAGGCGAGCGCGGACGCAGGAATCGGACCCGATGGCCGTGGATCGCCTGGTTGCAGTGATTTCAGCGGGCAAAGCGATTCGAGTCTTCCTTCTTCTCCTGGCGATGCTCGCAGTGCCGGGGCCGGCGGACGCGATTGATTTCTATGAAATCGAAGTCTATTCCATCGAAACCGCAGCCCCCGGCCATCTGACACTCGAACTTCACTCCAATACCGTCAGCACCGCGACTGGCGAGTCGGCGCGCGCCGCGCTCAATCCCTACCAGATTCACGAGACGCTCGAGGCGACTTACGGGGTCCTGCCCTTCCTCGAAGTGGGCCAGTACCTGGCCACCGCGCGGCTCAACAACGGCCAATACGAGTACGCAGGCGCCCGGACCAAGGTCCATTTCGCCGTGCCGCAATCGGAAGGATGGCCAATCGAAATCGGGGGAAACCTGCAAATCGACTACATGCGGCGCGCTGCCGAGAGCAACCCGCTCTCATTCGAGGTGCGCCCGATCCTCGAGAGCGACCTTGGGCGCTTCACGCTGATCGGCAATTTCCCATTCTCGAAGCCGTTCAGCGGACCCGAGACCCACAAGGGCGTGCAATTTCTGCCCTCGGGCGAGATTGCCTACCGCGTGTTCGACTGGATGACGCCGGCGATCGAGTACTACAGCGACATGGGACCGCTCTCATCGCTGCCCGGCGTCCAGCGCCAGCAACAATTCATCGTCCCCGCGTTGAACTTCGACTTCCTGCCCCAACTCGAACTGAACCTCGGCGTGGGAGTCGGCATCACCCGCACCAGCAATGGATTATTCCTTAAGTCGATCATCGGCTGGACCTTTTGAACCGGCCCGTACGAACCCCGCAGCTCGGCGCTGCGAACCGGTCGTTGCGCGCGGTATCGCACTAAAATAATCTCCAGAATGCGCGCCGGGCGGTTTCAAATGGCGTCCCCCACAAACCTAAGGAGAGCCGAGGAGAAGCTCGCACTCATCCTGCGGGAGGTAGCCTCCGTGCGCTGGCGGCTCAACTCGCTCGCGGTGCAGCGCGGGGTCTTCCTCGGACTGGCGGTTGTGATCGCGGCAGGCGCGGTGATTTATCTCGCCGCGATGCTCCTGGGTCCGCTGGCATTCCTCTCATGCGCGATCGCGGCGGCGCTCGCGCTCGCGGCCGGGCTGTGGCGCTCGATCAGGAGCGCGTTGCGGCTCAGCGCCAATCTCGCGGGCGCGGCGCAAGTCGCCGATGAGCGCGCGGAACTCCGGGGCCGGCTGGTGACGATCGTCGAGGCGGCGCCGGAGGTGCGTTCAAAGCCGTTGTGGGCATTCCTGCTCGAAGACACCATCGGGCGGCGCGACGAGTTCGCGCCCGGCCGGATCGTGCGTCACCGCATCTCGCGATCGCTCTTCGCTCTTGCCGGTGCGCTCCTGCTCGCCGGCATCGCGATACCGCTTGCGCGAACCGTTCATGCGCCCGCCGCGGCGGCGATCTCGCAGCAGGCCGATATCACGCTCGACCTCGACCAGCTTCAGCTTCGGCCTGCCGACGCCGACAGCGAAGGCGGCCTCGAAGTTCAAGCCGATGCCGCGACGATGCGCCGGCTCGAAGAGAAGCTTGCGCGCGAGGGCGCAAGTTCGGGCGCAGGCAACTCCGGCAGCGTCGATAAACTTCTCACCCGCGCGCGCAGCCTCGCCGGGAAGGTACAAAGCCGCCTGCGCGGCCAGTCTGCGGACAAGCCGCGGCTCACCCTCAAGCTGGCCGACGCCGCCACCAATCCGGACTCATCTCACCCCGACGATAACCCAGAGCCGTGGCGAAGCGGGGCCAGCCACGAACCTGCTGGACAGTTCGAGCAGGACCATCGGGATGCCGAAGCGCCACTACCCGCCGAACCACGCCAGAAAAATCGCGAGGCCGCGCCCGCGCCGGACGATAATCCGCGGGGAAGAAGCGAAACCGGCGGTTCGCATGACGTGCCCGCGGCGGATACCGACGCGGAACGGCGCGACGATGACAACCAGCGCGCGGACATGCAAACCGGCGGGGCTGCATCGCACGGGGTCGGCACCGATCCGCAGACTCTGTTTGGCAGCCAGACGGATTCCAAGCTCGGCAGTGAGGGCTTTGAAATCGCAATCGAAGCGCAGCCGCTGGAGCACGGTGCAAAAGGCGCTGGCCGCGCCTACCTTCCTCCCAAGGTGCGCACGCCGCTCAATGCTCATCAGCAGCCCGACCAACCGGTGACGCGCGCAGCCATTGCGCCCGACGACCAGGCCACGATCAAGCGGGTGTTCGAGCGATGAACGAGGCGATGGTGCAAATGCCTACCGTCGCCGATTTCGCGCAAACCTTCCGGCGAATCCAGGCAGAAATCCACAAGCTCATCGTTGGACACCACCAAGCCGTCGAGGAGCTGCTCATCGCGCTCTTTGCCGGAGGGCACGTGCTGATCGAGGGCGTGCCCGGGACCGGAAAGACCACGCTGGTCAAGACGCTTGGGCTCGCACTCAACCTGAGCTTCAACCGGATCCAATTCACCGTGGACCTGATGCCGGCGGATATCACCGGCACCCGGGTGATCGTGTCGGGTGAGGACGGCAGGCGTGAGTTCAGCTTCCAGCCCGGTCCGGTCTTTTGCCATATTCTGCTCGGCGACGAGATCAACCGCGCCACGCCCAAGACGCAGTCGGCATTGCTCGAGGCGATGGCGGAATTGCAGGTGACCTCGTCGGGCACCACCTACGCGCTCAAGCCGCCATTCTTCGTCATGGCGACGCTCAATCCGATCGAGATGGAGGGGACTTATCCGCTGCCGGAGGCGCAGCTCGACCGGTTTCTGTTCAAGGTGCGGCTGAACTATCCCGATGAGAGCGAACTCGTGAAGATCATTTCGACCACGACGGGACCCGAAGATGCGGGAGTGGAGCCGGTATTTCCGGCGGCGGAGTCGGCCGCGCGGATCGAAGGGCTCAAGCATCTCGTGCGCGAGGTGATCGCGGCGCCCGCGATGGAGGCGTACGCGGCGCGCCTGGTACGCGCGACCCAGCCGCAGCACTCGCGCTTCATCACCAATTCGGGCAACGCCATCCACGATGAGATGGTGGACCGGTACGTGATGTTCGGTTCCTCGCCGCGCGGAGCGCAGGCGCTGATCCTCGGCGCCAAGGTGCAGGCGCTGCTGGACGGGCGGGCCAATATCGCGCGCGAGGACCTCGACCAGGTCGCGATTCCCGCGCTGGCCCACCGCATCATGCTCAATTACGCGGCGCATTCCGACGCGATCGACGCCGCCCAGGTCGTCGAGCGCGTGCTCAAATCGGTCCGCGCCGCGCGCACTTGAAGGCACGCCGATGTTGGAAGCTCGTGCGTTCGAGCCCGAGTATCTAAAGAGGCTCGACCGGCTGGTTTTGGGCATCAAGCGCGCGCGCACCGTGCGTTCGGGCCAGCGAACGCTTGGCCGGGTCCAGGGCCTCGGAATCGAACCCGAGAATTTCCGCGATTATGCCCCGGGCGACGATCTCCGCCTGCTCGACTGGAATGCATACGCGAGGCTGGATGAGCTGACGCTGCGCACTTTCCGCGCCGATCGCCAGGTCGAAGTCACGATGCTAGTCGATGCGAGCGCGTCGATGGCTTATCCGGAACGCGATGACAAGCTCGGGCTGGCGCTCGCGATCGCCGCCTCGCTCGCGTACGTCGCGATGGGCGATAACGACGCGGTCAGGCTCGGCGCGTTTGCCATGCGCCGGGGCGCGATGCACCTCGAGACGACGCCGTTCCATCGCCGGCGCGAGTCGTATCGCGACTTGAAGCCGTTCGTGACCGGATGCCGGTGCGGCGGCGAGACCGGGCTCGGCGCCGCGGTGGACGAACTCCTGCTCCGGCGCAGGCCGGCCGGAATTGTAATCGTGGTGTCGGACTTTCTGGTCAATCAGGTTGATTACGAGGATGCGCTGTCGCGGCTTGGGGCCGCGCGCCACGAGATCAAAGTGATTCACGTGATGGGGGAGCAGGAATCGACCGGCAGTTATCCGCCCGGCCTCTATCGCGTGCGCGATGCCGAGACCGGCGAGATGCGGGAGACCGTCGTCGGGCCCGGCTCCGCAGCCGCCTGCCGCAGGATCGTCGAGCAAATGTCGGCGCGGCTGAACTCCTACTGCACCAGCCGCGCGATCGGGTATGCGCGCGCATTCGGCGCGGGAAATCTCGAGGCGTTCATGGAGCGCGAGCTGCCCGCGCTCGGAATCGTCAGGTAGCCGTGGGTTTCCTCAATCCGCATAGCCTCGTTTACGGCCTGAGCATCGCGGCGCTCATCGTGATCTATCTGCGCTCGCGCTCGCGTCCGACGATCGAAGTGTCGAGCCTGATGCTTTTCGAAGAAGCTCCCGCTCCGGTGGCGAGCGTCCGCCACGTGCGAATCGACCCCCTGTTCTGGTTCGAGCTGGCGGGGCTTGCGGCGCTGACTCTGGCGGCCGGCGGGCTTTACCTGATGACGGCGCACGCAACCGGACCCGCTCGAAGCAGGGCGCTGGTGTTCGATCTGGGCGCCGCGATGGCTGCGCGAGAGAGCGGGGGAACGCGAATCGACCAGGCGCGCCGCGCCGCTTACGAGGTCATCGACGAGGCTCCGGCTGCGGCCGAATTCAGCGTGATCGCCTACGCGCTCGAGGCTGAGCTGGTCCTTGCGCAGACCTCCGACCGCGCCGCGCTCCGAAAGGCGATCGGCGCCCTGGGCGCCATCGACGTGCCCGCGCGCGCATCGGCTCTGAGAGCCGCGATGATGCGCGCGCAGGGCGCAGCCGGAATCGATCTGTTCACCGATCGGCCGCCGCCCGCCGGCGCATTCGACGATGTCGCCGGCCTTGCCCCGGTTCGCGTTCATCGAGTTGGCCAGGGCGACGACAATGCCGCGATCGTATCGCTCGATCCGGGCGCAGTCGGATCATCTCAGGGCCGCGCAGTGCTGCGGAACTTTTCGGACAGTCCCCGGCTCGTCGAGTTCGCCATCGACCTCTCGGGCCGTGAGGTCTTTCATCGGGCGGTGATGATGTCGCGGCGCGAGCAAGTGGTCGTGCCATTCGGCCCGCTTCGTGCGGGCGGGCTGGTGCACGCGCAGATTCTCTCCACCGATTCGCTTATGGCGGACAACGAGCGGTGGGCATGGGCGCCCGCCTCCGACAAGGCGCGCGCGCTGGTGGTCTCGCCCGACCCGGCGGTGCGCGACGATCTCGCTCGCGTGCTGCTTGCGCTGAACGCCAACTTTCGCGTCGATGCGGCCGACCCGGCGCTTTATCGGCCTGAAGCGCCCGCGCCGGGAGAGCCCGCCGCCTCGTACGCGCTTGCGGTAATGCACGATTGCTACCTTCCCGCGGTGCATAGCGATGCGACTCTGCTGGTCTTTCCTCCGCTTGCGGCGGCGCTGCCCGGCGGGCTCAAGGTGATCGCGACGGCGCCAGCGGCGGAGATGCGCCTCTCGGGCCGCGATGGAGAAAGCGCGGTTGCGCCGACGATGCTCGGCGCGACACGCATCGTGAAGATTCCGGAATGGATGGAAGCGGCCGCCACCGCCAGCCGGTCCGGCAGTCCGTCTCCGATAGTTGCCGCGGGGACCGGCCGCGCAACCGCCGGCAACATCGGGCTGGCCGCATTCGACGTTCGAGACCATCTTCTGCTCGATCCGGATCGCCTCGATGCGCTCGTGGTGACGATCGGCCTGATGAGAAAGCTGGTTGCGCCGGGGGCGGTTCAGATTGTCTCGACCGGCGGCTATGTCGATGTGCCCGCATCGGGGACGGTCCAGGTTACCGGCCCCGAGGGAAGTGTGAGCACGCTTGCGGCGGACCGCTGGGGCCGCGTGCGCCTTAAGCCGCTTAAGTCCGGCCGCTACACGATCGCATCCGGCCCGCGGACGGTCGAGGTGTACGCGAACTACTTCGACGCGTCGCAGTCCGATCTGTCGATTGCACATCCGGTACGCGGCAATGCGGCCGCGCCTGCCGCCGCGCGAATCCAGGCCGCTCGCGAGCCCCGGCACGCGACCCCGCTCGTCATGCTGCTGGTTGCAATCGCATTCGCCGCCTTTGCAACCGAATCCGCATTCCTCGTGCATCACGCAGCGCGATGGGGGGTGCGCCATGTTTGATCGGCCGGTCGTGCTCTGGCTGCTGGCGCTCGCGCCGCTTGTGGCGATGCCGCCGCTCGCGGCGATTCGCAGCGGAAGCAGGCTTGCCGGCGCAATCTCGCTTGCGCTGAGACTGGGATGCCTGGCGGCCTTCGTCGCGTTGCTGGCGGGTCTGCGAATCACGGGCACGATGGCGGCGCGCAGGGTCGAGCTGGTGGCGCTGCTCGATCAGTCGCGTTCGATCGCATCCGACCAGCGCGCCTGGATGCGCCGCAGGACCGCGCAAATCGTCTCCGCGATGGACGCCAACGATCGGGTGGCGATCATCGGATTTGGCCGCGACGCGCGGCTCGGCGCGCCACTGTCCGATCCCCGGCTGGCCGGCAACCCGGTCCTGGCTCCGGATCGCGGCGCGACCGATATCGCAGGCGCGCTTACCGCCGCGACCGGGCTGTTCTCGCCCGATGCCGACAAGCGAATTCTTCTGCTGACGGACGGGAATGAAACCGCGGGCAGCGCCGCACAGGAAATTCCCGCGATGGTCGAGGAGGGGGTGAAGATTTTTGCCGAGCCGCCTCCCGCCTCTGCGGCCGAGCGCGTCGCGCTGGTGGATTTTGGCGCGCCCGCGATGGTCCGCGCCGAGCAGCAATTCACCTTCAGGCTCGGAATTGAGAGCGAAGCGCCGGTGGCGGCCGATGCGCAACTCAGACTCACGCGCGACGCAGTGGGAGCGGGCTCACGGCGCGTAACGCTCAAGCCGGGTCTGAACCGCTTCGAGCTTCCATACCGAATCGACCAGGCGGGGGCGTATCTGATGGGCGCCGAGGTGGTCGTCGCGCCGCCGCTCGATGCGATCAATCCTCGCGTGGAGACCGCGCTCTCGGTAATCCCGCCGCCGCGGGTGCTTGTTGTATCGGCGAGCCGCCCGGAAAGCCTGCTCAGTGCGCTCAAGCTTCGCCAATACCGGGTCGATATCGTCTCGCCGCGAAGCCTGACCGACAAACCCGCCGACTACCTGCAATATCAACTCGTGATTCTCGATGACCTGACCGCATCTTCGCTCAGCGATCGCGTTCAGCATGCGCTGAATCGTTACGTCGCCGACCTGGGAGGCGGGCTGGTCGCGACCGGCGAGTCGCTTCGCGACGAGAATTTCCAATCGAGCGAGGTCGAAAAAAGTCTTCCGGTCAAATTCCTCAAACAGCCGCCCCCGCCCTCGCGCGAGCCGATCGCGGTTTACCTGTTGATCGATCGGTCGAACTCGATGAGCTACGACTCGCGCTATCCCGCGGTGCGCGACGGCGAGCGCATCCGCTACGCCAGGCAGGCGGCGGTCGCGCTGCTGCGCCAGCTCGATGACGCCGACTACGTGGGCGTGATCGCGTTCGACTCGCAGCCCTACGTTCTCGGCCACCTCCAGCCGCTCGGCGAAAATCGCGAGGACCTGGAGGACCGCATCGAACGTCTCCAGGCGGGCGGCGGCACCGATTTCAAGGATGCGCTCGAGATCGCCGAGCGCGAGATCCTCCAGGCCGGCGTGCCGGTCAGGCAGGTGATCTTGCTCACCGATGGCGACACCAACCGCCAGTATCATGACCACGATGCGCTGATCGCCGACTTCGCCAAGCAGCGCATTCCCGTCTCGACCATCCGGATCGGGCCCGATCTCGCCAATTTGCGGCTGCTCGAGGATTTCGCGCAGGCAACCGGCGGCGTCTTTTATCGCGTTCAGGACATCGAGCGGCTGCCGCTGCTGCTGGTCGGGCTGACGCGTGAGGCGATGAACCGGCGCAAGCAGGAGCGCACGTCGATCGAGACCGGCTCGCCAAGCGCGATCCTCTCGGGAATCGGCGCGCGCGATATTCCGCCGATCGACTTTTTCGCAGCGACCGCCGCCAAGGACGGCGCACAGGTGGTGCTCAGGGTGAACCGCGGCGACAAGAGCGCGCCGCTGCTCGCGGCTTGGCAGTACGGTCTGGGCCGCAGCGCGATCTTCGCCGCCGATCCGGACTCGCTCGCCACCCTGGGCTGGATCCGATGGGACCGCTACGCACAGTTCTGGTCGCAGCTTGCCACCTGGACGATGCGCCAGGGCGATTCCGGCATGTTCACGATCAGGATCTCGGGCGCGGCTGACGGCTCCGAGACGATCGAAGTGGAAAAATCCGACTCCAACCCGGTGAGCAACCTGATGTGCCGGATCACGGGCCCCGCTCATGCGATCGATTTGCCGCTGACCCAGGTGGGCGCATCGCTTTACACCGGCGAGGCGGGACCGCTTCCGCGCGGCAAGTACACGGCGACCCTGATGATAAAGGCCGTCGATACCGAGCGGGTGCTGATGCAGCGCGAGTTCGCATCGGCCGGGTCGTTGCCGGCGGATGCGGCGGAGTTGAGGATTCGGCCGCCCAATGTCGGCCTGCTCGAGCAACTGGGCAGCGCCACTCACGGCGGATTTGGCGCTTCCGCCGAGGAAATCACGCGGCACACCGGAGCGACGGTGACCGTCCGCCGAAGCGCCGACTCGATGCTCCTGCCGGTGGCAATCGCGCTCTTTTTGGGCGAGGTTTTCGTGCGCCGCAGATACCTGGCAGGATGTTGAGAAGAGCGAGTCCCTCGCAAATCGACGGCGCTGCGGTCTCAACATCCTGCGTAAGAGATGGCTTCTTTCCTCTATCTTCTCCCCCGGTCTTTTCCGGGGGAGATAAGAGAGGGGGAGCAGGCTGTGATTTATCGCCAGCCTGCCAGGGGGCTAGGGGGACGTCCAAACTTTTTGAGACCCGCCGGCAGTCCCGTGCGCGTCACACGGGGCGGCTTGTGAGATCCTTCGCACTGTTCTAAGGGGGTTGGAACCGGGTCGCCCGGAATTACGGGCAGATGCCGCAGCGGCGCCGGCAGCGTTACAGCGCGGGGGAAGAGAAGAGATGATCGGGACTTTGGCGAGGAGACGTGCAGTCGGGATAGCGGCAGTGATCGCCGCTTTGGGCTTGAGCTCCATGGCGTTAACGGCGAACGCGGCGGCATCGCCGCGCGATATCGCCGCGCTTGCGAAATCTTCCCTCATCTACATCGCGACCGTCCGCAAGGATGGCAATCAGAGCAAGCCGGCTCCGGTCTGGTTCATCACGACCAAGGACAACGAGGTGCTGATCGAGACCTCGCCCAAGAGCTGGAAGGCGAGGCGAATCAAGCGCGGCAGCCCCGCGATAATCTGGATCGGATCGATGCAGGGTCCCGCCTTCATCGGAAAGGCCGAAATTGCGGCCGACCCTGCGATCCAGAGCCGAATCGTCGACGAGTACCCGCGCAAGTATCTGCTTGCGCGGATGGGATTCGCACGTCCCACCAAGGAAAAATTCGCCGCCGAGCAAATCGTCGCGATCAGGATCACGCCGCTTCGTGACCTGCCCGATGGATTCCAGTCGCATCCTGGCGCGGCCGCGCCGTCGATCGACGCGGAGCAATCCGCGAGCAAGCCTCAATAGCATCGCGTGGGGCGGGCGCGCTCCCGCCTTACAGCTCATTTCGGACGAAGATCGAGGCAGCGCGTTAGCGTCGGCGCGATGCAAGTTTCGCGGGCAGATTCGCCAGCCGCTCCGCCGCCATCGCGAGCGTCCGATCGCTCTTGGAAAAGGTGAATCGGAGCATGCCGTGCCCGAGCTCGGGACGATGGTAGAAGCTCGAGCCTGGCACTGCCGCGACGCCGACGTCATCGAGCATGAAATCGGTCGCCGCGAGATCGTCGGCGAAGCCGAGCGGGCCGATGTCGGCCATGATGTAGTACGCGCCCATCGGAGAGTGGCATTTCAATCCCGCCGCGCTGAGCGCATCGAACAGCACCCCGCGCTTGCGCTCGTACATCGCGGCAAGCTCCGCGTAAAACGACTCGGGCAGCTTGAGCGCTACCGCTCCCGCCTCCTGCAACGGATGCGGCGCGCCGACGGTGAGAAAGTCGTGCACCTTGCGGATTGCGGATGTGATCCGCTCGCTCGCCACCGCGTATGCCAGCCGCCATCCCGTGATCGAGTAAGTCTTCGACAGCCCGCTAATCGTGATGGTGCGATCCGCCATCCCGGGCAGGCTCGCGATCGAGATGTGGCGGGCGCCGCCGAATATGATGTGTTCGTAAATCTCGTCGGTAATCGCGAGGCAATCGTGGCGCTGACACAGTTCGGCGATCATTTCGAGTTCGGCGCGGGAGAAAACCTTGCCGGTCGGATTGTTCGGCGAATTGATCACGACCGCTTTGGTTCGGTCGCTGAACGCCGCCTCAAGCTCCGCGCGATCGATCGAAAAATCGGAGCCCCCGAGCGCAACGTAACGCGGCGTCGCGCCGGCCAGAATCACGTCCGGCCCGTAATTCTCATAGAAAGGCTCGAAGATGATCACCTCTTCGCCCGGGTCCACCACGGCGAGCATCGCCGCGGCCATCGCCTCGGTCGCGCCGCAAGTCACCGTCACGTTGAGGTCGGGGTCGCACGGAATCCGGTTGAACGAGCGAACCTTGTCGGCGATCGCGCGCCGGAAGTTCGGCGACCCGTGCGTGATCGCGTACTGGTTGTAATCCTCGTCGATCGCGCGCTTGGCC
>DASPOF010000160.1:0-10485 GCA_035626155.1 Binataceae bacterium (SeqCode)
GTCGAGCTGGTAGCCGAACTTTATCTTGCGCATGCGTGAGTCCCTTTCCGATCGATGCCGAGCGCGCCCTCAGCGGATGCTAAGGCCGCCATCGACGATCAGTTCCGTGCCGGTGATGTACGATGCGTCGTCGGAGAGCAGAAAGACGATCGCCTTGGCGATCTCCCACGGCGTACCCTGGCGGCCCATCGGGATGCGCGGCGCAACCTGCGCCTCGCGGTCGCCGATCGCGCGCCGGACCATGGATGAATTGATCAGGCCGGGCAGGATCGTGTTGATGCGAATCTTGTCGCGCGCGTGCGAGTTGGCGGCCGAGCGCGTAAGCCCGAGCAGCGCCGCCTTGGTCGCCTCGTAGGGAATGAGGCGGTTGCTCCGGAGCGCCGCGAGCGATGAGACGTTCACGATCGCGCCGCCGCCGGCCTTGGCTATCTCGGGGACCGCATAACGCATCGTGAGAAAATGGCTGCGCAGATTGACCGCGACCATGCGGTCGAACTGATCGGTGGTGGTCCTGAGGAGATCCGCGCCGATGCCGATGCCGACGTTGTTCACGAGCAGGTGCAGCGCGCCGAACGCCGCGACCGTCGCCTCGACCGCGCGCCGGCAATCCTCCTCGCGGCTGACGTCGGCTTCCACAGCCTGCGCGCGGCCGCGCTCCTCGCGGATCGCGGTGACGGTTTCCTCCGCCAGGGCGAGCGAGCGGTCCGCGACCATCACCGTGGCGCCCTCGCGCGCGCACACGATCGCGGTCGCGCGTCCGTTGCCGATCGAGAGCGTCTCGCCCGCATTCGGCGGTCCGTCCGCGCCGCCGCCGACTATCAATGCGACTTTGCCATCGAGACGTCCCATCGCGATTCCTCCGCCGGTTAAGGGAAAGTGGATGCAGCGCAGCGCGCGGCGGCTCAGGCGCCTTCGCGGCTGCGGAACCGATGGCTTCGCGGATGGGGCGGCAGAGTGAGCAACTCGCGGCTGAAGGACTCGCTTAAGTACTCAATCAGGTCGCGCATCGAGACGACATTGGCGGGCCGGCCCGCGTCATCGACCAGCGGAATATGGCGGTACCCCTCGACCACCATCTGGTAGAGCGCGAAGGCGAGATTGGAATCGCCGGGCAGCGTGACCGGGTCGCGCGTCATGAACGCGCTCACCGGCGTGCGATCGAGATTGATCGGATGTCCGACAATTTTCATCAGTATGTCGCGTTCGGTGAAAATTCCGGCGAGCTTGCCGCCCTCGACGGCCACCGCGCAGCCGTGGCGCTGCTCCTGCATGAGACGGATCACGCGCGCCAGGGTGTCCGTCGTCTCGACCACGAGCGGCGGCTTGGTCACGATGTCAGCGAGCGTTTTGTTGGCCAGCGCGGATTCGACCTCGGGTGCGCCGGGGTGCTCCTCGTCGAAGACGCGTCTGGTTTCGTCGTCGTCGTTTGTCACGGCGGCTATCCCCTCGCGGTTGGTTCGGTCGAGCTAATAGTAATGCGCCCGCTCGCCGGTGGCAAAGGCGAATCGCGCCGGGGGAGCGGCGCGGCCCGGACCCTCGTGCGGGTTCTCTTCGCGGCCCATTTGTGTTTTCCTGATGCCTGGCGTCTTAAGCGGGCTTTTGGATTGCGTGATTCCCGGCGCCGCATGGAGGAGGAAGGGGCCCGGTGGCCCCACCGGTCTTCAAAACCGGCTTGGCAGGCATTGCGCCTGCCGGAGGGTTCGACTCCCTCCCCCCTCCGCCAGCGACTCGATCGCGAGGGGTGCTCCGTCGCGGCATGCGCGGGATCGCGCCGGCCTATCCTCACGTCAATCGAGAGGGGACTGAGTAATCGAGTGACTATTCATCCGGCGCGCCCGAACGCAGCCGGCCGCGCTCCTCGAACGACGAACCAATCGGGACGGGTGCCGCGTGCGCGTGGCGGGAACCGCGGATTGCAAGTTCGGCCCGCCTGGGCTAGCAAATACCGAGGCGGCCGTAACGCCAACAGGGGCCGGATGCAAATTCGGGGGTGACCGAATCATGCCATATCTGGATCGCGATGGAGTCCGGATCTATTACGAAGAGCGCGGCACGGGCCCGGCGGTGCTCCTGTCGCATGGTTACAGCGCGAGCGCGCGGATGTGGCGCGGACAGATGGATGCGCTCGCGGATCGATACCACCTGATTGCGTGGGACATGCGCGGCCACGATCGCTCGGACTCGCCCGACAATCTCGCGCTCTATACGCACGAGGCGACCATCGCCGACATGGCGGCCGTGATGGATGCGTGCAGGGTGCGGCGCGCGGTGGTCGGCGGCCTGTCGCTCGGCGGCTACATGTCGCTCGCGTTTCATCTCGCACATCCCGAGCGCGTCGTGGCGCTGATGCTGTTCGATACCGGGCCGGGCTACAAGCGCGACGAGCCGCGCAACGAGTGGAATCGGATGGCCGACACCAGGGCGGCTACGCTCGAGAAGGAAGGACTGGCCGCCGCCGGCGCCGCCAGCGCGGAAGTTCGGGTCGCGCAGCATCGCAGCGCCCAGGGCCTGGCGCACGCGGCGCGCGGGATGCTCGCGCAGCGCGACGGGCGCGTCATCGAATCGCTGGCGTCGATTCGCGTACCGACCCTGGTGCTGGTCGGCGAGAAAGACCAGGCGTTTCTTTCCGCGACCGACTACATGGCGGCGAAGATTCCCGGCGCCGAAAAAGTGATTATCGCGAACGCGGGACACGCGTCGAATATCGACCAGCCCGCGGCCTTCAACGCCGCGGTGCGTTCCTTCCTCGATCGCGTCGCGCGCTGACGATCGCCGCGGCCGGCAGGGCGCCCCCCCCCCGCGCGACGGGGTCAGATCGCGCCGGTCGCCGCCGGCTCGTCGATCACCCGATTCTCGATCGCGCCGATTCCTTCGATCTCGATTCTCACGACGTCGCCGGCCTTGAGAAAACGCGGCGGGCTGGTCGCGACGGCAACGCCGCCCGGCGTCCCGGTTGAGATGATCGTGCCGGGCTGCATCGTGAACACGGTCGAGAGCGTTTCGATCTCGGCGTAGCAGTCGAAAATCAGGTTCCTCGTGTTCGAATGCTGGCGCAGCTCGCCGTTGACGAACGTGCGAAGCTCGAGGCGATGCGGGTCGGGCAGTTCGTCGGGCGTGACGATCCACGGCCCGGCCGGCCCGTGCGTGTCGAAGGATTTTCCGAGCGTCATGGTCGGCGCTTTTGCCTGCCAGTCGCGGACGCTCACGTCGTTCACGATCAGAAAGCCGGCGATCACTTCGCGAGCGCGCGCGCGGGGGACGCGGCGGCATCGCCGCCCAATCACGAATCCGAGTTCGCCCTCGTAGTCGAGCGATTTCGAAACGCGCGGCAAATGGATCGGATCGTACGGGCCGGTCACGCAGCTCGATTGCTTGTTGAAGAACATCGGGAAGACGGGTTTCTCCCGGTGTGTCTCGGCGATGTGATCGGCGTAATTCAATCCGATTGCGAGAAATTCCGGCGGGCGGCGAATCGGAGCCTCAAGGCGCACAGCGGCAAGCGGGATGCGCGGCGCGCCGGCCGCGGCCGCCTTTCGCGCTCGCTCGATCGCGCCGGCGCCGGCGCCGATGAGTTCGATCATCTCGCGGGGCAGGTCCGGAGCCGCAGCCGCGAGATCCACGATCGAGTCCTCGACCACGACGCCGATCCGAGTGAAGCCGTTGTGAGTGAAAGTCGCAAGTTTCATCGCGATGTCATCACCTTGGTTATAGTTAGTCTCAGGGGGTAGCTGTACTATTGTCTCCTGCATTTCGCCATTTCAAGCCGGCGCAAATGTGCGAGCCTGCTTCGCCGCGCCAATCGAGTGCGGGGGTCGATCGGCCATGATGGCTCTGCAAGCGGTCGGCGGCGTTTTCACCCGCTGGTTCTTCCCGCCGAAAGCGCCGCGCCGGACCCAGATTGCGCTGCCGGCCGGACCCGATTTATGGTGATGCCTGCGCCCCGGCTCGCGCAATATGGATGGTGAGCGGATGGCATGCACGGATCGAGAACAGCGATGGACGATAGAGGCGGACCGGAATCAGCGGCGCGATCGGGCGCGATAAGCAGGGCGCGCCGATTGGCCGAGGGCTGGCGTGCGTATTTGACCGGCGATTGCGCGATCGCGGTGGCGGGCGCCCTTATCTTCGGCGTCGCATTCGGGTGGCCGGTGCTCACGCATCTGACAACAGCCAGCCTTCGCGACGATTGGGACTTGTTCTTACTTCTCCACTGGGTGCCGTATTACACGGTCACGCATTTTCACCAATTGCCGCTGTGGAATCCATACGAGTGTGGCGGCGTTCCGATGATCGGGAACCCGCAGTCGCGAGTTCTGACCCCGTTCTTCCTGATTCACCTGTTGTTCGGACCGGCTGCTGGAATTCACCTGGAAATCGCACTTCACTTCGCGCTGGCTTGGGCGGGAGGATATTTCCTCGCGCGGACGCTGAAGATGAGCCGGATCGCTTCAGCAGGCGCCGCCACGATATTTCCCGCCAGTTCGTGGCTTTCGCTGCATGTCGCCGTGGGCCATGTGATCTTCCTGGGATTTGCGTATACCCCCTGGTTCCTCGCGTTCCTTTTGCAAGCGGCCGATCGAAAGCGAATCGACTGGGCGGTGATGGCGGGCGGCGCCATTGCGATGGCGTTCTTCGAGGGCAGCGCCCACCCGGTGATCTATACAGCGATGCTCGCGGTGCCGGTGGTCGTGACGCTCGCGGTCATGGAGAGAAGCTGGTGGCCGCTGGGCGCACTGGCTATCGCGGGAATATTCGGACTGGGATTTGCGGCGCCGAAGCTGCTCGCCGCGATTCATGTTCTATCGTTGCATCCGAGGCCGGTCGATTATCCGGTTGATTCCGAGTATGGAAAGCTATTAGTGCTCCTGTTTTCGCCGAGGCCGTATTTGAGCGGCGTCCCGATCAATCACTGGGGCTTCTGGGAATCAGGTGCATACATCGGGCTGTTCGTGATCCCGGCGCTGGCAGGCCTGCTCGCGGGCCGCCGGGCGGTCCCGTGGGGGGTCGCGGCGATTTTCATGCTGCTCCTGTACGGCGGCGATCACGGAGGCAGTCTGTGGCCGTGGACCATACTTCACCATCTGCCGGTTTTTTCGTCTTCGCAGAATCCGTCGCGGGCGATTATCCCTTTCGTACTGGCAGTCGCGGTGCTGGCAGGATTCGGATTCGATTGCGTTCAGCGCTGGATGGGGAGCTGGGGCGCACGTGCGGTTGGAATCTTTATAGTTGCGGCCGCCGTGGACTGCCTAATGGTGGATTTCCCCATTTTCACGCAAGCGTTCGTTCTGCCCATCGTCATCGGCGACGCAGCACCAACTTTTGTCCAGTTCTACCGGCCACTTTATGAGGGCGTTAGCCTCGAATTGGAACTGTGGGATGCGCTCAAGGGGCGCGGATCGACCGATTGCTATGAGTATACATCCTTTCCCACTCCAGCGGTGGGCTCCAACCAGCTTGGCTATCGTGGCGAACAGTATGTCGTCGGCACGGGCTCGGTCGAACTCGAAAGGTGGACCCCGAACAAGCTATGGTACCGCGTGGATGCGGCCGCGCCCTCCTTTGTTGTAATCAATCAGAATTACGATCCGTCATGGTCGCTGGTAAGGGGCGCCGGAGTAGTGTTTTGGGAGAATGGGCTTCTTGGCGTGCAGGTGCCGGCGGGCCGGCAAGAGATCGAGTTGGTGTACCGGGACCGCGAATTTGCCTGGGGCGTACTTATTTTTCTGGCGACCCTGGCCGCCGCCGCTTTCATTTTCTTTTTCGAGTGGCGCCAGCGCGTACTTCATCGCGAGCGATGAGCGGACCGACCGGACCCATCAAAAGAAGAAATGGACGATAAGGACGGACCGGAATCGGCGGCGCAATCGAACGCGATGAGCGGGGCGCGCCGATTGGCCGAGGCCTGGCGGGCGTACCTGACCGGCGACTGCGCGATCGCAGCGGCGGGCGCCCTTATTTTCGGCGTCGCATTCGGCTGGCCGGTGCTCGCCCACCTGACGACCACCGGCCTGCACGACGATTGGGACTTCTTCATGCTGCTCGACTGGGTGCCCTATCGCACGGTGACTCATTTTCATCAACTGCCGCTATGGAATCCATACGAGTGTGGCGGCGTTCCGATGATTAGCAACCCGCAGTCGCGCGTTCTGACTCCGTTTTTCCTGATCCATCTGGCGTTTGGTCCGGCTGCTGGAATCCACCTGGAAATCGCACTTCACTTTGCGCTGGTGTGGGCGGGTGGATATTTCCTTGCGCGGACGCTCAAGCTCGGCCGGCTCGCCGCCGCGGCCGCTGCAACGGTATTTCCCGCCAGCTCGTGGTTTTCGCTCCATTTGGCGGAGGGTCATACCTGGGCGTTGGGGTTTGCATACGCTCCATGGTTTCTCGCGTTCCTTTTGCAAGCGGCCGATCGAAAACGAATTGGATGGGCAGTGATGGCGGGCGGCGCTATTGCCATGGCGTTCCTCGAAGGCAGCGCGCACCCCGTGATCTATCCGGTGATGCTCGCGCTGCCGGTGCTCGCGGCGCTCGCGGTCATTGAGAGGAGCTGGTGGCCGCTGGGCGTACTGGCTATCGCGGGCATATTCGGACTGGGATTTGCGGCGCCGAAGCTGCTCGGCGCGATTCATGTTCTATCGTCCTATCCGAGACCGATCGAATATCGCATTGATTCAGAGTTCAGCGGTCTACCAGTGATCCTGTTGTCGCCGAGGCAATACATCAACCACGTCTGGATCAACCACTGGCCCTTCTGGGAGTCAGGCGCGTACATCGGGGCGTTCGCGATCCCGGCGCTGGCAGGATTGCTCGCGGGCCGCCGGGCGATCCCGTGGGTGCTTGCCGGGATTTTCATGTTGCTTCTCTACGCCGGCGACCACGGGGGAAGCCTGTGGCCATGGACCCTGCTTCATCACCTTCCCGTGTTCGCCTCCGCGCGAAACCCGTCGCGGGCGATTATCCCCTTCGTGCTGGCGGTCGCAGTGCTGGCAGGATTTGGGTTCGATTGCGCTCAGCGCTGGATGGGGAGCTGGGCCGCGGCTGCGCTTGCAATCTTTATAGTGGCTGGCGCTGGGAACTGTCTAATGATAGATCTTCCCATTCTCGCACAGGCGCTTGCGAGGCCCCTGGTCAACCGCGACGCAGCATCAACCTTTATTCAGTCGTATCGTCCGAGTTATGGGCCGTTTACCCACGGAATGGAGCTTTGGGATGCGCTGCAAGGGCGCGGATCGGCCAATTGCTATGAGTACGCGTCCTTTTCCACTGCAGTGCTGGGCGCCAACCAGCTTGGCTATCGCGGTGAACAGTACGTCTTCGGCGCGGGCTCGGTGGAACTCGAGAAGTGGACCCCGAACAAGCTGAGGTACCGGGTGGATGCTGGCACCCCGGCTTTCCTAGTGATCAACCAGAATTACGATCCGTCGTGGACGCTCGCGAAGGGGAGGGGAGTGGTGTTTTGGGAAGGCGGTCTTCTCGGCGTGCAAGTACCATCGGGCCGGCAAGAGATCGAATTGGCATATCGGGACCGGGAGTTTGTCTGGGGAGTAGTGATTTTTCTGGGGACAGTGGCGGCGGCCGCTTTGGTCTTGTTTTTCGAGCCGCGCAAGCATGCGCTTGATAGCGGGCGATAAGCGGACGGATCGGGCCGCCAAGAGGGGCAATGGACGATAGAAGCGGACCGGAATCAACGGCGCAGTCGGACGCGATGAGCGGAGCGCGCCGGTTGGCCGGCGTCTTGCGCGCGTACTTGAGCACCGACTGCGCAATTGCCGTGGCGGGCGCGCTGGGTTTCGGCCTCGCGTTCGGCTGGCCCGTGCTCATTCATCCGACGAGGGCCGGGCTGCTCGACGATTGGGACTTCTTCATGCTTCTCCACTGGGTGCCGTATTACACGGTGACGCATTTTCACCAACTGCCCCTATGGAATCCATACGAGTGCGGCGGCGTTCCGATGATTGGCAATCCTCAGTCGCGGGTTTTGACGCCGTTCTTCCTGATTCACTTACTGACAGGACCGGTCGTTGGAATCCACCTGGAAATCGCGCTCCACTTCGCGCTGTCGTGGGCGGGCGGATATTTCCTTGGGCGGACCCTCAAGCAGAGCCGGATCGCCGCGGCGGGGGCCGCCACGGTTTTTCCCGCCAGTTCGTGGTTCTCGCTGCACCTCGCGGAGGGTCATGCGGTCTTCCTGGGATTTGCGTACGCACCCTGGTTTCTTGCGCTCCTTCTGATGGCGGCGGATCGAAAGCGAATCGGATGGGCGGTGATGGCGGGATGCGCACTGGCGCTGGCATTTTTGGAGGGCAGCCGCGAGCCGGTGGTTTATCCGGCAATGATCGCATTGGTGGTATTCACAACACTGGCGATTCTCAACAAGACCTGGTGGCCAATCATCGCACTGGCTATTGCCGGAATATTCACATTTGGATTCGGGGCGCCGAAGCTGCTTAGTACAATCCACGTTCTATCCGTTTACCCGAGACCGATTCATCGTGCGGTCGCCTCCGAATTTGGAAATCTGCCGGCGCTCCTCCTCTCGCCGACGCAGTACCTGTACGGTCCTCCGATCAATGGCTGGGACTTCTGGGAATCAGGTGCGTATATCGGGCTGTTCGCAATTCCGGCGGTGGCAGGCATGTTCGTGGGCCGCCGGGCGATTCCGTGGATAATCGCGGGGATTTTCATGTTGGCGGTTTACGGCGGGGACCATGGGGGAAGACTGTGGCCGTGGACCTTGCTGCATCACGTTCCGCCATTCACCTCCGCAAGTAATCCATCGCGGGCGATTATCCCGTTCGTCCTTGCGGTCGCAGTGCTGGCGGGATTCGGATTCGACCTGGCTCGCCGACGGCTGGGGAAGTGGGCGGCCCCTGTGCTTGGAGCTTTCATAGCGGTTGCCACGGTGAACTGCCTGATGGTGGACTATCCCATATTGAAGCAGGCGCTCAGAAGGCCGATAGGGATTGGCGATGCAAGGCCGACTTTCGTCCAGGTCTACCGGCCGCATGGCGGCCGCGTCAGCCATGGATTGGAATTGTGGGATGCGATACATGGGCGCGGCTCGACCTATTGTTATGAGTATACCCATTTTCCTACCGCAGTTCGCGGCGCCAACCAGCTTGGCTATCGCGGTGAACAGTATATGTTGGGAAGCGGCTCGGTCGAACTCGAGGAGTGGACGCCGAACAAGCTGTGGTTTCGGGTCGACGCCGGCAGCCCGGCCTACTTAGTGATTGACCAGAATTACGATCCGTCGTGGACGCTCGCGAAGGGGACGGGAGTGGTGTTTTGGGAAAGCAATCTTCTCGGAGTGCAGTTGCCGCCGGGCCGTCAGGAGATCGAGTTGGTATATCGTGACCGCCAGTTCATCCGGGGAGTGGTTATTGTCCTGATGACTCTGGCGGCGGCGATTGCGATTTGGCGATTCGAACCGAAATGGGGGTCGCGCCCGACGGGCGAGCCGGAGGCCCGGCTCGATTGAGATTTTGCTAGCGGCGACCGCTCCCGCCCCCGGCTCCGTGCGACCCTCCACCGCCGCCCGGCCCTCCGCCGTGTGGGCCACCACCGCCCGATCCCCCGCCGCCCGAGCCACCATCGCCTGAGCCGCCAACGCCCGGTCCGCGACCGCCCGATCCTCCTCCGCCGCCTCCTCCACCGGTTGGTGGCACACCTATGCCTGGAAAGCCGCCTCCGCCGTAAAAGTAATAGGGATAGGGTGGAGCATACCAGTAGGGCGCGTACCAATACGGGAGGTACCCGCCATAGGCGTAAGCGTCACTGTTCTCGTAGCCTTGCGCCTCGTACTCCTCCAGGGTCCCCACAGGCGGCGGCGACGAATTGAAGCACGCTTGCACGGCAAGCGCGAGTGCGATCGACGCTGCGGCGCTGAGAATCGCGCGGGAAAGTTTTGCCGGGATGATGGGAGATCGCATAGCCGCTTTACCTGAAGCTATGCCGAGTCGCGTGCGCCGACAAGCACCCCGCTGGCTCGCGGGTAAGCACTCCGATTGCGCCGCAATGGCGCGCCCGCGCTTGGCTACTCGTACTCCGCCAGAACCATCGCGAGCAGATCCACGGAGCCGATCTCAGACCGCAGAGTCCCGTCACTGTCGAGTGCGAACTTAAGTGCGGATTCCTCGGGGACCATCCGAAGACTCCGGAACCGCTTGCCGTAAGGAGGGCGAAGCGAGAAGCGCACGCGTACCGGCACAGGCGGAAGCTCGGCCTGGTAGTTGAGAAAGCTCGCCATCAGCCGATTTTTCTCGCGTTGATCGAAAACTGACATCCACAGCGCCGGGTGCGCCTCGGCAGTGTATGCATACTCGCCATCGAGCAGCATTCGCACCAGAGCGACGAACAGCTTTGCCTGCGCATCCGAATCGTGAGTCTCGATTGCGGCGGCCGAGTAAACCGCGCGGCCCGCGCCATACTCATTGAGCACCACCATCGGGTGGTCGAGGTCCTCCCAGGGCGGCGATGAATGGA
>DASPOF010000161.1:0-18896 GCA_035626155.1 Binataceae bacterium (SeqCode)
CTTGATTACCCGCGTTCGCTTCTCGCTGATCTTTTGAGACAGTCTCGCCGTGCCCGCCGTTGATACGCGGGCGCTTCGCCCGCGCAACCTTATGCTAGCCCTCGGCTTGCGCGGCGGGGCCGCCGTAGAGGCGCCGGGCAATCGCGTAGGCGGGCCACACCCCGAGCGCGAGCAGCACGGCGATGATGAAATCGGACTTGCCGTCGGTCGCCGACACCGCAAGCCCGAACGTCGCAAGCCAGGTGACGAGCGGCGCCACGGCGGTGAGCACGAGCCCCAGGTTTCCTCCGCCCACGGCGAAAAGTCCGGCGCGGTCCGGGCGCAACTTTCTGAGCCTCAAGAGCGCCGCCATCTCGAGCGCGAGCGCCGCCATATAGAAGAATACGTCGAGCACTACCAGCGCGACGAAACCGAGCGGCACCAGCATCGTAAAGACCATCGAGCAAGCGACAATCGAGCGCCCCGGGGTAGCGCGCGCCGCCCAGATCTCCTTGAGCTGCGCCGGCAGATAACCCTCATGCGCGAGCACGAACGGCATCCGCGACACCCACAGCATCGCCGCCTGAAACACCGCGAACGTCATCAGCGCGCCGCCGATCGCGAGCGACCCGCCGACCAGCGCGCCCCCGATTCGATAGCCCTCGTGCGAGAACCATCCCTCCTGCCAGTTGGCGCCGCCGGTCTCGCCCGACAGGCATACCGCGAGCGGCAGGATGTAGCCGGCGACAATCAGCGGCAGCGCGATCGCGATCGCGCGCAGGTAGTTGCGGCGCGGGTTCTCGATCTCGGCAGAGACCACGCTCAGGTTTTCCCATCCGCCGAAGTTCCAGATGACCACCGTCAGCCCCGCCCCGAGCGCGCCCAGCGGATCGGCGCCGAACAGCGGCTCGGCCGGCATTTGAAAATGCACCAGACGCGGCAGGCCAGCCACGATGAGCGCGGCGAACGGTGCGATCAGCAGTCCGGTCATCGCCATCGATGTGTTCCCGACCGGCCGCACCCCCATCAGATTGACCGCGCCGGACAGCCACACGATCGCGATGGGCGTTGCGATTCGCGCAACCGGCCCCATTGGAACCAGGAACGAGAAATATGCCGCGAACAACACCGGATAGATCGCCATATCGACCGCGGTGTAGAGGATCGTGAGGTACGCCTCGGCGAAACCGGCGAACGGGCCGAGCGCCTCTTTGACCCAGAAGTAGAAGCCGCCCTCCGCCGGCATCAGCGCCGTCAGTTCCGCCGCCATCAGCGCGGTTGGCAGGCTCAGCGTGAGCGGCACCACCAGGCACAGCAGCATCACAAGCCTCGGCCCGGCCAGGCGCACCGCATCTTCCAGCCCGTACGCGCCGCCGCTTACGACCAGGTACATCAGGCACACCAGCGGCAACAGCGCGAGCGCGCGGCCTCGGCCCAGCCCGTGCGCATCGAGCCGCGGGGCGTTCGAATCGAGCGGCTCGGCTGCCAATTTCGGGGTCAAACTCAGGGGGCTCCGCTCATTGCCTGTAACGGAGCGGGCCGATGGTGGCAAGCGGGGCGCGCGGGCGCGAGGGGGACATTGCTGGTTCGCATCGAGCCGCGCAAGCTTTATAATGGTTGTCGGATCAGGAGCCGGCGTGTCCGTGATCGCATCGCGACATTCCGTTGACGGTCCATTATCGTGGTGTTAGCTCTAATTAAGACTTTAGTCGAAGAATCCCGCCCCGCAGTGACGAAATCGATCAAATGCGCAATGGCCGTCGTGGCCGTCGCGTCGGCGGTTGCATTGGGATGCGCGCGGCTGGGCGCGGGCCGCGGGTCGGAACCGGTCCAGACCGTGAGCACCGACGAGGGCAATCCGTTCGGCGGCACCCCCGCGGTCGAGATTCCCGCCGATGCGCGCGCGATGGGCGCGTTCCTGACCGCCGAGCTTGCCTCCGAGCAGGGCGACCGCGCACAGGCGCTTCGCGGGTACGAGGACGCCGTCAAGTATGACCCCGACAACGCGGAGCTTCGCGTGCGCCTGGCGACCCTGTACGTGCGCGAGGGACGCCTGCGGGATGCGCTCGAACAGGTGAACCATTCGCTTGCCGTGCGGCCGGATTCGGTGGATGCGCGCCTGCTTGCGGCAGGCATCAGCACCGCGCTGGGCGACGACGCGACCGCCGAGCAGGACTACAAGGAAGTCCTGCGCCTGAGCCCGAAGACCCAGGAAGCTTATCTGTACCTGGGCACTCTCGATGCCAAGCGCGGCGACTACGACGAGGCCGAAAAAACCTTTCAGCGGCTGATCGCGCTCGAACCCAACTCATTCCTCGGCTACTACTACGCGGGCCGCGTGATGGCATCGGCCAAGAAATATGACGATGCCGAGAAGTATTATCTGAAGGCCCTCAATCTCAGCCCGCAGCAGGAGATGGTCCTGCTCGATCTCGCGCAACTCAAGGAGATCGAGCACAAGCCGCAGGATGCGATCGCGTATTACAAGAAAATCACGCAGGTCAATCCCAACAATGAACTCGTGCGCAAGCGGCTTGCCGAGCTGTACGTGGGCGAGAAGAAGTACGAGCAGGCGCTGGGCGAGCTGAAGAACCTCGACGGCATCGACACCACTCCCAACGACACGCGCACCCGGATCGGACTTCTGTATTACGAGCGTGGCGATTTCGATCAGGCCGCCACCGAGTTCAACCTCGTGCTCGGCTCCGAGCCGAACAACACCCGGGTCCGCTATTATCTCGGCTCGGTGTATACGGAACTCAACGAGACCGACAAGGCGCTCGAGGAGTTCAAGAAGATATCCGCCAGCGACGATCATTACGTCGAGTCGCGCCTCCAGATCGCATACCTCGACGAGAAGCAGAACAAGTACGATGACGCGATCGCGGCGCTCAACGAGGCGCTCGGCAAGAAGCCCAACGATCCCGAAATCATGGGCTTCCTGGTCGAGGTTTACCGGGACAAGAAGGATTACGCGACCGCGATCGATCTTGCGCGCAAGCTGGTCTCAATCCAGCCCAACAACGACAAATTCCACTTCACGCTGGGCTCCCTGCTCGATGAGGACAAGCAGCGCGACCCCGGAATCGGCGAGATGAAGAAAGCGATCTCGCTCAACCCCGCCAATGCGCAGGCCCTCAATTATCTCGGCTACACCTGGGCGGAGCAGGGCAAGAATCTCGATGAGGCCGAAAAACTTATCAAGCGCGCGCTGGATATCGAGCCTGAGGACGGCTTCTACGTCGACAGCCTCGGCTGGGTCTATTACCAGAAGGGCGAGTACAAGCAGGCGGTCGAGCAACTGGAGCGCGCGGTCAACCTGACCGGCGACGACCCCACCATCACCGAGCATCTCGGTGACGCCTATCGCAAGATCGGCAAGCTTCGCCAGGCCACCCAGGAGTACCGCGACGCCCTGCACAAGGCCCAGGAGGTGGAGCAGGTCGAGCGGCTCAAGGGCAAGCTCCAGTTACTCGAGCATGCGGAGAATGCCGCGGGCCATTGAGGGTCCGCCGCTTTGGCTGCGCGCCGTGCGACTCGGGGCGGTAGCGCTGCTGGGCGCGGCGGCGTTGGGAATTTCGGCGTGCGCAAGCCGCCAGCCCGCCCCCGAGATCGCTCCCCAGGCGATCGCGCCGTCCGCCGCGGATTTGTCGCAGGTCGCTGACGCGCTCCAGAAACTGGCCCATCGCGATCGCGTGCTCGACTCCGTACAATCCGGCGCGGTGTTCGAGTACACCACGGCCGATCGGCACGTCAAAGCGCGCGAGCAGATCGTGGCGCGCAGGCCCGATGACTTGCGGGTCGATGCGATGCAGCCGTTCGGAGTGGCGCTGATCGTCGTCGCGCACGGGCCGAATCTCGAAATTTTCCAGCCCTCCCGCAACCACGTCATCCGCGATGCGGCAACCGCCGATGCGCTCAATCGCTACGCGCAAATCCCGATGGAACCCGCCGATGCGGTGCGCCTGCTGATGGGACTGGCGCCCGCGGGCGCGCCGCTTGCGCCGGCGAGCGGGTCGGTCGCCGAGGAGGGCGCGATGACGGTCGCATCGTGGCGCGATTCCACATCGCATCAGATCGGTTTTCAGGACGGCGAGCTTGCGATGGTGCGCCAGATCGGCTCCGATGGCGGCGTGACGTACGAAGTGCATTACAGCGGATATCACGATATCGGCGGCCTGATGTTCCCGTACGTGGTCGATGCGGATTTCCCGATCGCCCACAGCCATCTGACGCTGCGCTACGATCGGCCGATTATAAACGGCGATGTTCCCGACGGGACGTTCGTGCTCAGCCCGCAAGCCGCAGCAAAGGAGCCGCTTAAGCCGGATGCGGCGTTTGCTCTGCGGGCGGAGAGGTGCCGCGCCGCGAAATGCGCTTGAGATGATCGCCTCTCGTGCGAAATTGAACCGTTCGATCGGCAGATCGATTCCGGCGGGAAGGCTCGCCGCGGTCTTTGCCCTCGGCGCGCTTGCGATCGCGATGGTTGCCGGATGCCGTCCGCGCCGCCAGGGGGCCGATCATGCGCGCGAGCAGGTCCTCTACCATGCAACCGCCAGCGATCCGCGCACCTTCAATCCGATCCTGGTCACCGATTCGGCATCCGGTCAGATAATCGGCGACCTGTTCGACAGCCTGATTCAGACCAATCCTATGACCACGCTGCCGGAGCCCCGGATCGCGCAGAGTTGGGAGATATCGCCCGACCAGAAGACGATCACCTTTCATCTTCGCCACGACGTCAAATGGTTCGACGGCCAGCCGCTCACATCGCGCGACGTGCTCTTCACAATGAAGGTCATCTACGATCCGAAAGTGCCCAACAGCATCCGGCCGGGTCTCACGATCGATCGCAAGCAGATCGAGAGCGAGGCGCCGGACGATTACACGGTCGTGATGCACTTGCCCAAGCCGTTCGCGCCGCTCCTCTATGCGATCCAGATTCCGATTATTCCCGCGCACGTCCTCGAGCCGATTTACGCCGCCGGCAAGTTCAACCAGAGCTGGGGAATCAATACGCCGGTGGACCAGCTAATCGGCGACGGGGCGTACAAGATGACGCGCTACGTCCAGAGCCAGGTGGTTCAGTACGCGCGGAATTCCGACTTCTGGATGAAGGACGAGCACGGCGGGGCGCTGCCGCGCCTGCGCGGCCAAACCGAGATCATCGTGCAGGATATGAACGCGGCCTACCTGCGCTTCCTCTCGGGGCAGATCGACATTTACGGCCCGCGTCCCGAAGAAGTCGTGGACCTGGGCGAGAAGAAAAAGCAGCTCGACATCACGCTTTACGAGTCCGGCATCGACACGGGGACGCTATTCTTCTCGTTCAACCGCAACCCGAAGCACTTCGTTCGCGGCGGCGTGGCCGATCCCAAGCTCTCCTGGTTCACCGACATCAATTTCCTGCGCGCGATGGCGCATGCGGTGGACAAGAAGGCGATGATCAATTTGTGCTTCCACGGCCTGGCGGAGCCCGCGGTCGGCGACATCTCTCCGGCCAACAAGATTTTTTACGACCCGAACATCCGGGATTACGATTACGACCCGAAGCTTTCCGCGCAGTTGCTCGAATCGGCAGGGTACCATCTCGCCAAACCCGGCGTGCGCGTCGATCCGCACGGCAGGCGGCTTGAGTTCAACCTGATGACCAATACCGGGACGCCCGAGCGCGACCAGATCTGCGTCATCTTCAAGCAGGACCTCGAGAATCTCGGCATCAAGGTGAACTACCGCCCCGTGGAATTCACCACGCTGGTCGAACGGATCGACAGCACATTCGATTGGGACTGCATCCTCATCGGCTTCACCGGCGGGCTGGAACCGAACGACGGCGCGGATTTTCTGCGCTCCTCGGGCAACCTGCACATGTGGAATCCCGACCAGGCCACCCCGGCAACGCCGTGGGAGGCGGAGATCGACCGGCTGCTCGATGAGGGCGCATCCGAGATGGACGAGACCAAACGCGCGCCCTATTACTGGAAAATCCAGGAGATCCTCCACGATCAACTCGCGGTAATCGAAACCGTCCGCCAGCAGCGCTACGCCGCGTGGAAAAACTCGCTGGAAAACTACCAGCCGACCGTCTGGGGCCTGTACAGACCGGAATGGATCCAATTCAGAGCCGAGTGAAAATCGCTGGCCGGCCGCGCGCACGCACCGCTCCCGGAGACCTGTGACTCGATGGGCCGCTTCCTCGTAAAGCGCATCCTCAACATGATCCCGCTCATCATCGGGATCACCTTCCTCTCGTTCCTTGCGATGTCGCTGGTGCCGGGCGACTTCCTTTCCAGCCTCAAGCTCAATCCGAAGATCTCGCCCGAGGTCATCCGCCAGATGGAGGCGCAATTCGGCCTCGATCAGCCGCTGATGCTCCGTTACGCGAAGTGGCTGTGGGCGGTCATGCACCTCAACCTCGGCATCTCGCTCACCTTCAACGTGCCGGTCACCTCGCTGATCGCCGCGCGCTCGTTCAACACGGTAATCCTCGCGGCGTGCTCGATGCTGATGTCGTGGGCGCTTGCGATCCCGATCGGAATCATCGTCGCGGTGCGGCAGAACTCGGTGTGGGATCGCGTGCTGTCGTTCTTCGCGTTCCTCGGGATGTCGGTGCCGAACTTCTTTCTCGCTTTCCTGATGATCTATTTCGCGCTTCAGACCGGATGGTTCCCGGTGGGCGCGACGACCTCGGTTGATTACTCGGAGCTCGACTTCTGGGCGCGAGTCGGCGACCGGATCTATCACCTGATACTGCCCGTGTTTGTACTGGGGGTGGCGGGGATGGCCGGGCTGATGCGGCTGATGCGCTCGCAGATCCTGGAAATCAAGAACTCGGAGTTCGTGCGCACCGCGCGCGCCAAGGGGCTCTCGGAGCGGGTCGTAATCTACAAGCACGTGCTGCGCAACGCGCTCAACCCGTTCATCACGATGGCGGGATACTCGCTCGGCGATCTGCTCGGCGGCGCGGCGCTGGTCGAGGCGGTGATGAACCTGCAGGGGCTCGGCCTGCTGCTGCTGCAGGCGGTGCGCTCGCTGGATATCTATCTCGTGATGGGCTCGGTGCTGATCGGCACCGTGCTGCTGCTGGCGGGCAACCTGCTCGCGGACCTGGCGTTGGTCGCGGTCGATCCGCGGGTCGATTTTTCCTCGATGGCATCGCAATGAGCGCCGCCGCGCCATCGCAAGCCGGGATCGCGCCGGCGCGCGCCGGCGCCGTCAGGTTGGCGGGATTGCGGCGCGAGTGGCGGCTGGCATCGTGGACCGTGCGCCTCTCCGCGCTCTGCATCGCGGTGTTCTATCTGCTCGCGGCCGGAGCGCCGTTCTTTGCGCCCTACGATCCGGCCTACCAGAATCGCGGCATGCCGGATTGCCCGCCGATGGCGCTCCATCTGGCGGCGGTTTCCGATTGGGGGCAAGGGTTCTTGTATGCGCGCGCGATGGTGATGGTCGATCCGGTCGCGCGGCGCTACGCGCCCGGCCCGGCGCGCAAGGTTTATATCCACTTTTTCCGCGCCGGCCACCTTTTCACGACCGATTCGGCCGACCCGCCCTGGTACATGATGGGGAGCGACGGCCTGGGGCGCGATCTTTTCTCGCGAATCGTTTACGGCGCGCGCGTCAGCATGTGCGTCGGGCTCATCGGCGTCGTCATCAGCTTCTCGCTTGGCATCACGGTCGGCGCGCTTTCGGGCTACATGGGCGGCCTGGTGGACAATCTGATCATGCGCTGGTCGGAGATCGAGATGTCGCTGCCGTCGTTCTACTTTCTGCTGGCGCTCGCCGCGATAATTCCGCCGGGGCTAAGCACGGTTGTGACCTTCTTCATGATCGTCGCGATCATGGCGTTCATCAGTTGGGCCGGGTTCGCCCGAATCATCCGCGGGATGGCCGCATCGGTGCGATCGCGCCCGTACGTCGAGGCGGCGCGCGCGCTGGGCGCCTCGCGCATGCGCATCATCGTGCGTCACGTGATCCCGTCCGTAATCGGATACGCGATCGTCGCCGCGACGCTTTCGATCCCCGGCTATATCCTGGGCGAGAGCGCGCTGTCGCTGCTCGGGCTCGGCATCCAGGAGCCCGCATCGTCGTGGGGCAACCTGCTCGCCGCGGCCGAGGACATCCAGAACCTCGAGCACTATCCCTGGATCCTGATTCCCGGCGTGTTCATTTTTCTCGCCGTGATGTCGTTCAACTTCCTCGGCGACCACCTGCGCGATCGGCTCGACCCCGCACACGCGCGATGAAACCTGCGCCAACGCGCTCCGTCTGGTCCGGTCCGGCGCGGCGATGATAACCTGATTTCCCGATGACGCCGCTGCTCGAAGTAAAGTCGCTCTGCACCTCGTTCTTCACCGAGGAGGGCGAGGTGCGCGCCGTCGATGGCGTGAGCTTCTCGGTGGACGCGGGCAAGCTCATGGGCCTGGTCGGCGAGTCGGGCTCCGGAAAGACCGCTGCGGTTCTGTCGATAATGCGATTGCTGCCCGAGGCGGGGCGGATAATGGGCGGCGAAATCCTCTTCGAGGGCATCGACCTACTCAAGCTTCCCGAGCCCGAGATGCGCGCGGTGCGCGGCGCGAAAATCGCCATGATCTTCCAGGAGCCGATGACCTCGCTCAATCCGGTCTTTACGGTCGGAAGCCAGATCGGCGAGGCGATCCGGCTCCACCAGGGCACCTCGCGCCAGGAAACGCGGGCGCGCGCGATCGAGGCGGTAAGAATGGTGGGAATCGCCGACCCGGAACGGCGCGTCGATGACTACCCCCACCAGCTCTCGGGCGGAATGCGCCAGCGCGTGATGATCGCGATGGCCCTTGCGTGCAATCCGAAGGTGCTGATCGCGGACGAGCCGACCACCGCGCTCGACGTGACCATCCAGGCGCAAATTCTCGACTTGATCCGCGAGCTTCAGGCGCGCCTCAAGCTCGCCGTGATACTGGTCACTCACGATCTCGGGATCGTCGCCGAGTACGCCGACGACGTGACGATTCTCTATTCGGCGCACGTGATGGAGCAGGCGTCGGCGGCGGAGCTGTTCCGCAGTCCGCTCAATCCGTACACGCGGGGCCTGCTCGAATCGATCCCGGGGATGAATGGCAAGCCCGTCCGCCGCCTCCAGGCGATTCCGGGGACGATTCCGAGCGCGCTCAATCCGCCCAGCGGATGCCGGTTCCACCCGCGATGCCCGATCGCGATCGCGCAATGTGCGGCGGCGGTGCCGCCGCTTCAGGCCAAAGCTCCCAACCACTATGTCGCCTGCATCCGCGCCTGACCCCGCGATGGCTTCCACGGCCAACGCCATCCCGGCCCCGGCCGGCGCGCCGCTGGTCCGCGCCGAGAACCTGCGCAAGGAATTCCCTGCGGGCACCGACGGCTTTTTTGGCCGCAAGCTCACGGTCAAGGCGGTCGCCGGCGTGAACCTCGAGATTTATCGAGGCGAGACGCTCGGGCTGGTCGGCGAGTCGGGCTCAGGCAAATCGACGCTCGGCCGCCTGATCCTGAAACTGATCGATCCGACCGAGGGCAGGGTCATCTTTGACGGGCGCGATCTCGCGACGTTGAGCCGCGTAGAACTCAGGCAGTTGCGGCGCGAGATGCAGATCGTCTTCCAGGATCCCTACGCGTCGCTCAATCCGCGCATGCGCGTGCGCTCGATCGTCGGCGAGGGAATCGAAATTCACAAACTCGCGCGCGGCAGGGCCAAGGAAGAACGCATCGTCCAACTGCTCGATATGGTCGGATTGGGCGCCGACGCGATGAACCGCTATCCCCACGAATTCTCCGGCGGCCAGCGCCAGCGCATCGGAATCGCGCGCGCGCTCGCGGTGAACCCGCGCTTCGTCGTGCTCGATGAGCCGGTCTCGGCGCTCGACGTATCGATCCAGGCGCAGATAATCAATCTGCTCCAGGACCTCCAGGAACGTCTCAGCCTGACCTACCTGTTCATCGCGCACGATCTTCGGGTAGTCGAGCACATCAGCCGGCGCGTCGCGATCATGTACCTTGGCAAGATCGTCGAGCTTGCGGCGCGCGAAGAGATTTACTCCAACCCGCGACATCCTTATACCCGCGCGCTGCTCTCGGCCGTGCCGACCATCGACTCGGCCGGCAGGCCCGAGCGGATCAAGCTTCCGGGCGAGATGCCAAGCCCGGTGGCCCCGCCGCCGGGGTGCAGCTTCCATCCGCGATGCCCATATGCGAAGGATGTTTGCAGTACGATCGAACCGCCGCTTGAGAGCGGGCGGGGCGGTCACGCGGTCGCATGCCACGTGTTCCCCGCTCCGTAGCGGGGGCAATAGCCATGGTTGAAGGCGACCATATCGCGGTGTTGCGCGGCCAGGAATCCCAGGGCGCGCGATCGCAGAACTCGGGCGCTTCCGCGGATCTGCTGGTCGAGGAGCGCACCCGCGTTGCGGTGGGCCGCAACGTGACGGTTTCGGGCCGGCTGATTTTCTCCCAGCCGGTCCGGATCGAGGGGCGCTTCAAAGGCGAAGTCACCTCCACCGACCTGGTCGTGATCGGCGAGGAAGGAACGATCGAGGGCAAGGTCCGTGCGCCGCGGTTAATGATCATGGGCGAGTTGCGCGGCGACGTGGCAGGCGCTAACCGGGTCGTGCTCGATTCGCACTCCCGGGTTTACGGAAATATCGAGACGCAAAGCCTGACGGTTCGCGAGGGCGCGCATCTCGACGGTCACGTCAGCATGACCGGCGCCAGGAGCGCGGACTGAGAGGGTCGCTTGGGTCCGCGCGCGATCGGACGGCCGCGCGTCGGGAACTTCACTCGTTGCGAAGAAAGGCCGGAGTTGCGCCCGGCGCCTTGCGAATCAGGTCGTGGTGTCGAGGCGCGCCGCTTTGCCGGAGAGCTTGCGCAGATAATACAGGCGGGCGCGCCGCACCCGGCCGCGGCTCAGCACCTGCAGCTTGTCGATCCGCGGCGATCTCAGCGGAAAAATCCGCTCGACCCCGACGCCGTATGAGACCTTCCGAACCGTGAAGGTCGCGCGGTTGCCGCCCCGATTGATCCGTATGACGACACCCTCGAAGGGCTGCAAGCGTTCTTTCTCGCCCTCGATTACTTTGATTTGGAGCCTGACCGTGTCGCCGACGCGAAAGTCGGGCAGGTCGTTGCGTTGGCCCCGCTCTTCGAGCTTCTTGATTACGCTGTTCATGGGAGTACCCAGACCGAGATTGGAAACGTTAAACCTATCCAATCGCTCGCCTTGGTACAACAGCGCCGTTTGCTCGCCTCGGTAGAGCAGCGCCTGGGACAAAGGGGCGGAGCTGGCGCGCGATCGTCGGGCCTGTGAGCAGGTGCGCGGCGGATGCGCATCTCGCTTTCGGATCACCTGCCGCGCAGCCGATCCAAAATGACGCTCGCCGCGGCGCGGACCGACAGATGATTGTAATCGCTTTGACCTTGAATTGCCGCAAGCTCGATGTCGGCTTGCCTCGCCACCTCCGGCGCAAGTCCGAAGCCGGTCCCGAGCAGGATCATCGCCGGCGGCGCGCCGGGCGCCTCGAGCCGCGCGCGAAGCTCATCGTAGCCGGTCCCGTCGCTGGTCCGCGCCGAAGTGTGAATCACAAGCGGGCGCGCGCCGCAAATCGATTCAGCATCGGCCATCGCCTCGTCGAGAGTGGCGACGATTCGCACCAGTCCGAGCGCCTCGCGGCGGCGATGGTCGAAGGCGCGGCCGTAGCCTTCGTTCCAGTGGGCGATCACGCTCGCGGCGAACTCGCGCTGCTCCGCGATCGGATGAACGACGTAGAATGCGCGCACGCCGTAGGTGCGCGATGAGCGCGCGATATCGTGGAGGTCGAGGCTGGTCACCGCGGAGGTCACAATCCGCCCGTTGCGGTTGAGGACGGGATGATGGATGAGTGCGATGAAGAGTGTGGCCACGCTCGAAATCAGCGCCGCCCGGTGAGGTCCGGACGGCGGCGCGCGGTGCGCTTGTGCGCCTGCTCTTCGCGCCACTGGCGAATCTTGCGATGGTCGCCGCTGAGCAGCACGTCGGGCACCCGCATCCCGCGAAACTCCTCCGGCCGGGTGTACTGCGGATATTCAAGCTCCCCGGCGGCGAAGGATTCCTCCGCCAGCGACTCGGGGTTGCCCAGCACGCCGGCGACGAGGCGCCCCACCGTCTCGATTACGACCATCGCGGCCAACTCGCCGCCGCTCAGCACGTAGTCGCCGATCGATATCTCCTGATCCACCAGCGTCCGCACGCGCTCATCGATGCCTTCGTATCGTCCGGCTATCAGCATGAGGCCGGGGCTGCGCGCGGCCAGCTCCCGCGCCATCGCCTGGTCGAATACCTCGCCCTGCGGCGTCATCAGGATTTTCCACAGCCCCGGATGTGCGGAATCGACCGCATCGATCGCCGCCGCGACGGGTTCCGGCCGCATCACCATCCCGCTTCCGCCTCCATACGGCGCGTCATCCACCTGCCGGTAGTTGCCCAGACCGAAGGGGCGCAACGCATGCACCTTGAGCGCGATGATGCCCTGTTCGATCGCGCGTCCGATCACCCCGCACTTGAACGGGGAGTCGAACATCTCGGGGAATAGCGTGATGACGTGAAAGTTCATCGCCAAGCGTGCGCTCGCGCGCCCTCAATCTAAATTTATCCGCCCCGGCGGACTTCCACCAGCCGTCCCCCGGCGCACAAAAAAACCTATTGCTACTCCGCTTTTGCCGATGGTACTTAGCAGGATGTTGAGAAGAGCGAGAGCCTTGCAGTTCGGCTGCCCTGCGGTCTCAACATCCTGCATAAAAGATGGCTTCTTTCCTCTATCATCTCCCCCGGTCTTTTCCGGGGGAGATAAGAGAGGGGGAGCAGGCTGTGATTTATCACCAGCCTGCGAGGAAAGCTCCGGAGGTCGGCATGAATCCTACCAGCAAGCTCTTTGAGTACTGCGGCGCGGCTATGCTCGCGGCCGGGATTGTGATGTGCGCGCCGCTCGCGATGGCGCAGGATGCCGGGATGCAAACGCCCGACCCGCAAATCGAGGCGACCGCTCAGAAGCTCTTCAAAGCTATCGCCGACCAGGACGTCAAGACCGTCCAGTCGCTGACGGCAAAGAGATTCCAGAAGAAACTCGCCGCGCAAGACCTTCGCCCGCTTCCGACCGGTCCCAAGCTGAATGTCGCTTACGACGGCAAGGTCGAAATCCGCCGGTTCAGCGCCAAGGACGCGGTCGTCAGCGCCGCATTTTTCGCTCCCACATCGACCGACCTCCCCAAGACGGAGGGTTCCAGGCTCGACATTTACCTGGTCAAGGAAAAGGCCGGCTGGGTCGCGTACCCGCCCGACAAGAAGGAAGCCGGCACCGATGCGAGCATGGCCGGCGGATGGTTCCACAACGGCGCATTCACATTCTGTCCGAATGACGGGATCGACTATATCGGCGGCCACTTCAGCACCGTGGAGAAATGCGCCGCCACCGCGGTCTGCCGTTCGGTTCCCTGATCCGCCTCGAAGCAGGCTCGAGACTCAATCGAGCAGGCCGGGAACCGGCTCGATCGTGACTCGCCGCGCGGCGAAATTCATTTCCTTTACGACATCCGCGATGACCGGGACGAGGACCTCCCTTGGGCCATCGCGCACGACCCACACGTCATTGGCTCCGGTCGGGAAGACATCCTCGATCGCGCCGATGCGCCGGCCGTCGGTTGTGAATACGTCGCAGCCGATCGCATCGAAGTAGTAGAACTCTCCGGCGGCGGGTGGCGGCAGGTCGTCGCGCGACAGGGTCACGATTGCGCCCTTGAGCGCCTCAGCCGCGGCCGCATCGTTCACGCCCGACAACGTGATGCGCATCGAGGTCGGGCCGCTGCGGCTGGCAGAGGCGATCTCGTATTCGCGCGACTCACCGCGAAGCTCGAGCGTGACGCGATGAATCCGGGAGAGCGCCGTCGAATCGGGATCGTCGGGACTGAATCTTAGCGCTCCCTTAAGCCCGTGAGCGCCGCTGATTCGTCCGATTCGGACTGTGCGTGCGGCTTCGCGCTGGTTTGCGCCGGGCGCGGCGGTCCCGGCGGGCGCGGGTGTGGCCGGCGCAGGGGAGGGCGGGCCGGGCGGAGCCATCACCCTGCTACTTTTCTTCGATGATTTCGAGGACCACCTTACGGTTGGTACGCGATGCGACCGCATTCAGGATCGTTCGGATCGATTTGGCAGTGCGGCCCTGTTTGCCGATCACCCGTCCCAGGTCCTCTTTCGCCACGCGCAGCTCGAGCACCGAGGCGGTGTCTCCGTGCGTCTCCTTCACCTCCACCGCCTCCGGGTTGTTCACGAGCTGCTGGGCAACAAACTGTACGAGCTCCTTCATGGCGGGCTCCGTTGGAGCAGTTGGAGTCACGTGGGGATCTTCGCGATGCTTGCCTGCCGTATAAGTTTCTTTACCGTCTCGCTCGGTATAGCGCCAGCCTTAATCCAATGGTCAACCCGGTCCTGTTTGAGCGCGACTTTGGGCGGCTCAAAAGCCGGGTCGTAGGTGCCGAGCAGGTCCACCGAGCGCCCCTGGCGCGGCGCGCGCGAATCGGCGACGACGATGCGAAAAAACGGTTTCTTGCGGCTGCCGTGGCGGCGCAAGCGGATCACAAGTGCCATACGATTCTCCTCGCCTATATTAGCTCCCGAAACCCATTCCGCGCATCATGCTTCTGCCGGCCCCGAGCCGGGTCAGCTTCTTCATCATCTTGCGCGTCTGGTCGAATTGTTTGAGGAAGCGATTGACTTCCTGCACCGACGTACCGCTGCCGGCGGCGATTCGCGCGCGCCGGCGCCCGTTAAGGATCAAATGGTTATCGCGCTCCTGGAGCGTCATCGAATCGATGATCGCCTGGATGCGCTTGAGTTCGCGCCTGGCTTCCTCGGAATCCGCGGCCCCCGCGACCTTCTTTAGCCCCGGGATCATCCCCAGCAGGTCGCCGATCGAGCCCATCTTGCGGAGCGTTCTCATCTGATCGGCGAAGTCGTTGAGCGTGAACTCGTTCTTCTTCAGCTTGCGCTGGAGTTCCTTCGCCTTGGCCTCGTCGTATCCCGCCTGCGCCTTCTCGATCAGGGTCAGCACGTCGCCCATCCCGAGAATCCGCGATGCGAGGCGGTCGGGATGGAACACCTCGAAGGCGTCGAGCTTCTCGCCGATGCCGGCGAACAGGATCGGCGCGCCGGTGACCGCTCGCACCGAGAGCGCCGCGCCCCCGCGCGCGTCGGAATCGAGCTTGGTAAGCACGATTCCCGAAATCTTGAGCCGTTCGTGGAAGCCGGCGGCGACGTTCGCCGCCTCCTGGCCGGTCATCGCATCGGCGACGAATATGATGTGATGCGGCTGGACGACGGCCTTCAGCCGCACCAGCTCGTTCATCAGCTCTTCATCGATCTGAAGCCGTCCGGCGGTGTCGATCAGAACCGCGTCGTGCCCGGCGGATTCGGCCCGCGCCAGCGCGCGCGAGGCAATCTCGATCGGGTCCTCATCCTCGCGAGTGTCGAGCACCGCCACGCCGGCCCCGGCGCCGAGTACGCGCAACTGCTCCATCGCCGCGGGACGCTGCACGTCGGTCGAGACCAGCAGCGGATGGCGCTTGCGCTCCACCTTCAGCCATCGCGCGAGCTTGGCGAGCGTCGTCGTCTTGCCCGAACCTTGGAGCCCGACCGCCATGATCTTGACGGGCGGCTTGACCTTGAGATCGAGTTCGCGCGCCTGCCCGCCCATCACCTGGGCGAGTTCGGCGGCGACGAACTTGATGAGATGCTGCTCGGGGGTGAGCGAGCGCAGCACCTCCTGTCCGAGCGCCTTGCGCCGGACGTGATCGATGAAGTCGCGAACGACCTTGATGCTGACGTCGGCCTCGAGCAGCGCAAGGCGCACCTCGCGCAACGCATCCTCGATGTTGCGTTCGGTGATGCGGCCCTGGCCGCGCAGTTTCTTGAATATGCCTTCGAGGCGTTCGCTAAGGGTGTCGAACATTACGTCAGCGCCCGGCCGGCAGGCCGAGCGAATCCGTGCGGGTAAATTGTAGTTTCAAATTAGTCTAGCAAACGAGCAACGCTAGGCCACCATGGGTTGGGAGTCAATGCCGACGCAGTTCGAACCTTGACATTGACCCGATAGAACGTTAGCCGTGCTTTCGAGGGATTTAATGGCCTTTGTTTGCTGGGGCTGGAGGTGTCGGGCGGTTCTGTGCCAAACGTCGAGGGCCACGCGGCGCAACTCAATAACTCCGCGCCGTTTTGGTGGCCAGCCAGGCCGGACTAGCTAGCATCCCGAGTGGCGCAGGCCGGATTGAGGGGTCCTGTAGAACCCTCTATCCCTGCTGGAGCGAAAGGTGCTGGCGGTCCGAGGGGACCCGCGACACCGACCTGGCTCCTCCGAGCCAGGGACCACCCGTGGGAGGCGGGTGGCGAGGTTGATACTGATGTCGTTGCCGAGCGATCGCACTCTGATTTTCATCCACCTGTACAAGACGGCCGGGACCACGCTTAACCGGATCATCGAGTGGGAATACGACGTGCGGCGAGTCTGCAACGTCGAGCCGAATTTCTGGCGCTGGTCCTACCAGAGAATCATGCGCTGGCCGCCATCGCGGCTGGCCCGCATGGACGTGTTCAAGGGGCACATGCCATTCGGCCTGCACCGGCTGATCCCGCGCCCGGCGACCTACATCACGGTTCTGCGCAAGCCGGTGGAGCGGGCGGTCTCCGATTACTACTGGGCGCGCAGCTTCAAGGCGCATCGTCACCATCGCGCCGCTCTCGAACTGACCTTGGAGGATTATTTCGTCCACAAGCATGACCACAATTGGCAGACGAGGATCCTCGCCGGGCCGAGTTCCACGGACCAACTTTTGCCCGATGAGTGCAATGCGGACACGCTGAGCACGGCCAAGGCCAACCTGGATCGGTATTTCAGCGTGGTTGGCCTGACCGAACGCTTCGATGAAACGCTCGCTCTCCTCAAAATCGCCTTTGGCTGGAACATCAAACGCTACAGGAAGTTCCGCGTGACCAAAGGCAGGGTTCCGACCGAGCGCGTTCCGGCTTCGACTCGTGAAATGATACGCGCCTACGAGCAGTATGATCTCGCCCTGTACGATTACGCAGAGTCGTTGTTCGAAAAGGCGATTGCCGAGCGACGCGAGGCGGTCGAGGCAGAACTCCAGGCGATCCGGGGGGCGAAGGAGATGACGCCTCTCGAAGCCCGCTACTACTTTGCGGCCTCCATCGCGCGCGCCGCGGTCTGCCGGATTCAGGCTGTCGTCTGATTTCGCCCGCCCGGTTCCTCCCGGCCGGCAAGCCCGGAATATTCCCCCAGCCGCTCCCAGCACGCGCCCGCGAGCGCCGCAGCTAGAAGAACCGTGATAATTACGCTCCAGATATTGCCGCCGCGGCTGGGTTCATGCTGATTGCTAAGAGATGGAGGCGTTTTTTCCAGGTCGGTTTGAGGAGCGTTCGCCGGCGGGGCGCCGCCGATGTTTGCGAGGTGTACGTCTCGAAAGTACGCCCTGCCCGCGCCACCCAACTGGCATGTCACCACCGCTTCCGAGTCGAAAGGCGACGGGCGGAAGTAAAGGTCAATCTTTTTCCACTCCGCGGTGATGACGGTTTCAGGAACGTGCCCCGACATCCAATGCGAAGTGGCTACTGTCAGCTCGGCGGTGGCCGCTCCGGGTTCAGCTCCCTCAACTCGAAATTCTCCGGTCAACTCGTACCATCCGGGATAGAAGAGGCCGGCTGTGTACCGCAGCCCGACCGTGGAAAAACCGTCGTTGCGAATCTCGATTTCCGGCGCGCCTGTTTTGCTCTTACTGAAATGAAAATCACTTTTGGATAATGCTCCGAAAGCCCACCAGCGCTCCAGCGAATTTGCCTGTACTAATTCGCGGCGGCCATCGGGCGGAACCTCGCTTCTGGAGCGCCGAACGGGATCGCAATAGTAGGATAGCGCGCAGACGATCAGCGTAAGCGCCGCGCCTGCAGCCATAATCGCGCGTCCAGCCCCCTGACATTTGCGATCGGTGCTCACATCCAGTTCGCCAGTCCCGCGCCATGGAACCACATTCGTGCTGCGCAGGCGGGCTGCGATATAGGCATACCCGTCCAGATGGGGAAGAAGTATATGCACAAAACGATCGCTGAGACGCCAAAAATCGCGAACACGAACTTCCCCTCGTATCCATCGCTGTACGCGACCGCAAGCAGATAGGCCAGCGCGACAGCGAGCGCCGCAGCTCCGCCCTCGAAACGTCCCAGACCGAGAACCAGGCACGGCGCCAGAGGGATCAGGAGAAGTATCTGTTCCCAACGCAACGCGGCGCCTTCCCAGCATTCGGCAAGCGCGCCGCCCAAAGCGATCAATCCAAGGTAGGCCGCCGGCATATAGTCATAGATGAAAAGGTAACGCCGGATCGGAATCCACATCGCCATGTATGCAAAGTATCCGATGGCCAGGAATGCCCATGCGAATTTCCTTTGCCTGTATGCGCGGGCAATAGCTATGGGAATCGCGGCGAGAATCTCCCACCATAGAAGCGGATTCCCTCCCGACCATATCATTGCGACCGAATGAGCGGCCGAGAATTTCTCCCAATATGGATACGGGCGAAGAAGTAATGGCCAGCTCCAGAACGGCGAGGCGCGCGGCACGGCGCGCGGCAGACGGAGATTCGTATGAAGCGCCCATCGATGGTAGTTAGCCAGATCTCCGATTCCGCTCCACCAGCCGTACCAATAGAATGGCGAAAACGCCGCTATATAGACTATCAACATGATCGCGCCGAGGAGCCCGCAGGCATTGATAATCCCGGCAACTGCCAACTTGGTATTGTCACTCGGGCCTTGCGCACGATGTCCCTCGCGAAGAAGCGCAAAACTGATTGCTCCGGCCGCCAGAAGCGCGGCAACTTCAGGAATGGCC
>DASPOF010000162.1:0-2119 GCA_035626155.1 Binataceae bacterium (SeqCode)
CTGCGCGTCGAAACCGAGGCCCTGCTGAACGAGGCAAGGCATTTCAGCGTGGACTTCAAGGACGTGCGCGGACAGCAGACCGCCAAGCGCGCGCTCGAGGTGGCCTCGGCCGGCGGCCACAACATCCTGATGATCGGCCCGCCGGGCTCGGGCAAAACCATGCTCGCCAAACGCATTCCCACGATCCTGCCGCCGCTTACGTTCGAGGAAGCGCTGGAGACGACGAAGATTCACAGCGTTGCCGGCGTGCTCGATCCCGGCGCCGGGCTGGTGGGAACGCGCCCCTATCGCGCGCCGCACCACACCATCTCGGACGCCGGGCTGATCGGCGGGGGCGCGGTGCCGCGGCCCGGCGAAGTCTTGATCGCGCACAACGGCGTGCTTTTTCTCGACGAGCTGCCCGAGTCCCCGCGCAACGTGCTCGAAGTCCTGCGGCAGCCGCTCGAAGACGGAACAGTCTCGGTCGCGCGCGCCGCCATGTCGCTCACATTCCCGGCGCTCTCCATGCCGGCGGCGGCCATGAATCCGTGTCCGTGCGGGTACCATAACGACCCGTCGCGCGACTGCCACTGCTCGCAGCCGATGATCCAGCGCTATGTGTCGAAAATCTCGGGACCGCTGCTCGACCGCATCGACATCCACATCGACGTGCCGGCAGTGCGATACAAGGAACTGCGGGGCGGCGCTTCGCCCGAGGGCTCAGACCACATCCGCGAACGGTTGGTCCGCGCGCGCGAACGGCAACTGCGGCGCTTCCGGACCGCCGGCGAGCCCATCTACTGCAACGCGCAGATGGCGCCGCGAGAGATTCGCGCCTACTGCGACATCTCGCCCGATTGCGAGCGCATGCTGGAGCGCGCCATGGCGCAGCAGGGCCTGAGCGCGCGGGCCCATGACCGGATTCTGAAGGTTGCCCGCACGGTCGCCGACCTGGACGGCGCGGAGAGCCTCGACTCGCGGCATATTGCGGAGGCGATCCAGTATCGAACCCTGGATCGGACTTACTGGGCCTGAGACTTGATTGGCTCGCCGGCACAGGTGACGTGTTCCATTTCCCGAAAATCGGCGAGCCATAAGGTGTGCGAGAAAGCTCCTTGGAAAATTGGACGCCGCGATAAGTCTTTTCAATTCAGTGAGCCAAGGCGCCTACTCCCGGATCTGTTCGGAATTCGGAACAAATGAGTTTTTCTAATAGCGCGCCATATCTTTTTCCTTGTCATTGGAAAGGCTATGCAAACCGAGCCGGATGACGATGTGAAAAAGTTATATGAGCTGGCGTGCGATTACGGCCGCCGTCCATGTCATCACGATTGCGTCGCATCCGCGTTGAAGTTGATCCCCGGAATACCGACGATGTGAAGCGCACGATCAATGACTGCGGTGCGCCTACATCGGATTTCCGGTGCGGGAAACCATCATGCCCCCGGGCCAGGAACCGCCTGCAGTTTGGAAGCTGGATCCGGCCAATCCGAATCCGAAACTCGCCGGCGGCCATGCCGTTGTGCTCGCAGGGTATGACGCAAACGGGGCTCGCGTCATTTCGTGGGGCCAGTACTGGGCTGGATTAGGGTTGTATCCTTCACTACCCCCTGTCCAAAAATCCTCTTGACCAGCGTGATCAATACCGCTAAGGTTGAGAGGAACTGGGGCCGGGGTAAGACTGCGGCTTGGGTACGGCAAGGCTAGCCCGTAAATTTAAGAAGAAAAGCAACTTTGGGACGGGCTGCGGCATCTATTAGTTGTCACTAGACCCAATTCTCTAAGAATAAAGCCAGCTATTACAACCAGTTAGATGTTGCCGTAGCGGCGCGCAGCGTCCTGGCGAACAGGGTCTGGTTCCGGGCTGGTAAATCGAGAACCGAGGTCCCAAGGAGAGGAAAGAAGAAAAATGCGTTCCGAGTTGATCTATGATGCTGTGCGCACGGTACAGAACCGGTATCTTTTGTGTCAGGTTGCGTCCAAGGCCACGCGGAAGTTCCACAAGCCCAGTACTCGAATCCAGGATACGATGAACGAGGTCTTCGAGCGCTTCGCCGAGAGCGAATCGCCTACCCGCATCCTGTCGCAACCCCAACCGGTTGCCGAGGTTCGTCGGCGCGCTGCGTAGTAGTAAAGGTCT
>DASPOF010000163.1:0-40488 GCA_035626155.1 Binataceae bacterium (SeqCode)
TTTCACCAAAACTGCCCTCGGTCTTTGCCTGAGTGATAATCAGGTCGATTGCTGGAGTCTTCTTGAAATCAGGCAGAACTGTGTCTTCTTCGACCAAAATGCCGTTGACGAATAGATATATGGAATCCACACCGCCATCGCTTCCTCCTGCGACGATTCCGGAACGGATCTCATCGCCGCTGAGTTCACCGTAATCACGCAGAACCAGCTCTGCGACGAACAACTCGAAATATTGAGAGGCCGTTAAAGAGGAATCAGTTGTCTCGTGCTGGGTCTTAAGAATTTGGTTGAGGATTACAAGCTCATTGTCGCTCAAAGGAGGTTCCCCCCTTACGAAGTGAGGGTTATAATAGCTCAGCTCGCTGGAGTTCGTCGAGTATGTTAATGCCCTGGCGAAAAACCAGGGTTCGCGCCGTGCGCGGCCTCGACCGGGCACGGCGCGGCGGTCAGGCCGCGGCCTGAGCGCTAATCACTCGCGGGACCGATGATTCAACAGGAGTGTAGCGCAAGAGCGTGTAGGTGCCGGGACGGTCATCAAAAACCGGGCGCACCCGCTGCCCCACCTTTAGCGACGACGGATCGGCTCCCACGATATTGGTATTGATATGCGGTCCCTCGTCCAACTCAACTACCGCCAGGATTTGCGGCATTTCGTCGGCGAACTCCGGCATGGTGGGGATGCGCGCCACGGTGAATGTGTATAGTTTCCCCTCGCCGGAGACGGTGCGCCATACCAGGTTGCGCGACGCGCAGACCGGGCAATGGATCCGGGGGAAGAATACCCAGTGGCCGCGCTCGGCGCATTGCTGGATACGCACCTCATGGGCCTTGAGCCCGTCCCAGTACGGGGCGGTGGTCGGAGTCGGCATCGGGAGCGGCTTGTTCCATGTCATGATCGTTACTGCCCCTCCAGGATCAATGCGCCCTGCTCGCTCATTACTCCGCCGGTTCCGGATACGTAGGCAAGGTCATGTCGGGGCAACTGACGCTCACCGGCGCGCCCCTGGATCTGGTGGATGGCATCAATCACCTGCGAGATTCCGCCCGCCGCGCCGGCCTGCCCGAAGCTGAGCTGCCCGCCGTGCGTATTCATCGGAAAGTTTCCCTTGAATGTAAAATCGTTCTCGCGCAGGAAATTCATTCCGTCGCCCTTGGCGCAGAAACCCGCGTCCTCCAGCGTGAGCATCACAGTGATTGTGTAGCAGTCATAGATTTGCGCCATGTGCATATCGGCAGGTTTCCGGCCGGCCATTGCGAACGCTTTACGCGATGCCTTGCCGACCGGCGTAGCCAGCATGTCCGGCGCATAGCTAGGCGATTTGCTCTGGATATGTTCACCATAGCCAATAATTTTTACGCCTCGATGGCGGCAGTTCCCGGTATTGTCCGTGCGAGTGACTACCACGGCGCCGCCGCCCGCGACCGGCATCACGATTTCCAGCATTCTGAGCGGTTCCGCCACCATCCGCGACGACAGCACATCATCAACCGTTATCGGCTGGCCGAAGAAAAAGGCCTCGGGATTGTGGCAGGCATTGAAGCGCTGGGCGACGGAGATGCGCGCCAGCGCGCGGGGGTCATAGCCATACGTCGCGGCATACCGTTGGGCAATCATCGCATAGCCGGTGTTTTGCGCCATGTGGCCGTAAGGGATATCCATCTCGGCTTCAGGAGCGCCCCAGGCTCCGCTGTGCGCTCCGAGCTTGGATGCGCGCGCCCTGGCGGCCACCTCGTCCACGTTCGGCGCGATTGGCACCAACCGCGCCGGAATAACGCAGACTACCGTATTGCACAGTCCCATCTCGATCGCCGCAGCCGCCCGCCAGACCATCGCGACGGCATTTGCCCCACCAAGGTCCACAACCTCGGCGAAATTCAACGCGACGCCGAGATACTCACCGGCCATCGCCGGGACGAACATCCTGGCCTCGTTGAAGGCGGCCCCTTGCAGCACCAGCCCGTCCACGTCGGACAATTCCAGGCCGGCGTCGGCCAACGCCTTGATGGCCAGGTCCGCTACCTGTTCCAGATGGAACATGCGGGGCGCAGTGGTGTACTTCTCAGGTTTGTATTGAGCGGCACCCACCAGCGCCGCGCGTCCTTCCAAACCCATAATTTTCTCCTCCGGTTTCCTGGCGGGACCCCCGAGTCGTTTTCGCGATGATGCAGCGACGGAAACTGTCGCGCGCCGAGACTACTAGGGTCTGAACTGTCCGACAATCGCGTAGAACGGAACGTCGAGCGCGGCCTGTTCCGGGTCGTCGGTCTGGATCGAAAGCTGGCCGCGCAGTTGCCCCTCCGGCGCGCCATGCTTCAGAACGACCGTGATCTTGTATTCCTTGCCAGGCTTGACCGCCTCGGCCTGCGCGACGACCGAGGGACTCGAGCTGGAGAAGCCCGACACCTTGATATCGCGCGGCCCGGTGTTGGTGAGCTTGAGTATCCGCACGACATCCTGACCCTTGGGGACGATTCCGAATGAGACCTGGGCCGGATCGAGGGTAAGGTTTCCCGTCACCGAGCCGAACACATCGATCTGGATCGGAACGCGATTCGTCGCCACCTTGATCGTGTCATCGAACGCGCCCACCGGCATCGTCTTGAGGAGCGAGACCGTAAGCATCGCGCCGGGCTTGCCGTCCTTGCGCGGCTCCTTGGATACCTTTATCGCGGGGCTTGAGTGGGTCACCTCCCCGACGTTGAATCCCGGCGCGTTGGTAAGGTCGTCGATGACGACCTCGCGGGTCTCCTCGGTTCCCTTGCGAACATCGCCGAATGCGATCTGCGCGGGAGTCGCCGCCACCTGCTGGCGCACCGTCCCCTGCATGGTCATCACCGCCGACGGCGAGTTCGGGTCGTTGCTGAGCACGGTGACCGTGCGGGTCTGATGGCCCTTCTGGAAGCGCGTGTCGAAACCGACCGCGATGTCGGCGCTCTCCCCGGACGCGAGATGGGTGGTGCTGGGCGTGGCCGCGGTGCATCCGCACGACGGTTTGATGCCTCTGAGCAGCAGCTCGCCGGGGCCCGCGTTCTTGATCCTGAAGGTGTGATTGACCATCGTGCCTTCGAGCGCGGTGCCGAAGTTGTACAGCGGATCGATTACCTCGATTTTCGGTTGCGGTCCGGGCGGTGCGGCGTTCGCCCCCGGGATTCCGGTACCGGATTGGTCCTGTGCCGCGGCGCTGCCCGCGATCAGCAGGCAAGCCACAAGCGCGATCAGAATGCGTCGCATGATGAACCCTGCCATGGGAATCTGGCGGCGGTAGCGCCGCCGCAAGGAACCGTCCCTAATATCAAGACGTTCGCGATGGGCCCGCGTCAAGAGGCCCGGCCGCCGCCTTGGGCGTGGCGGGAGTCTCGACCGGCGATGGTTGGTAGCGGAGCAGGAAATCAGTCGCAAAGTTGCCGCGGATGAAATCCGGGTCGTGAAGTATCTTGAGGTGAAGCGGGATGTTGGTCTTGATGCCGTCGATCACGTACTCGCGCAGAGCCGCGCGAGCGCGCGCCAGTGCAAGATCGCGGCTTTCGGCGTGGACGATCACTTTCGCGACCAGAGGATCGTACTGCACCGGAACGCGATAACCGTCGTACAGCGCGGTCTCGACACGCACGCCCAATCCGCCCGGCGGATGATGGTTGGTCACTATCCCGGGCGATGGGATGTGCCGGTCGGGATCCTCGGCGTAGATCCGCAATTCGATCGCGTGGCCGGCAAACGTCACCTGCCGCTGTTTGAACCCGAGCGGCTCGCCCATCGCGATTCGGATGCTCTCCTTCACCAGGTCACGCGAGGTGACCATCTCGGTCACTCCGTGCTCGACCTGGATCCGCGTGTTCATCTCAATGAAGTAATAATCGCCATCGGGCGCGAGCAGGAACTCTACCGTGCCGACGTTCGAGTAGCCGACCACCTCGGCAGCGCGCACCGCGGCCTTGCCCATCTTCTCGCGCAGACGTGCGGTCAGCACCGGGCACGGGGACTCTTCGATCAATTTCTGATGGCGTCGCTGAATCGAGCAGTCGCGCTCGCCCAGATGGACGACGTTCTTAAGGCCATCGGCAAGGATCTGAAATTCGACGTGGCGCGCGCGTTCGAGGTACTTCTCGAGGTACATCGTGCGCGAGTTGAATGCGGCGCCGCTTTCCGCGCGGGCGAGCGGGAACAGCCGCTCGAGTTCCTTCGCGTCGCGCGCGATTCTCATTCCCTTGCCGCCGCCGCCCGCCGCCGCCTTGATCAGCACGGGAAAGCCCAGCCGCTTGGCGTCGGCCAAGGCGTCGCGCAGTTCGGTAACCCCCTTGCCCTCGGAACCCGGGAGAATGGGCACGCCGGCGCGCATCATGATTCGGCGCGCGCGCGGCTTGTCTCCCATCAGGCGGATGTGCCGGGCGCGCGGACCGACGAATTGCAGCCCGGAGCGCTCGCACGCCTCGGCGAAATCGCCGTTCTCGGACAGGAAGCCGTAGCCCGGATGGACCGCATCGGCGCCGAAGGTGAGCGCGCTGCTCAGTATCGCGGGGATGTTGAGGTAACTGTCCTCGGCGGCTGGCGGCCCGATACAAACCGATTCATCGGCCATCCGGACGTGCAACGCATCCTTGTCGGCGGTCGAATAGACGGCCACCGTGGGAATTCCCAGTTCCCGGCACGCGCGGATGATGCGAATCGCAATCGTCCCACGATTCGCAACTAGCAGCTTCTTGAACATGAGACCGTGAGGTTTCTCAGCCGGCCTCGAGTACCATCAAAGCCTGACCGTATTGGACCGGCTGTCCATTTTCTATCACAATTTTAACGACGCGGCCCGCCACCGGCGCCTCGATTTCGTTCATCATCTTCATCGCCTCGATGATGCACAGCGTCTGGCCCTTGCGCACCGAGCTGCCCACCTCGACAAATGGCGCCGCATCGGGCGCGGGCGCGCGATAAAACGTGCCGACCATCGGGCTTTCCACGATGTGCTGATTGGGGGCAAGCCCGAGGCTCTCGGGAGCGCCCGCCGATTGAGCATCGGCTCCCGTCGCCTGCGCACCGGACCGCGCGCCATGCCCCCCTCCCGCTGCCCTCGCCGGAATCGGGGCGGCGTGCGATGCCGAGACCGCCCCCAGGTCCGCCGCGACGGCGCGCACGAGGCGAACCCTGCCCTTCTTGTCCTCGATTTCGAGCTCGACGAGTCCGAACTCGTTCATCAGGTCGACGAGCGATTTTATCTCGCGAGCATCCGGGGCGGATGGAAGGACCGGACGCGGCGGGCGACGCGGCGGACGGTCAGGCATGCTCTTCGCCGGCCTCCCTGACGATCCCGCGCGCAGCGCGCAGCGCGAGATAGTAGCTCTCGGCGCCGAAGCCCATGATGCGGCCTGCCGCGATTCCCGCAATCGTCGAGCGATGGCGGAACGGCTCGCGCCGGTAAACGTTCGAGAGATGCACCTCGATGACCGGGATGGCGACGGCGCTCAGCGCATCGCGAATCGCGATGCTGGTGTGCGTGTAGGCGCCGGGATTGATCAAAATCACGTCCGCCTTGCCGCGCGCCTTCTGAATTTTCTCTACGATCTCGCCCTCGCCGTTGGACTGGAACGTCTCGACCGTCATCCCGAGTTCGCGGCCGAGTTCCTTGAGACCGCGGTTGATGTCCGACAGAGTCGTGCGGCCGTATATCTCAGGCTCGCGCTGGCCGAGCAGGTTGAGATTGGGACCGTGGATTACGACCACGCGCACGGGCCGCCCCTCCGGAGCACTCTCGTTCGCTTGCGCGCCTGACGCGCTCTTGCGCCTCATCACCATCCCCGCATTGCTCCAGCGGCATTGAACCTCACCGATGGCAGGACTTCAAGCGGACGGCGCGGCCGCAATCGCCGCTCAGCAGCCCGATTGCTCGCGCGCGTCGCGGGATTTGACCGCCTCCTGGTAAACTTGCCGGCGGCTTCGGCCGGTCAGTTTGGACACGATCGCGCTCGCCTGCTTGAGGCTTAAGCCTTCTTCGAGCAACGAATCGACCGTGATCGAGGCGGCGCGAACGCCTGCGCTTGCGGCGCTGTCCGGCGCTCCCTCGATGACGATCGTAATCTCGCCGAGGACCGGATTTTCGTGAAACCTTCGCGCGAGTTCGCCAAGCGTGCCGCGGATCGTCTCCTCCCAGGTCTTGGTGACCTCGCGGACCACGGCCGCATTGCGGCTCGAGCCAAGCGCCGATGCCATTTCGCCGAGCGTAGCGGCCAGCCGGCGGGCCGCCTCGAAGAAAATCATCGTGCGCGGCTCCGATGCGAGAGAATCGAGCGACTTGCGGCGGGCTTCCGCTTTGGCCGGGAGGAAGCCCTCGAACGCGAACCGGTTGGTCGGCAGGCCCGATATCGAGAGCGCAGCGATCGCCGCGGTCGGGCCCGGAATTGCGGTCACGCGGATGCCCGCGGAGAGCGCCGCCCGGACCAGCCGAAATCCCGGGTCGGAAATCGACGGCGTGCCCGCATCAGTCACCAGCGCGATCCGCTCGCCGCGCGTGATGCGCTCGATGAGTTCGGGCGTGCGCCGCTCCTCGTTGTGCTCGAAGTAGCTCAGGAGCGGTTTCTTGAGGCCGTAAGCCGCGAGCAACCGCCCCGTGCGGCGCGTGTCCTCGCAGGCGATGAGGTCCACATCGCCGAGCACCTTGAGCGCGCGAGCGCTGATGTCGTCGGGATTGCCGATCGGCGTCGATACCACGAACAACATGCCAGGCTCGACGGTTTGGGACTGCGGTTTCATCCGTATGGCCGCTTGCGACGAGGACGATAGTTGCGCGATCGCGCTCCCGTCACAAGCCGCGGGCGCACGGTGCGCGCGGCGCGCCTTGGCTCAGGCCGGACCGGTGAAGAAATGGAGCGAGCGGTTGGCGAATGAAAGGATCGGCGCCCAGTAGAAGCCGAGCACAATCGTCGCGCACGCCAGCACCCCCATCAGCCCGTAATTCCACGAGCCGGCAGTAACCGTGCCTTCATCGCCGGTCGGCTGATCGAGGAACATCGTCTTGATCGGGCGCATGTAATAGTAGAGCGATACGACCGAGTTCAGCACGCCGACCAGGGCAAGAATGTAGAACTGCCCGTGAATCACCGCGGCGAAAAGGTAGAACTTGCCGATAAAGCCGACGGTCGCGGGTATTCCGGTCAGCGAGAGCAGGAAAATGGTGAGCGCGATCGCGGGTACCACGCCGCCGCGCCAGGCAAGCCCGCGGTAGGCGTCGATGTCCTCGCGCCCGGTCGCATTGGCGACGATCATCACCACGACGAATGCGCCCGCATCCATCACGTAGTAGGCAAACAGGTAGAAAAGCATCGCGCGGATCCCGTCGTTGGACAGCACGACGAATCCCATCAGCGCATAGCCGGCCTGCGCGATGCTCGAATACGCGAGCAGCCGCTTCATGTTGGTCTGCTGGAGCGCGGCGAGGTTTCCGAGCGTCATCGTGATGATGCAGACGAAGAGCAGAAGCTGCGGCCAATCGACGCCCTCGACCGCGCGCCATGCGCCGCCGGCGGCCAGCGATGAGATCGCGGGGAAGAAAAACCTCGTCAGCAGCGCGAAGCCCGCGGCCTTCGAGCCGACCGCAAGGAACGTCGTGATCGGAATCGGCGCTCCGGTGTACACGTCGGGCGCCCACATGTGAAACGGAACCGATGCGACCTTGTAGCCCATCCCGGTTAGTATCAGGACCAGCGCGATGAACACCGCGAGCGCATCGTGCTGGCCGGGCGCGTTGAGCGCGTGGTTGATCGCATTGAAGTCGAGCGAGCCGGCGATGCCGAAAATCCAGCTCATCCCGTAGATCATCGTGCCCGATGCGACGCCGCCATAAATCAGGTATTTGAGCGCCGCTTCGAGCGATCGGCGATTGTGGCGGAGAAAACCGGTCAGTATGTACGAAGTGAGGCTTACGAATTCGAGCGACAGGTACGCCATCAGCAGGTTGGCCGACTCCGCCATCAGGAACATCGAGAACGCGCTCGCGATCAGGATCGCGTAGTACTCCCCCTGGTCGCAGCGGCGCACTTCCTCCGAGCCAATCGACATCCAGACCGCGACCAGCGCCGCAAGCGCGATCAGCGCGCGGAAGAAAATCGCGAACGAATCCGCCACCAGCATCCGGTGGAACAGCCACGCGCCGCCTTGCGCCGGCTCGGCCGCGACCAGCGCCAGCGCCGCGGCTGACGCAATCAGCGCGAAATCGCCCAGGTGGGATTTATCCGCAATCAGCAGGTCCGCGATTACCAGAACCAGGACGCCGGCGACCAGCACCAGCTCCGGCACAAACTCAGCGAGGCTCGCAACGTTTCCGAGGTCCATCTGCGAATCAGTCTCAGCGCAGCAGCGCGACTGCGGACGTGCTTGCCTGCACCACGACCTGGTTGAGGTGCACCAGCGAAGTGTTCAGCAGGCCCAGGATCGCATTGGGGTAAACACCGAGAATCAGCACGATTACCGCCAGCGGGACCAGCGTGAACCCCTCGCGGAACGACAGGTCGGGGAATCCCTTGTATTTCTCGTTGAAGGGACCGAGATAGATCCGCTGGAAAGTCCAGAGCAGATATCCCGCGGTCAGCACCGCGGTGGCGGCGCCGAGGACGGTCATCAGGGGATGCGTCTGCCAGGCGCCGATCAGGACCAGCACTTCCGAGATGAACGCGGACATTCCCGGCAGTCCCATGCCCGCGAAGAATGCGAATCCGGTGATCCCGGCGTAAATCGGCATCTGCTGCGCAATCCCGCCGAAGCCGGCGATCTCGCGATGGTGCGCGCGGTCGTAAATCACGCCGACCAGAATAAAGAGCATCGCCGTGACCGTTCCGTGATTGAACATCTGGAGCACCGCGCCGTTGATCCCGACCGCCGTGAATGACGCCATTCCCAGCATCACGTAGCCCATGTGGCTAATCGACGAATAGGCAATCAGTTTCTTGTAGTCGGTCTGCGCCATCGCGCACATCGCGCCGTACACAATGTTCACGGTCCCGATCACGCCCAGGAACAGCCACGCGAGCTCGTGGCTCGCTCCGGGCAGGATCGCGTAGTTCACGCGCAGGATTCCGTAGGTGCCCATCTTGAGGAGCACGCCGGCCAGGATGACCGAGATCGCCGTGGGCGCCTCGACGTGCGCGTCGGGCAGCCAGGTATGGAACGGGAAGGCGGGAATCTTGATCGCAAATCCGATGAACAGGGCGAGCCATACGATGCGCTGGAAGGTCATCGTGTAGCGCCCCGCATTGGCCGCAAGCTCGGTCATGTCGAAGGTGGACGGCGAGCCATAGTAATAGAGCCCAAGCATCGCCAGTAGAATCAGGACGGAGCCGAACAGGGTATAAAGGAAGAACTTGATAGCGGCGTACTCGCGGCGCGGACCGCCCCAGATGCCGATCAGGAAGTACATCGGCAGCAACATCACTTCCCAGAAGATGTAGAAGAGGAAGAAATCGAGCGACACGAACACCCCCATCATCCCGGTGTCGAGCAGCATCAGCAGCGCGTAGTAGCCCTTCTCCGCGCGGTTGATTCCGAAACTCGCAAACACCGACATGAAGCAGATGATCGCGGTCAGCAGGACCATCGAGATCGAGATGCCGTCGACGCCCATGAAATACTCAATGTGGTAGCCCGGCATCCACGGATATTTCTCGGCGAACTGGACGGCTGTCGTCGCGGTGTCGAAGTTCTGATACAGGTACGTCGCGATCAAAAGCTGCGGGACGGTCGCGGCGGCGGCAATCCACTTGAAGGTGTTCTTCATCGCGCCCGGCAGCGCGAGGATAGCCACCATCCCGGCCAGTGGGGTGAATGTTATGAGCGTCAGCGCGTGATTCATGTCTAGTTCAGCTCTTCTTCATCCCCGCAGGACCGCCTGAGCGCTCCGCTCATGCGCGAATTACCGCGCGCACCAGCAGAATTACCATCACCGCGGCCAGGATCCCGTAGAGATAGCCGTTAATCGACCCGGTCTGAAGCCTCCGCAGGCGGCCTCCCACGTCGAGCGTGAGGTTCGACGCGAAGTTCACCAGGCCGTCCACCACGTACGCATCGAACAATCCCGACAGCCACGAACCTGCCACCGCAACCTGCGCGGCGAGGTTCACGATCCCGTCGATGATATGCAAATCGAACCATGCGAACATTCGCGTCGCAAACAGGTACGGCTGCACGACTACATAGTCGTACAGTTCATCGACGTAATACTTGTTCACCACCCATTCATATACTGCCCCGCCGAACAACTCGCTGAAGCGCGCGGGATCGAGCGTCTTGCGGCGATACATCAGGTCCGCCACGAGCCATCCCCCCGCGACAATCGCGAACGTGAGCAGTCCGAAGGCGGCCTCGAGCGCATGGCTGTGAATCCCCGCCTCCATCACCTGGCGCGTGGCGGCGGAACTGAACACGGGCTCGAGGAAGTCCTCGAACGGCTTGAAGGGCGCTATGAAAGCGGGAATCTGGACCACGCCGCCCACCGCCGAGAGCACTCCGAGCACGATCAGCACGTAGGCGATCGCGGGCGGCGACTCGTGCAGATGATGCTCCTGCTCGTGCGTGCCGCGAAACTCGCCGAAGAAGGTCATGTACACCTGGCGGAACATGTAGAAGACGGTAATCGCGGCGCCCATCATCAGGAACAGCCAGACCACCGTGTGCCCGTGGGCGAACGCCTGCCAGATGATTTCATCCTTCGACATGAATCCGGCAAACGGCGGCACGCCGGCGATCGCAAGGGTGGCGGCCAGGAAGGTGCAGAACGTGATCGGCATCTTCCCGCGAAGCCCGCCCATCTTGCGCATGTCCTGCTCGCCGCCCATCGCGTGGATCACCGATCCCGCGCCGAGGAACAGGCAGGCCTTGAAGAACGCGTGCGTCATCAGGTGGAAGACGCCCGCGGCGTAAGCGCCCACGCCGACCCCGGCGAACATGTATCCGAGCTGGCTCACCGTCGAGTAGGCGAGCACCTTCTTGATGTCGTTCTGCGCAATACCGATGGTCGCGGCGTAGAGCGCGGTCATTCCGCCCACCGCGGCGACGAGCGTCATCGCCGCCGGCGACATCGAGAACAGGAAATTGAGCCGCGCGACCATATAGATGCCCGCGGTCACCATCGTCGCGGCATGGATCAGCGCGCTGACCGGCGTCGGTCCGGCCATCGCGTCGGGCAGCCATACGTAGAGCGGAATCTGCGCCGACTTGCCGGTTGCGCCGGCGAACATCAGCACGGTCACGAACGTCACCAGCGACATCCCGAGATAGCCCGGCATCCCGGCGAGCGCCGGCGCGTATTTCGCGACCTCGCGCGTGACCAGGGTGGGATGGCCGATCTCGCCGAGCGCCATGAACAGGCTGTAAAGCGCGATCACGAATGCCCAGTCGCCGATGCGATTGACCAGGAACGCCTTGTTGCCCGCGGTGGTGTTGGCGAGCACCCTGTACCAGAACCCGATCAGCGCAAACGAGCACAGCCCCACGCCCTCCCATCCGACGAACATCAGCCACAGGTTGTCGCCCAGGACGAGCGTGAGCATCGCGAACGTGAACAGGTTCAGCCACCCGAAGAATCGCCAGTACGAATCGTCATCGTGCATGTAGCCAATCGAATAGATGTGGATGAGGCCGCCGACCCCCGTGACGATCAGCGTCATCACCATCGAGAGCGGATCGAGCCAGAATGCGACGTCGAGGCTGAGCCCGCCCACATCGATCCACCGCCACAACTGATCGAGCATGAAACGATGCTCGGGTTCGAGCGCGAGCATCGAGAAGAACGCCCTGACCGCAAGCAGGAACGCGGCTGCGACCACGCCGCATCCGATGGCGCTGATCGCCCGCTTGCCGAACGTCTTCTGGATCCACGCACCGGCGAGAAAGTTGATTGCGGCGCCGATGAGCGGCAGGAACACGATCCAGCGGACGATTGCGATACTGACCGGGTTATCCATTATGCGAGGCCGGGGCGCGCGCCGGAATCAATCGCGCTGATATAAGCGGAAAACAGATCCGCCGAAAAGGTAGATGAGACCGCCGCGCGCGAATATGCGCGGCGCAAACTTCGCCCCGGGCGGCGATTATCCACTGAGCGTTTCAGTCGCACCGACGTCGATGGTCCTGAAGTTCTGGTAAATCGCAAGGACGACGGCGAGACCGATAACCGCCTCCGCAGCCGCCAGCATTATCACGAAGATTGCGAACACCTGGCCGTCGTATTTCCCCCCGCCGAAGAACGCGAAGGCGAGGTAATTGATGTTGGCGGAGTTGAGTATCAGCTCGACCCCCATCAGGATGCCGATCGCGTTGCGGCGCGTGAGCACGCAGAACATCCCGAGCGCGAAAACGATCAGGCTCAGGATGAGAAAGTGATCGAGAGTGAGTCCTCCGCCCATTTCTTCTCTCCGCTCTTCCGGTTCACTCCACCGCTTCGTGGCGCGAAATGACGATCGCGCCGATGAGCGCCGCGAGCAGGACCAGCGATGCGACCTCGAACGGCAGCACGTACGCGCCCAGGAACGCGTTGCCGATCGCGTAGGTGGTGGGGGCCGGCGCGGAGAGCGCCGCCTGATGCCAATGCGTGCGTGTAATCGCGTACAGCATCACCCCGCCCGCGATCGCGACCGTCACCAGGCCCGGAACCGTACCCACCGCGCGGTTGGAAACGGTCACGTCGGCGATTCCCGCGGTGAGCATCACCGCGAAAATCGTGAGCACCAGGATGCCGCCGACGTAAACGAGCAACTGCACCATCGCGACGAAGTCCGCCGCCAGCAGCACGTACAGTCCGACCACGCCCATCAGCGCGCCGAGCAGCGAGAACGTCGAGTACAGGATATTGCGCGAGAACGCGACGATCAGCGCGGAGCCGACCGTCAACGCGGCAATCGCATAGAAAATCACCGTGGCAAGCATCGATTCAACTCCGCATTTCACGAACGGCGCGCGCGCCAGTTATGCGGTCTTTGCCTCCGCCGGCTTGTCGCCGCCGGGCACCGCGTAGTCGTCCACGTGGCGCATGCCGCGCTCCAGAAGCGGCACTATGTGGGGATCTGTCTCGGGGCCCTTCTTGGGCTTGTAGGCCGCGATCGGCTCGGTGACGAAGCGGCGAATCAGGCTTTCGAGCGAGAAGTCGGCGCCCTCGAACTCGCTCGTGTGATGAATCGATCCGGTCGGGCACACCTCGCTGCACAGCCCGCAGTACATGCACTTGGCGATGTCGATGTCGAACTGCGCCAAAGTGAGGATCTTGGTTGCCGCATCCTTCTGGCACGCGATGACTATGCAATCGATCGGGCAGGCGCGCTCGCACGCAAGGCAGCCGGTGCAAATCTCGAGATCCACTTCCAGAATCCCGCGATACCGGAACGGCAGCGTGTCCTGCACGCGCCTCGGCATGCGGTCGGGATACTGCACGGTGTACGGCTTGCGCACGAAGTGCGATGCCGTCACCGCCATTCCCTCGAAGACGGTTCGGACCGTTTCCTTGATATTCTCGAAATACTCAGCCGCCGCGCTCATCGTTTACCCTATATATTCGGACGGAAATATAGTTCCATTCGCGCCCGTTTAAGATAGTAAATCACCCGGCGCACGAACAGCACCAGGATTGCTGCGCCGAGCGCCGCCATCAGGTAACCCGCCGCGGCGTTGCCCTCGGGCCACAACGCCACCCACACCGCAGTGCCGATCAGGTTCACAAATGAGATCGGCACCAGGTACTTCCAGCACACCGTCATCAACTGATCGATTCGGATGCGCGGCAGCGTGCCGCGAATCCACATCGAGACGAACACCAGGAACAGCACTTTCACGTTGAAAACGATTAGCTGGAGGATGTTCATCACGACCGGACTGGAGCTTACGTGCGGGACCTGCCACCCGCCGAGGAACAAGGTCGTCATGATCGCGCCGATTATGTACAGGTTCCCCCACTCCGCCATGAAGAAGAGCGAGTAGCGCATCCCGCTGTACTCGGTTGCGAATCCGGCGACCAGCTCCGACTCCGCCTCCGGCAGGTCGAACGGCGTGCGATTGCCCTCGGCCAGCGCGGAAATGAACAGGATGGAGGCGGCAATGAAGCAAAACGGGTTGGCGAACAGGAACCAGTGCTGCGGCCCCCAGCCCTGCGCCCTGATTATCGCCTCCATCGAGAGCGTCCCGGTCATCATCACCACCGGGAAGATCGAAAGCCCCGCGGGAATTTCGTAGCTCACGATCTGCGCCGCGGAACGGATCCCGCCGATAAGCGACCACTTGTCGTTCGACGACCATCCCGCCATCAGGATCCCGACGACGGTTATCGCGGTCACCCCGGTCATGTAGAGAATGCCGACATTGAGGTCAGCGAGGATCAGCGCGGATGAAAACGGCATCACCGCCCACGGCAGAATCCATGCGAGCATCACCAGGAACGGCGCGAACTTGAACAGGTGCGGGTCGGCGTCGGCGGGAACGATGTCCTCCTTGCAGATGAGCTTGATCCCGTCGGCGAGCCACTGGAGGAAGCCCTGCGGCCCGACGCGATTGGGGCCGATGCGCGACTGGATTCGCGCCCACACCCGGCGCTCCGCCCACGTAACGATGCCGGCAAACGGCAGCGCGATTACCAATATGACTACCGCGCAGGCGATCAATATCACTACCGCCGCTACGATCTGGTACGGCGGATTCTTTCCCAGTATCCCGGAGGCGATGATGTTTTCGATGAGCTGCTGCATGAGCGATTAGCGATCGATCTCCGGCGCAATGACGTCGAGGCTCGCGATCAGCGCGACCAGGTCGGCGATCATCAGTCCGCGGCTGAGCTTCGGGATGAGGCCCATCGCCGCGAACGACCCGGTCCGCACGCGCACCCGGTACGGGTACCCGGTGCCGTCGCTCACCACGTACCAGCCCATGTCGCCGCGGGCCGATTCGACGCGAATTTGGCATTCGCCGGCGGCCGGCTTCAAGGTGCGCACCACTTTGGCGAGCACGGGGCCGGCGGGAATCGCGGTCAGCGCCTGGCGCAGGATTTTTACCGATTCCTTCATTTCGAGGATCCGCACCATGTAGCGGTCCATCGAGTCGCCGAGCGTTCCCCACTGGCCCTGCCCCACCGGCACGTCGAACTCGAAATCGGGATAGACCGAATACGGGAGGTCCTTGCGGATGTCCCACTTGACGCCGGAGGCGCGCAGATTGGGACCGACCACGTTGTAATTGATCGCGTCTTCGGCCGTGATCACGCCGATGTTGGCGAGCCGCTCGACGAAAATCTTGTTGAACGAAATCAGTTGGTTGAACTCATCGAGGATGGGTTCGAAATGGTCGAGGTAGGCGAGCGCCTTCTCGCGCCATCCCGGCGGGAGGTCCCACGCGACGCCGCCGATCCGCATGTAATTGAACGTCAGGCGCGCGCCGCAAAGCTCCTCGATCAGGTCGTTGATCATCTCGCGCTCGCGCAGCGCATGGACGAACGGCGTAAACGCGCCGATGTCCATCCCCATCGTGCCCGCGGAGAGGAGATGCGATGCGATCCGGTTGAACTCGGCCGCAATCACGCGGCAGTACTCTCCGCGCCGCGGCACTTCGATCTTCGCCAGCTTCTCGCACGCCATGCCCCAGCCCTGGTTCGTGAACATCGCGGAGACGTAGTCCACGCGATCCGTGTAGGGCATGAAGCCGTGGTAGCCGACCTTCTCGGCAATCTTCTCGATCGAGCGATGGAGGTAGCCGACGTCGGGGATCGCCTCGCGCATCACTTCGCCATCGGCGCGCAGGATGAAGCGCAGCACGCCGTGGGTCGAGGGATGCTGCGGCCCCATGTTGAGCGTCATTTCCTCGGTGTGCAGCGTGCTCATTTTTTCCCGGCTTCCAGGCGCACGATCGGGCTTTCGCGGACGGTTGAAATGCCGTGGTACTCGAGCGGCTCGACGAAGTCCTTGCGCAGCGGATGCCCCTCCCAGTCCTCGGGCATCAGGATGCGGCGGAGATCGCTGTGGCCTTCGAAATTCACGCCGATCAGGTCGAAGATCTCGCGCTCCATCCAGTTGGCGGACTTCCAGATGTTCTCGAGCGTCGCAACCGACGGATTCTCGCGCGGCAGCTTGACCTTCAGCACCGCGGTATGGCGATGGCGATATGAGAACAGGTGATAGACGACCTCGATGCGGTCCTTGTAGTCCACGCCGGTTTCATTCGACAGCGCGTCGATCGCGGTCTGCGGGTCATCGTGGAGGAATTGGCAGACTTCCACGATCGATTTCGGGTCGATTACACAGAACGGGTCGGGCTTCTTGTCGGCTATTTCGAGGACGCGATCGCCGAACCGCTCTTTGACCAGCTCGTATATCTTGAGCGGCTCCATCCTCAGGCCGCTTTTTCGCGCGCGCCGTTGGAGCGCGTCAGCCAGCGCTCGGTCATCATCTTTTCCTGGAGCTTCAGCAGCCCCTCGGTGAGCGCCTCGGGACGCGGCGGACAGCCCGGAACGTACACATCGACCGGGAGAATCTTGTCCACGCCGTCGCACACGGAATAGGCGAACTGGAACAGCCCGCCGCAATTCGAGCAGGAGCCCATCGAAATTACATACTTCGGATCGGGCATCTGGTCGTACAAAAGCCGCGTGCGCAACGCCATCTTGAGCGTCAGCGTTCCTGCGATGATCATCAGGTCCGACTGGCGGGCCGATGCGCGCGGGCTTGCGCCGAAACGGTCGATATCCGCACGCGGACCACCCGTGTGCATCAGCTCGATCGCGCAGCACGCCAGGCCGAACAGCATGTACCAGATGCTCGACTTCCGCATCCAGTTCAGAAGCTCATCGGTCCTGGTCGTGAGCGTGTATTCGGGAAACGTATTGAGCAGCGACATACAAATGACCTCAGCCCCCCGTTTCCGGAACCTTCTTGACCCATTCGAGATCGTGCTTGACCCACACGTACACAAGCCCGACGAAAAGGATCATGAGGAAGATGAGAATCTCCGACAACGCATAGAGCCGATGCCCCTGCTTGACCCAATCGAGGTAGACCGCCGCAATCGGATACACGAAGGCGACCTCGACCTCGAATATCACGAAGATCAGCGCGATCAGGTAGAAGCGGACGTTGAAGTTTATCCACGCGCGGCCGGTGGGCGGCTCGCCGCACTCGTAGGGCATCAGCTTGCGCGCAAATGGATTGCTCGGGGACAGCAGCTTCTGGAGGCCCAACAGACCAGCCACCAGGCCGATCGCGACGATGGTCAATGCGAGCGGAACTGCAAACTGAAGATACATGGCTTGGTTACCGCATCTTCACGTACTTGGGCCGGCTCGCGCTGTCAAGAAGCAGCCCTTTTGCCGGACTCCTCGGCGATTAAGTCATCCTAATCGCTGATGCCGACCGGCCGAGGGACTAAGAAACGACGCGCGGCGTTATTTCGCCGCCTTGAGCACGGCCTTGAGAGTGGGCTCATCCAGCCATGCGCCGTGGCCGCCGGGACATGAGAGCATCCCGATCCCATTCTCGGCTCGTGCGACCAGCGCCCGTTTGCAGTTCGGGCAAACGGCGCTGGCAGCAAGCTTTTCGCGCATCTTCTGGAGCAGTTCGCTATCGCGCTTCTTCGCCCACTGGTCCTCGCGCGCGGCCTCGACGTCGTGAAGCTTTTCGCCCAATCTGTCCTTCTCGTCACTCACGCTCGTCACTCACGGGAGGCTCGCTCGCAGGCTGGTGATAAATCACAGCCTGCTCCCCCTTTCTTATCTCCCCCGGAAAAGACCGGGGGAGAAGATGGAGGAAAGAAGCCATCTTTTACGCAGGATGTTGAGACCGCAGCGCGGTCGAACCGCGCGAATATCGCTTTTCTCAACATCCTGCTAAATCACGTCCTTGAGCAGCTTTCCGCTGCGCGCTTTTTCGACGGTCGATTCGAATTGCGGCCCCAGGTCTGCGCCCAATTCCTTGGCGCGCTTCTTGGCCCACAAACCGATGTTACGCGAGTCGCGATAGAACGACTCGTCGCGCGGCTTCGAGGTATCGAAGCTCTCAAGGCGCGACGCCTCGCTCTCCACGACGGCGAACGACGACATCACGCGGCGCATCTTCGCCGAGCCGCATCCGGGGCACGCGATTCGCTCGCGCCGCTTGTTCAGCACCACGTGCGAACTCACACGCCCACACTGCGCGCATTCGTACTCGAAGATCGGCATCCTGATCGGAGAATAGCCCACCGGACCGGGGCGGGCAAACCAGTTACCGAGGCGACAGCGCCAGCCGGGCGGCGGGATTCAGACTCAGATTTGCCGAGTTATGCTTGGATGGGCGCTTGCTCAGCGCTCGCGCGTGAACACGCCGATGATCGGGCTGCCAGCGAGCATCAGGAGCCCGGCTGCGCCTATCCCGACGCCGCACGCGAGCCACCAGAACGAGCGATATTGGACTGCGAGCACGATCGTCACGATCGCCCACACCGGCAGCAGCGCCGATACGAACAGGCGTATCAGAATGCTGAGCATGCGCTCCGCTGTGTCGCCGCTGTTCATCGCGATTCCTATCTAGCGCTTCCGCCGGGCGGGTTCAAACCGCCATCGCCACCGGCGGGCGCGATCTCGTATAGCGCGGGAGGGCCCTCGCCGCCGATCAGATCCGATCGCATGATGAGCCGCATCCGGCCGCGATACTCGGCCGGGATGCTCGCAGCCTCGCGCGGGTAGGCCACAACAAAAATCGGCTGTGCGGCGGGCGGCGGGCTTGCCCGCGGGCCGGTCAGCGGCGGCACGCGCGCGCCGTAGTAAAAGGAGAGTTCGTAGCTCAAATCCGACACGGCGTACACCGCCGATGCGCCGGCGCGCTCATGGATCGCGCGGGCGAATTCCTTGACCGTGCGCATGCGAGCGAGCTCGGGCCTGAGACTCGCGTTGAAAAATAGGCTTCCCGCGAGGCTCAGCACGCCGACCGCGGCCCCCGCCCACAGCGCTCGGCGGCGGGCAAGCGCGAAGAACGCCGCGAGCGCTCCCAGCACAACGACAATGCCCATCATCAGGTACGGCGCCCGCAATTTCGCGACCCCATCGAGAAAGCGCGCAAGAAAGAGCGCATCGCTCGATCGGAGCCTTATCGGCAGCGCGACTTTCGCACTCGCGATCGCGATCGCCCCGATGACGCCGGCGAGCATCGCCCCGGCAATCACCGCGGCCGCGAAATTGCGGAGCCATACGGCCCACCGATGCGCCGGACCGATCGCGGCTGTTTCGAGCGCGAACACCGACGCGCCCAGAATCGCGATCGCGGGCAGCGCCGGCAGAATGTAGTCATCGCGCTTCGCGCTTGCCGCCGAGAAAAACAGAATCACCGCGATCGCAAGGCTCGCCTGGTAGAGCAGCGGCGCGCGCTTTGCCGGCGCGATCGCCCCGCCCGCCATTGCCGTGACTGCGGCCGGGATCAGCAAAATCAGCGGCATCGCGCCGCCCGCCAGCCGCGGCACGAGATACCAGACGGGCCGCGACGCCTCCCCCGTTCCGCCCATCGCCGCGGGCATGAAATGGCCGAAATTCTCGTCGATGAAAACCGCGATCACACGGTGCCCGCCGGCCACTATCCAGGGGACGTACCACACCGCGGCAAGCGCGGCCGCCGCCGCGGCCGTGACCCACGGCCAGCGCATCGCGAGCACGCCCAGCGGATTCCTGCGCTGAAGCAGCAGATAAATTGCGAGCGAGAGCGCCACGAGCACGACCGCGACCGGACCCTTGGTCAGCACCGCGAGTCCGAGTACGAGGCCTGCCGCTGCCGCGCGCCGCAAGGAACCGCCGCGCTCGAGTTGCGGATACAGAATCGCAAGCGTGGCGAATACCAGAAACGTCAGCAGCATGTCGGTCAGCGCGACGGTTGCCCGCGATGAGTAGCCGTAGATGCCGAGGATGAACAGGAACGCAAGCCATCCCTCGGCCACCCCGATCTCAGCCGCGGTCCACGCGAGAATTGCGACCGCGAGCGCCGCACCCGCCGCGAGCGAGACCACGCGCGCGCGGACCTCATCCACCGCGCCGCCGCTCGCGCGCGCCACGATCGCCGACATCCAGTAAAAGAGCGGCGGCTTGCGGTCGACCGCACCGTAATCGTCGATGGGAATCAGCCAGTGGCCGTCGCGCGCGACGCTCGCGATCCACTCGGCGGATTGCGGCTCCGCGTCCTTGACGAACGGCGCGGTGATTCCCTGCGCGAGAACCGCGAGCGCCACCGCGGCCGCGATCGCGAGCGCGCCCCAACCGAGGGCGGCGGTGCGACGAGGTGTCAGATTCGACGATGCTTCGCTGGCGGAATCGTTCACCGTGATTTCGCGGATGCGATCGGCGCCAGCCACATATGGCGGATTCCCGAGGTCCGGTCGAACGCCGCGACCTCCATCGATGGCGCGTTATGGGCAAAGCCGAAGCGCCCGCGGCGATCGACGATGATAATTCCTGCCTGCGAGCCGGCAGGCGCGACCAGCTCTGCAATTGCGCGCCGCGCAACCGCTTGCGGCGAACCGTTCTCCAACGCCATCACCGCCTCTCGGCAGAGCGCCGCCATGATGATCGTCTCGCCGTGCCCGGTCGCCGAAGCGGCCCCCGGCGCGCTTGCGAACGTCCCGGCCCCGATTATCGCGGAGTCGCCAACGCGGCCTGCGATCTTGCCTGGCACGCCGCCCGTCGATGTCGCAGCAGCGAGCGCTCCGCGCGAGTCGATTGCGACGGCGCCTACCGTACCGTGCTCCGCGGCGGCGTCCGGTTGCGCGCTGTCGGCGCCTCGCTGGCGAGCGAGCCAGCGTTCGCGCGCGCGGCTGGTTATCAATTCCGCCGGGCGGCACAGCTCGATTCCCGCGCGCTTTGCGAATCGCTCAGCCCCCGCGCCAGCCATCAGCACGTGCGGCGTCTTCTCCATCACGGCTCGCGCGAGCACGACGGGGTTGCGCACGCGGCTGACCCCGGCAACCCCGCCCGCCGACAGCAGGACCTCGCGGGCGGGAGGGCGGATGCCGTCGCGGCGCAATTGCCACGCGGGAATCATCGGCGCGCCCGATGGCGACGCGATCATTACCGAGGCGTCCATCTCGACCGTTCCGGCATTGGTCAAAAGCGAGCCGCGGCCCGCATTGAACAGGGGATAGTCCTCCAGCGCAGCGACGGTCGCTACCACGGCATCGAGCGCGCTTGCGCCATCGCGAAGCATCGCCGCGCCGCGCCGGACCGCATCGACAAGGCCGTCCCGGCGCTCCCCGCGCTCGGCTGCGGGACAGCGCGCGCCCGCGCCGCCGTGAGCGATCAGGGCCGTGATGGGTCCGCGCCGCGCCATCCTAGTCGCGCGGCCGGCAGGCCCAGATGAAGAGGCGGCGGAACGGGAAGATAATCCTGCCGGTGGTGCCGTACGCGCGCTCCAGGCGCCGCCGATATTCGTCCAGGAAGGCCTCGTGCCGATCGGCCGGCAGCCGATCCAGGAAAGGCTTGAGCCCGGTGGCGCGGTACCATTCGGCGACGTCGGCCGCTCGATCCATCGGGTGTTGGAACGTGTGATGATAACAGTCGATCGCGTCGTAGCCGATCTCGGCAAGCATCCGCGCGTAATGCTCGGGCGGATCATCGGCAAAAGCCTGGTTTAGTCCGCCGAGGAGGCTCGCCCACGGCTCTTCGCGCGCGAGCGCAGCAAGCTGGGCCTTCCCGGTCTCGCTCTCATTGGATGGCATCTGAACGACGATCCGCCCGCCCGGCCTAAGCGCGGTAAAACACGCCGCGAACAGGGCGCGGCGATTTTCAATCCAATGAAAGAGCGCGTTCGAGAAGATGAGCGTGAATTCGCGCTGCGCCGCGAACTTCGCCACGTCGCCCAGCTCGAACGAGACGCGCTGCCTGAGGTCATCGCTCTGGCGCGAGAGCAGAGCGCGCGCCGCATCGATCATCGCAGGCGAACCGTCGATGCCGCGAACGTGGCCATGCGCGGTCCGTCGCGCAAGCTCAAGCGCGTTCTCGCCGCTGCCGCATCCAAGGTCGGCTATCTCCTCGTCCTCACTCAGCGATAGCCGCGCGAGGATGTGATTCACCGGTTCGGCCCGGTAGCGCCTGAAACGATTGTAGAGTTCCGGATCCCAGTCGGCCATGAGATGAGTCACCACTGAGACTCGAAGGATAGAGACCGCTTCCGGAACGGACAAGCAGGAGATTGTAGACGGCGGGCTTGTATGTGGTCCGCGCTTTTATCTTCCCCGCCGGATGAACGGGCGGGCGAAACCCAAGCGTAAAGGGGCCGGCTCGATCTCGGGCTTATTTTGGTGTACAAATATGCACGGGTGGAGAGGCTGCCGTTTCGTGGGTATCGGCATGGGCTCTATGGAAAGAATTCTCGTCGTGGCTTACGTAACTCGCGAGGATCGAATCCGAATCATTTCGGCCCGCAAAGCCACTCGGCCGGAGCAATCACAGTACGAGAGAAAACACCGATGAAAAGGCAATACGATTTCAGCAAGGCGCAAAGAGGCCCGGCTGTCCCCCCGACTCCGGGAAAGACTCGAATCACGATTCGGCTCGACAACGACGTGATCGAGCATTTTCAAGACATTGTGGATCGTGCGGGCGGCGGCAACTACCAGACGTTGATCAACGACGCGCTGCGCGAATACATCCGGGGTGCCCGCCTCGAAAAGGTGGTGCGCCAGGCGATTCGGGAAGAAGTCGGGGCAATGAAGGAAAGCTCCGTCAAGACGGCGTGAACGGGCATGTGATTTTCTGCCCGTGTCTCGGCGCGCTTTGCTAACGTATCGCCGGGCGAGGGAGTTGGGTGCCCTCACGAGCGCGTCTCCCTCACCCGGCGTCCCGTTTGCCCCTCTCGCCAGCCGCCAATTTCGTGCCGCCGGCAAGCGGGGAGCAGACGCTACTGATTGAAGCGCGCGGCTACGCCATCCGCGGCGCCTGGAGGTCGGTCAACAGCGTGCCCTTGATATCCTCGAAGAGCTTATCGATGTCCCACGGACCGCTGTTGAAGATGGTCCGCTCGGGAATGATGTGGCTGTAGCGGACGATTCGATAGCCCGACGCCCCGAAAGCCTGCCCGGTCACGTTGGCTGCGTCATCGCTGGCGAGATAAACCACAATCGGCGCTACGTTGATGGGATCGCGCGCCGTTCCCTCGGCCTCCTCGCTGGCAAGCCGTACCCCACCCGCCTGCGGCATCCGGCCGGCCGGAACCGTGTCGGTCATGCGGGTCGCTGCGCCGGGCAGAATCGCGTTGACGGTGATGTTGTATTTCGCAAGCGCGTTGGCCGAACTCCAGGTCAGCCCGAGGATTCCCGCCTTCGCCGCGGCATAGTTGGGCTGGCCGGGGGCGCCAAGCGCGGAGCCGGACGAGAAATTGATGATGCGGCCGTACTTGCGCTCGCGCATATACGCCGATGCCGGACGTATGGTGCAGTAATGGCCCTTGAGGTGGACCTTGATGACGGCATCCCATTCTTCCTCGGTCATGTTGAAGATCATGCGGTCGCGCAGGATGCCGGCCACATTGACCAGGATATCGAGCTTGCCGAATTCCTTAATCGCCTGATTGATGAGGCCCTCGCCGCCCGCGACCGTCGCGATGTCCATGTGATTGGTGACGGCCGCGCCGCCTGCGGCTTTGATTTCCTTAACGACATCGTCGGCCGGCGATGTGGTCTCCTGCTGGCCAGCAACTGTGACTCCGAGGTCGTTGACCACTACCGCGGCACCCTGCGCGGCGAACGTCTTGGCGATTCCGCGGCCGATCCCGCGTCCCGCGCCGGTGATCGCTGCTACTTTCCCGTCGAGCTTACCCATGGTTCACAATCTCCCTTGCGGCAAAAATGCCGGAATCCAAACTGTTATGGTTTTGGTTCCCTAAGCGCTATATCCTGGCGCGCCGCGCGAGGTCACCGTTGCATCATCGCCCCGATCGCGCATTCGGTCCCGTCCCCTTGGGGCTTATAGCGCAAAACTCGGCCAACTCAATAGCGACACCACGGGCCCGCCGATGCGGCGCGAAAGCGGCTCGCACCACCGCCCCACGGCGCATCAGTCGCCGTACGGCTTCGAAACTACGTACTCGGTGAGCGCGCCCGAGGTCGAGAGTTTGGCAATCTTTCCGTTGGGCTCAGTGAACCACAGATTTCCGTCGCTTCCCGCGGTGATGAATCCCGGCACGGTCGTTTCGCCCGCGCGAAAAACGGAAAAGTTTCCCTCGGTTGAGACACGCACTATCAGACGGCTGCGCGCCATCGTGACCCACAGATTGCCATCCGAGCCGACCGCGATACTGAGCGGCACGCCCTTCTCGGGCACCGGATACTCAGTGATCGCGCCGTCGGGCGTGATCTTGCCGACCTTGTCAGTAGCAAGCTCGGTGAACCACACGTTGCGGTCGGGACCCGCGGTGATGCCGCCCGGCGTTGCGCCGGGAGTCTGAATCGCGAATTCCTTGATATCGCCCTCAGGCGCGATGCGGCCGATGCGGTTGCCCTTGTCCTCGGCGAACCAGAGATTGCCGTCGCTCCCGGTGACGATCTCGCCGGGCCCGGCCCCCTTTGGCAAGCTGAACTCGGTGAGCGTGCCGGTCGGGCTGAGCCGCCCGATACGGTCGCCGGCGTGCTCGGCAAACCAGAGATTGCCGTCGGGGCCCGAGGTAATCCCGGTCGGTCCGCTCTTGTCGTTGGGAAGCTTTACGTAGGCAAGCTTCTCATCGGATGCGAGCCGCCCGATGCGGTTTTCGACTGGGTCGGTGAACCAGATCGCGCCGTCTGGCCCGGCGCAAAGCCGCTCCGCGAACCCATCCGGGTCGATCTCATACCGTCTCACCAGTCCGTACGTGCTGATCCTGGCGACGTGCGGGTGTTGGTATTCGGCGAACCACAAGCCGCCGTCGAGCCCCGACGTGATCGCATACGGGGAATTGGCGGTCATCACCGAGACCGACGATTTTGGCTCCTCGGCAGGCGTCGGCGCTCCGGCCGGCGGCTTCGATGCGGTCGCGCATCCCGCAAGCCATAGCGCGGCCGCCGCGGCCAGCGCGAATTTAAGCGGAGCGCGCGCCGGTGAGCCGCGCTCGGCGCGCGGTTCGCGATGTTGCGGGCCGCCGCCGGTTCTCGTAGATTTCATGCGATCGCCGTTTCGGTCAAAGCGCCTTTTGATTCTGCCAACGATCACCCCAAACCTGCCAGTTATCAAGTGATCCCCGGCTATCGGCCCAAGCCGGGCATTTCCGCCGGACGTCCAACGGTCACCGTTGCGGTGACGCTGGCCGCAATGGGCCTGTTCGCGATTCGCACCTTACAGGGATGGATTTGCCGGGTCGGCGCGCCGGTCGTGTGGGATTACGGGCCGGCGCAGCTCGCGGTTTATCTCGCGATGGTTGTGCGGGGCGGAGCGCTCTATCGCGATTTCCGCCTCCCGCCGTTCATCCCGCTCGTGTACGGGCCGGTAATCCCCTGGCTGATCGCGCGGATCGCGCCGCTTGTCGGGACGGGCCCGATGGCGGCGCTCGAAGCGGGCCGCGCAGCGACAATCCTCTCCACGCTTGCGGTCACGGCGGCGATCTTCAAGCTTGCGCGCAGGGGCGGAGCCGGCGCGGCCGCAGCGGCGATCGCGGCGCTAGCCTTTGTGCTGTCGCCGCTGGTTCAGAGGTGGGGGTTCGAGTTTCGCGTCGATCTTCCCGCGCTTGCGTGCGAGCTTTGGGGAATCTGGGCATTCGGCGCAGGGTTGAGCGCGCCCGCCGTCGCGCTGTTCGTTGCGGGCTTCTTCATCAAGCAGGGCCAGGCGGCCGGGATCGCCGCGGCCGTCCTGTTCTGCTGGATGTCGGGCGAGCGGCGGCGCGCGATCGCCCTGGGCGCGGCGTGGCTCGCTATCGTCGTGGCCGCAGCCGCGATCCTGGCGGAGATTTATCCCTGGTACTGGCTCAACACCTTCACGGCGATTCGAGTTGCGAAACTGGATCCGTCCGCGCTCGCGCTGTTCTTTGCGGTGGCGGTGGGAGCCGACGCGGGGTTGGTGATACTGGCGGGGCGCGCGATGCTGAGGCGGCGCGCGATCGATCGGCTCGGGTTGTGCTTTCTTGGTGCTGCGCTGCTGCAAGACTCGGCGTCGTGCCTGCGATGGGGCAGTAACGCGTACTACTTTCTGCCGACGATCGCCGCGCTCGCGATCGTCGCGGCATCCGAGCTCGATTGGGCGATCCAGCGGGCCGAGGCGTTCGGCGCGCTTAAGCAGGCGGCGGCCGGGCTCGCAATCGGACTCGTCCTGTCAGCGGGATTTCTGCTGGCCGGCGATGCGCGCGCGGTCGATCTCGGCGCCATCTTCCGTCCGGCGCTTCGATGCGAGACGCGCCAGTACTCGCGCTGGGACCCGCGCGGGCTCAGCCTTCTTCACTCGATCGACGCGACCGTGCTGACCGACGAGGCGGAGCTGTCGCTGGTCGATACGCGCGACAACGTCCAGTGGATTGACCTGATGATTCTCGGCGCGATGAAGACGATGGGGACGTTCGACGACACCGCCCTGGTCGCATCGATACGCGCGCGAGAAATCGGCGCGTTCGCACTTGATCGCGAGATGCTCGATCGCAAATTTCGCGGGCGCGCGCTGTTTTGGCCCGCACTGCGAAGCGCAATCGAAGAGAACTACCAACTTGCGCCAAACCTCGGGCCGCCCTGGCTTATGATGCCCAAAAGCCGCATCTCGCGCTGAGGACGGAGGCGCTCACTGCGCGGCGCGCCCCGACGAGGTTTCGGTTGCGAAGCGCCACGCCGCGATCCACGCCGCGAAAAGACCGATGAACCCGGCCTCGGAGAGCGCGGCCACGCGCCAGTCCGCGTAAGAAAATGCGAGCGCGAAATCCGCCATGATCGGCGTCGCCAGCACGATCGCGCACCACGATGTCATCGCCCATGACCAGGTTCCAGCCGTGACCCTGCCATTCAACGCTGCAAGCGCGATCTGCGCGAACGGCAGCAGCAGCACCGCGAGGTAATGCGCCCATACGATCGGACTCAAGATCAACATCGTGACAACCCACAGCGAAAACGCGCGGCCGTCATCGTCATCGCCCGCTCTGGTTGCACGGAACGCGCAGGCAACAATCGCGACGTCGGCCATCGCGATGAATCCCCGATGGAAGATCGCGGCGCGCGCGGCCGCGCCGTCGCCGAAGATGGCTTCGATCGGGCGCGCGATGAACGCACTTAGGGAGAAGTTCGCGCCGCCAAAGTAAAGTCTCGGGTCGAGCGAGAGCCACTGCGAGCCGCCCGCCAACCCCAGCACGCCGATGTAATTGCGCAACGCGTCAGTCCCGACAATTGCAGCCGTCGCCGCGCCCCCGGCCGCGATCGTTGCCGCCATCCATGCGAGCGACCGCCATCGGCCCCGAGCCAGCAAGTATCCGCCCATCACGAGCGGATAAACGCGCAGAAGACCGAGCACGCCGAGCGCGATCCCGGCGGGCGCATCGCGGCCCTCTCGCACGAACGCAAATACCATCGCGAGCCCGAGCAGCACGATCGTCTGGCTTTGCGCCCATCGGAAATTGTCCGCCAGCGGAGTAAAGGCGAGCGCGAAGACGCCCAGGGCAATCTCGACTCCCCTCCCTTGCCGGCCCGTCGAGCGGAACATGATGGCCAAGGCCCCGAACAGGGCCGCAAGCTCGATTCCGAACCAGACTCGATACGCCGATTCCGGCCTGAGCCACGACAGCAGCGCAAACGCGAGATTCATCGTGGGCGTATCGGCCGGGTGATCGAACGGCAGGGGCGTGAAACCGAATTGGCCGGCCAGCCGGTTGAGGCTCACCGCGTAGGGATTCAATCCGAGGCGAATGGCCAATCCGGAAAGGTAATAGGCACTGAAATCACCCCGATGCGACGCGCCGGGAAGATGGATGAGAATATCGCCAAGGTAGAAGAGGCCGAACGCGCACACCGCCACCGCGCCGGGCCGGCTCATCGCGGAGAGCACCTGCGCGCGCGCGACGGCCCCGCCGCGCGGACCGCTTGGCGGTCTTGTCGGTTGCGTTCCCCCCTCCATTGGTCGTCCGGCAACCAGGCGGGTCGGAATCGCGCGGCCGAGCGCCCGCGCAAACCTCACCCGCCGGTGAAGCCCGCAATCATCTTTACAGTCTCGCTATGGAATTGAAAAAGGCGCGGCTCGGGTAGAGTATTACGGGATGGCGGGCGGGGGTACTTGACCTGAAGTCACCACATCCGATGATCGAGCCCGAATCGGCCGCCGAGGGAACGACTTCGCGGAGAGCCAGCCGCGGCGCGCGGCCTGTGCGGACGTGAGGCAAATATAAGCCTTCCGCACCGGTAGGAACTTTAGTGTACCTGCTCAAACTTATCGAGCGTAACCTTCGCCGCAATCTGCGGAGAAGCGTTTTGACGGCGCTCACGATCGCGCTGGCCACGTTCATTTACGTGGTCCTCATATCGGTGCCGGGCTCGATGGACCGCATCGTCAGCGATGCGTCCGCGACGCTGCGCCTGATCGTCGTGAACAAGAGCCTTCCGCTTTACGGATTGCCCGCGCGCTACTGCGATCAGGTGCGCGAAATTCCCGGCACGGTCGCCTGCGTCGCGGTCGCGGGATGGCCCGCCACGTACCGCGATGCGAGCGACTCGATCCTCGCGGTGGGCGAGGGCCTTGAGATCGGCTCCGTCTTTCCCGACTACGACCTGTCAGGGGATGCGGAGCGCGCCTTCGAACGCGAACGGCGTGGGGCGTTCGCAGGATCGGTCCTGATGAGAAAGTACCATTGGAAGCCGGGGCAGGAGGTGATACTTCGCGGGGTGGGCGCCGATCATCTCCGGTTGAGCTTCGTGTTGCTCGGCGAGATGCCATCGCGGCGTTACCCCAACGTATTCGCGTTCCGGCGCGACTACCTCGAGGAGACGCGCAAGGCGGTCGGCTATCCGAACGCCGATCTTGCGTGGAACCTCATCGTGCGCGTGGACAGGGCCGAGCATCTCAGCACGGTAATCCGTACGATCGACGATACGTTCCGCAATTCGGATTTCGAAACCCGCACCCTCACCGAGAGCGACGCGCTGGCGGGCGGCCTGTCGCTGCTCGGAAACGTGCGCGGTATCGTGCTCGGCCTGTGTGCGGTCGTGGCGCTGACGGTTTTGATGATCGCGGCGAACTCGACCGCGATGATGGTGCGGGAGAGGTTGAACGAAGTGGCGGTGATGCGCACGCTCGGGTTTGGCCGAGGAACAATCGCGGCATTGCTGTTCGGCGAATGCAGCGCGATCGGGCTTGCCGGCGGCGCTGCCGGAGCGCTCGGGGCGTGGTGTCTGTTCTGGAGCGGAGTGACGCTTGGGCCGCTCGGCGGGATGACCGCGCTGTGGGTGACACCGGCCGTGGCTCTGGAAGCCGCCGCAATCGCAATCGGGGTCAGCATCTTAAGCGCGCTCGCACCCGTGATCGGCGCGCTTCGCATACCTGTGGCCGACGTATTCGGGACGGTCGTTTAGCAGGATGTTGAGAAAAGCAAGAGCCTCGCAGTTCGGCCGCCCCGTGGTCTCAACAGCCTGCGTAAGAGATGGCTGCTTTCCGCTATCTTCTCCCCCGGTCCTTTCCGGGGGAGATAAGAGAGGGGGAGCAGGCTGTCATTTATCGCCAGCCTGCTAGCGCCGCCGCAGGGCCAGGCCCCAAGCCTCGACAGCACCGGGAATCAGACAAACATCCAAGCAGGAAGTTGAGCGGGCACGCGATGATGGCGCACAGACCAGACCCGAATGTGAAGAAAAATCGCCGGCGGACTCTCCGTCCGGCAAGACACGCAAGCAGCGCCGCCGCAGGCAATCCGAAGGCGGACAATCGCACGGGCGAGGGCAGCCCGGCCGACATCGCCGAGGCGAGAAACCGGCTGAGCAGCCTGATGGTCGGGAACTTCGTGAACCAGATATTCTACGTGGCAGCCCGGCTTGGGATTCCGGACCTGCTCGCTCGCGGTCCCAAAACCGTCGCGCAGCTCGCCCGCGCGACAGAAAGCCATCCCCGGGCGCTTGCGGGGCTGATGCGCGCGATGGTGGCTCTCGACGCGTTTGCGCAGGACGGCGGCGGCCGCTTGCGCCTGCGCCCGATGGGGTCGCTGCTCAGGTCTTACCCGGGATGGCGATCGCAGGTGCTCCTGCTCGGCGAGGAATACTTTCGCTGTTCGAGCGAACTGCTGCACACAATCAAGACGGGCGAGCCCGCCTTCAACCACGTGTTCGGCGCGTCCTTTTACGATTACCTCGCGCGCAACCGGGAAACTGCGGCGCGCTTCAACGAAGTGATGAGCTTGAGTGCCGCCAACCGTTACGCCGACGTTCCGAACGCGTACGATTTCTCGCGCGCCTCCACGATCGTCGATGTCGGCGGCGGATACGGCGCCCTTACCGCGCTCCTGCTCAAGGCCTATCCCGGCCTGCGCGCCGTGCTGTTCGATTCGCCCCGCGCGATCGAAGGCGCGCGGAAATATATCGCGCAACAGGGGCTCGCGGATCGATGCGAGCTGGTCGCGGGAAACTTCTTCGAGTCGGTGCCCGCACGCGGCGACATCTACCTGTTGTCCTCGGTGGTCGTGAACTGGGACGATGATCGTGCGCGGGCGTTGCTCGGAAATTGCCGCCGCGCGATGGGCGATCGGACCGAGTTGGTGATTATCGACCAGTCATTCCCGGATGGACGCCCGCCGTCCCCCACCGCCGCGGTGATCGCGGTGGCCGCACACGCCGTACAGGGCAGCATCGTGCGCACCGAAAAAGACTACCGCACATTGCTCGGCCAGGCAGGCTTCAAGCTGACGCGGCTTCGCCCGCTTAAGCAGGAGCCGCTCGTCATGATTTGCGCGAGGCCGGTGTGACCCGGGCTGCGAGGCGGAAAAGTTCGAGTCCATGATTCCCGTTCGCTACAACCTTCGCAGCCTGATGGTGCGGCGGACCACCTCGCTGATGACCGCGCTCGGCGTGGCGCTGGTCGTGATGACGATGTTCATCCTGCTCGGGCTGGTGGCGGGCCTGCGCGCGACGATGGCCCGGGCGGGCGCGCGCGGAAACTGGGTCGTGCTGAGCCGCGGCGTCACCACCGAGCCCTGGAGCTATGTTACGCGCGAGCAGTACGAGATCATCCGGGAGCGCGCCGAGGCCGCGCGCGATAGCGCGGGAATGCCGCTGGTTTCGCCCGAGATGGTAACCGCGTTCAACCCCACACCCGACGGACGGCTTGAAGAGAGCAGTTTCACCTATCTGCGCGGCGTCTATCCGATCGCGTACATGGTGCATTCCGGAATCAAGATCGATTCCGGGCGCCTGCCCGTCAAAGGCAGGCCGGAGCTGATCGTGGGACGGCTGCTTGCGGCGCGGTTTTCCTGGCTTGCGCCGGGCCACACGATTCACTTCGGGCGGCGCGAATGGACGATCGTGGGGATCTTTTCCGATCGCGGCAGCGCGCGCGAGTCCGAGGTATGGTCCGACCTCGACCTGCTCGCGCAGGACGTACATTTCGGCAGCGCGTTCTCATCGCTTCACGTCGCGCTCAGGCCCGGGATGTATGATCCGTTTGCGGCGGTGCTTACACGCGATTCGAGGCTCAACCTCGATGCGATTTCGGAGCCGGATTTCTATGGCCGGCAATCGCGCCTTGCAGACCAGATGCGCAACCTGGGAATGCTCATCGCGGCAATTCTCGGGATCGGCGCGGCGTTCGGCGGAATGAACACGATGTACGCGGCGGTGGCGCGCCGCACGCGCGAGATCGGCGTCCTGCGCGCGCTCGGCTTCAGCCGCGGGGACATCCTGGCAAGCTTCGCGATCGAGAGCCTAGCGCTTGCGCTTGCCGGCGGTGTTGCCGGCGAGATGCTCGGCGTGATCGTCGCGATAGCGACCGGACTGCGAAGCCGCATCATGAACGTGGAGCTGTTCATCTTCTCCTTCAGGTTCGCCCCGCCGGCATTCCTCGCCGGCCTCGTGGCGGCCGCGACTATCGGGGTCCTCGGCGGCCTGCTTCCGGCCTGGCGCGCCGCCCGTATCGGCGTGAGCGATTCGTTGCGCACGGGCTAGCGCCGCCTGGCAGGATGGTGCGATCGCGCCGCGGTCGAACTGCGGTGATTAGGGTTTTCTCACCAACTGCTAGATCGCGAAGCGGCCGGTCCGCACCGCGATCGCGCGCAACTTTGCAAGCCGCGATTTGATCCACGGATTCGCGCTCAGCCGGTCGAACGCGAGCGGCAGCCGGTATGTCCAGTTGGAGTCCTCGATCGTGCCGGGCCGATTGATCCGCGCGCTCCACCCGAACAAATCCTGGATGGGCAGAATCACCAGCAGCGATGGCGATGCGTAGAGCGCCTCGAGGATTTGATCGATCGCGGCCTCATCCAGCGGTCTTCGCAGGCTTATGCGGCCCTCGAGATTCAGCGCGCGGAGGATTTTCGTCCGCTCGGTCTCGGGCTGATCGCGCCACCATCGGGTAAGCGTCTCGGTATCGTGGGTGCCGGTGGTCGCAAGCGACAGCACGGGATACTCGGAGGGGCTCAAGAAGCGCTCGTTGGGTCCGCCCCAGTCGTGCCTCTCCCACTGCATCACCTTGTACCCCGGCACGCCCAGGCCGGTGAGCGATTCGCGGACCCACGGCGGCACGGTCCCGAGGTCTTCGGCGACGATCGCAGTGGGATGCGCGGCCTCGATCAACGCGCGCATGATCGCCTCGCCCTGCCCTCTCTGGTCGCCCTCGTTCTCGGGCGTGTATGCGCCCGGAGCACCCGGATCGGCGCCGAAGGAGAACGTGCGGTAAAGCCCGACCACGTGATCGACGCGCACGAGGTCGTATAAGTCCGCGGCGCGGCGCGCCCGCGCGCGCCAAAGCGCGAACCCGTCCGCGCGCATCGCATCCCAGCGCGGCAGCGGCAAGCCCCATCGCTGGCCGCGCGGATTGAACCCATCGGGCGGCGCGCCGACCGTGCGGGCGAAGTCAAACAGTTCCTGGTTGGCCCACACCTCCGCGCTGTCGCGAGCGGGCGAAAATGCGACGTCGCCGCCGAGCAGCACGCCGCGCTCGGCCGCATACGCGCGCATCGCGGTCCATTGCCGATGCGCCAGGAACTGCCAGAAGGAGTACATCCGAATTGGATCGGCGAGTTCCCGGCGCGCCGACTCGATCGCGCCGGGTTCGCGACCGGCGAGATCCTTCGGCCAGCTCTCCCAATGCGCCCAATCGAAGCGTTCCTTGAGCGCGCGAAACAGCGCGTAGCTGTCGACCCATCCGCGATTCGCCTCGATGAATCGATCGAACTCCGATCTCGACTCGGCGCTCGCACGCGCCGCGAACGCCCGCCACGCGCGCTCGAGCAGCGCAAGCTTGACCGGGCGCGTGCGGCTTCTCGGCACGATGCGCGCGTTGCCGGCGGTTTCTCGCGCCCGGCGAAGCGACACGCGCCCCACGCCGGCCAGCGCGTGCGCCGAGACGTACAGCGGATCGATTGCGAACACGCTCATCGCGCTGTACGGGCTCAATTCATCGGGCGCGCCCTCATCGAGCGGAAGAAGCTGGATCACGCGATGGCCCATCTGCACGGCGAAATCGATCATCGGCGCGAGATCGAGAATCTCGCCGCGGCCCAGATCGTTTCGCGTGCGAAGCGAGAAGAGCGGGATAAGTACGCCCGCGGCGCGTGGAAGCATGATTTCAGATACGCGCGCCCGGGTTTCCGCCACGGCGCGCGTGCCTTTTCAGATGACGTACCCGCCGTTGGGGCTCAGCACCTGGCCGACCATGAACCTCGCATCGTCGGATGCGAGATAAAGCGCCGCCGCGGCGATATCGCTCGGCTCGCCGAAATGCCCGATCGGCGTGAACGCGGTGATCCGCGCGCGCACCTCCGGCAGAATCGGCGCCGTCATCGGCGTGTCGATGAATCCGGGCGCGATGCAGTTGACCAGGATGCCGGCGGGAACGACCTCCCGCGCGAGCGCCTTGGTGAATGCGATGATCCCGCCCTTGGCGGCGGAGTATGCGACCGCGCCGGCGAGCCCCGTCGTCCCGGCGACCGATCCCATGTTGATGATGCGCCCCGACCGCTTCGGGATCATCACTTTGAGCGCCTCGCGGGTGCAGTAGAACGTCGAGTAGAGATGCGTCGCGATCATCAGGTGCCAGTCCGCATCCGTCATGTCCTGAAGACCGGCGACGATGTCGGTGCGATCGCTCGTGCGGCCGATGCCGGCGTTGTTGACCAGGATGTCGATCGTTCCGAAGGCCGCGATGAAATCGGCGAACATTTTCCGGACCGCCGCGCTGCTGGACACGTCGGCGACCAATGGGCGGGCGGTGCCACCGATGCGCTCGATCTCGGTCGCCACGTTCTGAGCCGATTCGGGACGAATGTCGTTCACGCCGACTTTCGCGCCCTCGCGCGCGAACGTCAGTCCAACCTCGCGCCCGATCCCCGAGCCCGCGCCCGTGATTAGCACCACCTTGTCCTTGAGTTTCATCGTCACCTCACGATTTCGGTTTCGCCTCGCGAAGCTGCCGCTTCCAGTCGAGCCGTCGCGCCTCGGCGCCCGCGGCCTCGGCCTCCGGAATCATCCCCTTCTTCTGCAGGAACATGCTGAGATTGGTGTGAGCAAGGATGTCCTCGGGGTCCTGCTCGATGTGCCTGCGGGTAACCTCGATCGCCATGTCCAGGTCGCCCTTGGCCTGGTAGCACATCGCCAGCCCGTGGATGGCGTCGGTGTACTTCGGGTCGAGCTCGAGCGCCTTCTTGTAGAGTTCGATCGCCTCGTCGTACTTCTCATCGGCGTAGCAATCGATCGCCTCGTCGTAGAGTTCTTCCTTGTCGGGCATCCCTGACCTCCGAATCAGCGGCCGCGCGCCGGCGCAAAAAAACCGCTGTCTCGCCCTTGCAGCCAGTTATATACTAGAGATTGCCCGATGGATAATTCCCCTGCCATCACGGAAGAACTTGTCTATGAAGTTCTCCGGGAATGCTTCGATCCGGAGATTCCCGTCAATATCGTTGACCTTGGCCTCGTGTACGGCGTCAGCCTGAAGAGCGGAGTGGTGAACGTGACGATGACGCTCACGGCGCCCGGATGTCACATGGGCGCGGCGATCACCCAGGACATCCAGGAGAAGCTGCTCGGCATTCCGGGATGCGAGGATGCGACCGTCGAACTCGTATGGGACCCGCCGTGGACGCCGCGCATGATGACCGAGTCGGCGCGCAAGCGGCTCGGGATCGACGACTGATCGCGCGCGGCTGCGGATTCGCCACCTAGTCCGGATCGATTAGCACGCCCGGATTGAGTATCCCCCGCGGATCGAGCGCGTGCTTGGCCGCCTTCAACGCCCGCGCGAATCCCTCGGGACGCTGGCGATCGTACCATGGGCGATGGAAGCGGCCGACGGCATGATGGTGTGTGATCGTACCGCCGAGTTCGATGAGCCGGTCCGACACCGCCGCCTTAATCTCGTCCCATTGCTCCAGCTCCGAGCCGCGCCGCCCGGGTCCTGAAAACGTGTAATAGGGCGCAGGCCCGTCGGGATAGACGTGCGTGAATCGGCAGGTGACGGTGCCATTTCCGCACACCCGTCGCAGCGCATCGCGCGCGCACTCCATCATCTGCGCGTGAAAATCCGCAAACCGATCCCACGTGATCGAGGTCTCGAACGTGTCGCCCACCATCCCCATCGATGCCGTCGCGCCCATCAGGTAAGGGGCGCTCAGAAACGCGTTGCGCCATGCGCCGGCGGCGCCCTCGTGAGTCGTCGCCGCATCGGTGCGCGTCGCCACCTCCCTGGGCACGACGCCGCCGTGATCGGCGCAACATTCCAGCGCGCGCTTCATCCACGCATCGAGCGGATGGTCCGCGGATTCGAATGCGAGCACGAGCACGGCCTCGTCCTTCTCCGTCGCGCCCGCGTTGAACGCCTCGCCCGGATCGAGCAGGCGGCAGTTTGCCGGGAACAGGCCCGCCTGCGAGATTGCGCGCACCGCTTCGGAACCCTTGATGAAATCCGGAAATGGGACCGATGCTCCCACGCGGAACGTCGGCCGGTCCTGCAGGCGCATCCACGCCTCCGTGATGATCCCGAGCGTGCCTTCCGAGCCGATGAACATCCGGTCGGGGCTCGGCCCTGCGCCGGAGCCCGGCAGTCGGCGCGACTCGACGATCCCGGTCGGCGTCACCACGCGCAGCGACTCCACGAAATCATCGATATGCGTGTACAGCGTGGCAAAATGGCCGCCCGAGCGGGTCGCGATCCATCCACCGAGCGATGAGAACTCAAAGGACTGCGGAAAATGCCGGATCGTGTAGCCGTGCGGGCGAAGCTGGTCCTCGAGCGATGGCCCGAGCACCCCGGCCTGGATTCGCGCGGCGCGCGAAACGCGATCGACCTCCAGCACGCGATCGAGAAACTTGAGATCGATCGAAACTGTGCCGCGCCAGCGATCGCCGGTGGGCGGCTCGACGCCGCCCACCACGCTGGAGCCGCCCCCGTATGGCGTCGCGGCGAGCTTCGCGCCATCGCACCATTCGAGGATTCGAACCAGGTCCTGCTCGTTGCGCGGAAACGCGACGACGTCGAACGCATTCGAGTAATCCCGGCGAAACGCGCGCACCAGGTCGCGAAAACTTTTGCCGTAGGTGTGCGCGGCGCGATCGCGGGCGGCCGTGGAGCAGAGCTCGCGAAGCGAATCCGGCGGGTACACGCGCGGCGCGCGCAAATTAAGCTCCTCGACGGTCGGCGGCGGAGTGATTTCCAGCGGCGGCAGGTTATAGCGCTTCTGCATCCGCTCGGCGATGCGCTTTACCTGTTCGGGAGTCGGACTCTGATCCTCGTAGCCCCATCCCCAAAAACTGCGCATTCGTTCCGCCATGGAAATCTCCTCAGCGCCCAGCGCGCGCCCGCTCGACTCCGCCGATCTTGCGCCGGTGTCGACGCGAAGCGCAAATGCGATCGCTCCGAGTCGCGCGCGGCGGCGGAATCGGCGCGAGAATTCATGCTGCGGCGCTTGCGCGCGGGCGAGCGCCGCCGTATGTCTCCACTCATCATTTCCAGGGAGAAACGATCATGAGCGACACGGCAATCTCCGCCGCCGATCCGCATCCGCGCAAACGCGTCGATATCGATGGCACCTGGTTTTCGTACGCCGACACGGGAAGCGGCGACCCGGTCGTGTTCCTGCACGGGAATCCCACCTCGTCCTACTTGTGGCGCAACATCATCCCGCACGTCGCGCCGCTTGCCCGATGCATCGCGCCGGACCTCATCGGGATGGGCGCATCGGGGCCATCGACGAGCGGCGCATATCGTTTCGTCGATCACGCACGGCATCTCGATGCGTTCTTCGAACGCCTCGCTCTTTCAAAGAACGTGACGCTGGTCGTGCACGACTGGGGATCGGCGCTCGGCTTCCACTGGGCCCATCGACATCCCGAACGGGTAAGGGGAATCGTTTACATGGAGGCGATCGTGCGGCCGGTCATCTGGGCAGAGTGGTCGCAGAGCGCGGTCCCCATCTTCAAGGCGCTTCGGAGCCCCGCCGGCGAGGAAATGATTCTCGAGAAAAACGTCTTCGTCGAGCGGATTCTGCCGGGCAGCATGATTCGCAAGATCACGGACGCGGAGATGGCAGTGTATCGAAAGCCGTTCGCCGCGCCGGGCGAGTCGCGCCGTCCGACGCTTACCTGGCCGCGCGAAATTCCCATGGAGGGGGAGCCGGCCGATGTGGTCGCGATCGTGCAGGCGTACGCGGACTGGCTCTCGAAGAGCCCGGTTGCGAAACTGTTCATCAACGCCGACCCCGGCGCGATTCTGACCGGCGCTCAGCGCGAGTTCTGCCGGAAATGGCCGAATCAGCGCGAGGTGACCGTCAAGGGCGTGCACTTCATCCAGGAGGATTCGCCGCACGAGATCGGCGCCGCGATCGCGGAGTGGTATCGATCGCTCTGAGAGCGTCCGCCGCGGCGCGTCATCGACGAGCCGATGCGGCTTTAGGCCTCTGAGGCCGCAAACACATCGCGAGCGGGCACTATATCGAAAAGGCGCCAGCTTACGCGACACGGATCGCGCGGCGCCGGCCGACTGCGGGATAGACCTTAATTTCGATCCGGCAATCGAGCGCCTTCAAAAAGCGCGCGATCCGCTCCAGCGAAAAGCCCGAGAGCTGCCCGTGAAGCAACGCGGAGACTTTGGGCTGACTCACTCCGAGGATTCGCGCGGCCTCTTTTTGAGTCAGCTTCCGCGCCTCGATGATCGCGGCGATCCGATGCACGAGATCGGATTTTGCCTGAAGCACGTCCGCATCTGGCAAACCCAAATCGCGGAACACATTATCGCTGCCCTTAGTTACGAGCTTCACAACTTTCACCCTCTTCTGATTGCCTTGTAATCCTCTGCAGCAACTTTGAGGCGTTGCTTCACCAGGTCGATGTCGCTCTTGGGAGTCTCGATTCCTTTCTTCGACTTCTTTTGGAAGGCGTGCAACCCATAGACGACGCCAGCAAACCGAATCGTGTAAACGGCCCGATACGTGTCGCCATCAAAGTCGTCGATAACCTCCAGGACCCCGGCTCCGTGAAAGCCCCTGAGCGGTCTGGCATTCTGATGCTTGCCGCCCAGCTGTGCCGCCCGGAGCGCATGTCCGATAACCTCCTTCACTTCGTCCGGAAACTTGCGGAGATCGTCGAGCGTGCTCCCGATCCAACGCATGGGCTTGGATTGCGGGATCACCACCGCCGCACTATCCCAGATTTGGGATAGCCTGTCAACGCCGCGCTAGCGGGATGCCGCGGTCAGCGGCCGGCGGGGGACGGCGCGCCATCGGTCGGCGATGCCGCGCCATCGGGCGCGTGGACGGATTTCGCGGGCGAATGAATATAGAGCACCGATGCGTCTGGACGGCTCGTGGCATGCATCGCGGGCGGCCTCATCGCGTACTTCACTTCCTTGAAATGCTCGCGATACTGGCGCTCGGGGTTGTACACGCTGTTGAACTTCCAGAGCATCCGCACGAAGTTGGTCTGACCCTTTAGCACGAGCTTGCCCGCAATCGACGCGACTTCCTTGAGCGCCTGCCATCCCAGATGCTTGCGATTGAGCACGTCCTGCGTCTTGACCAGCTCCTGGTAGAACTTTTCCAGCGGCAGCCTGGTCGGCAGCACGGCGTGCTGGATGTCGAACAGCCGGTAGTCGAGCGTCGTGAGCTTGCGCGACTCGGTGAACCAAAGCTCCGTGCCGGGGTACGGCGTGGCGACCGTCAGGTGGACGATTTCCGGGATGCTGATCGCCCATTCGCGGACGATCTCGAAGCGCCGCTCGTCCCATGAGGGATCGGCGATCAGGTTGATCGCGACCGTCACGCCGATCTCGCGCGCAACCTCGAGCGCCTTGAAGTTGATTCCCATCGAGGAGCGCTTGCGATGGAGCTTGAGGCCCTCCTCGTCGATCGCCTCCAGGCCAAGGAACATGTATTCCAGTCCGAGCTTGCGCCAGTACTGGAAGACTTCCTTGTTGCGGCAGAGCACGTCGGCGCGGGTTTCGAGATAGTATTGTTTTTTGATTTTGCGCTTCTCGATTTCGCGGCCGATCGCAAACCCGTGCTCCGGATGGATGAACGCAACGTCATCGACGATGAAGACGTTGGGCTCGCGGATCGATGCCATGTCTTCGGCAGCGGCTTCGGGAGCGCACGCGCGGTAGCTGCGCCCGTAAAAGGTCCACGCGCTGCAAAACGAGCAATCCCACGGGCATCCGCGCGTGAACTCGATCGATGCGCACGGATCGAGCACGCCGATGAAATATTTTTTGCGACGCCGCCCCAGATCGCGCGCCGGTACGAACTTGTCGAGGTCGTCGAGCATGATCGGCGCCGGCCCCGCGCCATCGCGCGTCACCACGCCGGGAACCTTCGTGAGCGCGCCGGTGCCGATCGCATCGACCAGCATCTGGCCCGCCAGCTCGCCCTCGCCGCGCAGCACGCAATCGATCGCGCCGCCGGCGTGTTCGAGAATCTCATCGGCCACGAACGATCCGCTATGTCCGCCAGTGAACACGAAGCAATCCTTGAGCAGCCGTTTCACGTCGCGCGCAAGATCGATCACCTCGGGCACGTTGGCGAGATAGTTGAGCGAAAAGCCAACCGCGTTGGGCTTGAAGTCGCTCAGTTCGCTGTAAAAATCGCGATGGTTGAAAATCTGGAGATCGAGAATTCTCACCTCGTGGCCGGCCGCGCGCACCGCCGCCGCCACCCGCTCCATCCCGAGCGGCTCCAGGCGCAGGTAGATCTCGCTGTACATCAAGGCGCTGGGGTGTACGAAAAGGACCCGCACGATTACCTCCACTCGCGGTCCCGCGTCCGCGTGCCGGAAATTCTACCCATGTCCGGCCGAGCGCGGAATACAAATCAGACCGGGACCGAGCTTCAAAAGCAAGGTCTGGCCGCGGACTGCGCGACAGCTGGCGGCACGCGCGCTACGATGCAGTCTGGCAGAGCTTGGTGTCGCGCATCAGACTGGCATCATTC
>DASPOF010000164.1:0-10967 GCA_035626155.1 Binataceae bacterium (SeqCode)
GCCGGCGGGGCGGTGGAGGCGATAAAGGCGATCAATTCCGACTATCCACGGCACGCGCGCGCCGCCCGCGAGATCGCCGAGGAGTATTTCGACGCGGACCGGCTGCTCGATGAAATCGCGGAAACGATCGGGCTGTAACGCATGATGCCGACGCCGCTTCAGACGACTCTCGGACTCGACGCACTGCCGGCGGGGCTCGGCGGCGCGATCGAGGTGATCGCCGCGCTGGTTGCGATCGCCGCCGGGTTCGCGCTGCGCCGCCGCAAGCGATTTTTCCGCGCGCCGGGTTTCGCGATGCTCGCGGTCGGATTCGCCTCCGATCTGATCGCCGAGCTGACTCATTCCTTCCCCCTCTTCTCCCGGGTGTCGGGCGCGATCGCGGTCATGACATTCTTCTGGGCGCTCGTCCTGCTCATGATGGACGCGGTGGATTCGGGCTGGCGGCGCGGCCGCGAGCATTTCTCGACCATCTTCAGGGACATTCTCACGTTCGCCCTGTTCGCGCTGGTGGTGATGGCGGTGCTGTGGGCGGACTTCGGGGTGAACCCGTTCAACATCGTAATCGGCGTCGGGGCGGTGTCGGTGGTGGTCGGCCTCGCGCTTCAGGAGACGCTTGGCAACGTCTTCAGCGGTCTCGCGCTCCAGCTCCAGAAGCCATTCAGCGATGGCGATTGGGTCAAGACCGGTCCGTATGTCGGCCAGGTGAGAGGCGTCGGCCTGCGCTCGACGACGATCATCACGCGCGCCAACGAGCGCCTCGACGTTCCCAACACGCAGATCTCCAAGGAGGTGCTGGTCAATTACGCCACCGATGCGGTCGGCGACGAGATTTCGATCGGGATCAGCTACGAGGTCCCGCCCAACCACGCCCGCGAGGTGATCCTGCGGGTGCTGGGCGATTTGCCCTACGTGCTGGACCGGCCGGCGCCCGAGGTGCTGCCGTGGGAATACGGCGATTTCGCGATCCGTTATCGCATCAAGTTCTGGATGGCGGATTTTGCGGTGCAGGAACGCGTCCACGCCGAGCTGGTGTCGAATCTGTGGTACGCGCTGCGCCGCCACGCGATCGAAATCCCCTTCCCGACCCGCACCCTCGAAATGCGCCACGAGCGTCCCGAGCGAATCGGCGATGCGCAGTATGAGCGCGAAATGATCGCCGCTCTGCGCGAACTCTACTTTCTCCGCGACCTTCCCGACCGCGAACTCGAGGTGATCGCGCCCACGCTTCGCGTACACGGGTTCGGCGCGGGCGAGTTGATCGTGCGCGAGGGCGAGTCCGGCGATACGCTTTTCATCATCCGGCGCGGCGAGGTCGAGGTGCTGCTCAAGGGCGCGGGCGGGCAGGAGCGGCGCGTCGCCACGCTGAAGCGCCCGCAATTCTTCGGCGAGATGTCGCTGCTGACCGGCGATCCGCGCAGCGCGACCATCCGGGCGCTCTCCGACGTGGAAGTCCTGGAGATGAATCGCGAGGGGTTCATGCGGCTGTTCAAGGAGCGTCCCGAGGCCGCCGATGCGATCGGAGAGATCGTCGCGGCGCGCCAGGCCGAGAACGTGCAGGCGCGCAGGCCGGCCGACGGCGAGGAGCCGCGCGGCCGCCAGCGCCGCTGGATATTCGACAAGATCCGGGAAATTTTCGATCTCTGAGGCAGAGCTTCCGCAGGGTCGTCAGAAATTCCCTTGTAATCGCGATTGAAACAGGGCGCGGGTGGCAACGTGGCAGTGCGGTTGTTTGAGTAAGACGGACGGACGCGCTAGGCTTTCCTCTAATGGCTACGGAAATTCTCTACTGCGCAAGTTGAGGCTATAAGCCTCGCGCCGCCAGTCTGGCTGGCGCACTCAAATCCCGCTTCGGCGAGGACGTCCAAGTCACCGCCGGGAAGACAGGACAGTTCGACGTGATCGTGGACGGGACGGTCATCTTTTCGAAGCACGCTGTGGGACGCTTCCCGGTCGAGGGCGAAGTCGAGGAACGATTCGCCGCGCTTCGCGAGGGCAAGGAATTGCCGCCGATCGAGAACGCTCAACCAACCGGTTTCGTCGGGCGGATCCTGGGCAAGCTCCGCGGCTGACCGCGCGCCGAAGCGGGGGTCAGTCTTTCACAAACCTGGGTTCGTTCTCAGGGATCTTTTCCCCCGCATTCTTAATATGGGCGAGGATAAAGGTGGGAGTGTCTTTTCCTCCCCATATCAAAACATCAAAAAATGGGGGAGGAAAAGGCGTTCCGGCCAGTGTCCTCTCCAGCGTCGAAGAACAGGGGACGAGAAAATGGCGTGACTATAGTCCCTGCTAGCCGCGGCCGCCGGTGAGCGCCTCGGCGCCGCCCACGATATCCATCAGCTCTTTCGTAATCTGCGCCTGGCGCGCGCGGTTCATCTCGATCGTGTAACGGTTGATCATTTCGATCGCGTTGTTGGTCGCGTTGTCCATCGCGGACATCCGCGCGCCCTGCTCGCTGGCCTCGGCCTCCAGCAATGCGTGGAAGATCGCCGACTCGAGATAGGTGCGCATGATGACCGGCGCGAGTTCGTCGCGGCTCGGCTCGACCACGTATTCGGTGGGAAGTTGCGCGCTCTCGCCCTCCGCGCGCGCGCCCGGCGCGGCAACCGGGAGGAGCCGTTCGAACATCGGACGCTGGGTGAGCACGGATTTGAACTGAGTATAGACGATCGTCGCCTCTGAGATTGCTCCCGAACGGTAATCCGCGAGCATCCGCGATGCTATCCGGCGAGCAAGCTCGACCGTGGCAAGCCGCGGCGTATTGTTGATTGCGGATTCCGCCAGTTGCACGTTGGCGCGAGTGAAATAGTCGAAGGCTTTCTTTCCGACCACGTACAACTGGAGTTCGATCCCGCTTGCCTGTGAGTCGCGCCGGACATCCTCGGCGGCGCGCAACAGATTCGCGTTGTAACCGCCGCACAGGCCGCGGTCGGATGAGATCACCGCGCACAGCGACCTCTTCGGTGCGCCCTCGCGCGCGCCACCCATCGCGGCCTCTGAAACGAACAGGGAATCGGTGATACGCGCCAGCGCATCGCTGTACGGCCTCGCGTTGAGCAGCGCTTCCTGCGCGCGGCGCAGCCGCGCCGCCGACACGAGCTTCATCGCGCGGGTGATTTGCTGGGTCGATTTGGTCGAGGCGATCCGGCGCCTGATTGCCTTGAGCGAAGCCATCGTTCAGCCGCGTCTTTCGTCAGGCAGCCGCCGGGCCGGCCTTGCCCTGCTCGGCGAGGAATGATTTCAGGTACCCATCGAGCGCGGCGGTCAGCTTCTTCATCAGCTCGGGGCTGATCTCGCGCTTCTCGCGGATTTCGGCGAGCAGCTCCGGATGGAGCGAGTCGAAATGCGTATAAAGCCCGCGCTCGAAGGGCTTGACCTGCGCAACTTCGAGCTTGTCGAAGTAGCCGGCGTTGGCCGCGAGGATTATGACGACTTCCTTCTCGGCCGCGAGCGGCTCGTACTGGTTCTGCTTGAGCATCTCGGTCACCCGCGCCCCGCGATTGAGCAACCGCTGGCTTGCGGGATCGAGTTCCGATCCGAACTGGGCGAACGCCGCCATCTCGCGATACTGCGCAAGGTCGAGCTTGAGCGTCTGTCCGACCTGCTTCATGGCTCTTATCGCCGCCGAGAACCCGACGCGCGAAACCGACAACCCGACCGCCACCGCGGGCCGGATGCCCGAGTTGAAGAGGTCGACGTCGAGCATGATCTGGCCGTCGGTGATCGACCAGACGTTGGTCGGGATGTAGGAGGCGAGGTCGCCGGCCTGGGTCTCGATAATCGGGAGCGCGGTGAGCGAGCCGCCGCCCATCTCGTCGTTCATCTTCGCCGCGCGCTCGAGCAGGCGCGAGTGGAGATAGAACACGTCGCCGGGGAAAGCCTCGCGCCCCGGCGGACGGCGCAGCAGCAGCGACAACTGGCGATACGCCTGCCCGTGCTTGGTGAGGTCGTCATAGACCAGAAGCGCATGCCGCCCGGAATCGCGGAAGTACTCGCCCATCGTGCATCCGCTGTAAGGTGCGATGAACTGGAGGGGCGCGCTTTCCGAGGCGGTCGCGGCGACCACGGTCGTGTACTCCATCGCGCCTTCCCGGTTGAGCCGCTCCACCAGTTGCGCGACGGTCGAACGCTTCTGCCCGATCGCGACGTAGAAGCATTGGACGCCCTGGCCGCGTTGGTTGATGATCGCATCGATGGCGATCGCGGTCTTTCCGGTCTGGCGATCGCCGATGATCATCTCGCGCTGGCCGCGCCCGATCTGGAGCATCGAGTCGATGACCTTGATTCCGGTCTGGATCGGCTCCTTGACCGGCTGGCGGCGAATGATCCCGGGCGCCTTGATTTCGATTCGGCGCGTCTCGGCGCTCTTGATGGCGCCCTTGCCGTCGATCGGCTGACCGAGCGCATTGACCACGCGGCCGAGCAGCGCCTCGCCGACGGGAACCTCGGCGATCCGGCCGGTGCGCTTGACCTCATCGCCCTCGGCGATCGCCTGGGGGTCGCCGAACAGCGCGGCGCCGACGTTGTCCTCCTCGAGGTTCAGGACCATCCCGTATATCTGGTGCGGGAACTCGAGCAATTCGCCGGCCGATGCGTTCTCCAGGCCGTAGATTCGCGCGATGCCGTCGCCGCAGGAGAGCACGCGGCCGGTTTCGCGCACCGCGATAGTGCCCTCGAAGCCCTTGATCTCATTGCGCAGGATGTCGCTGATTTCAGCCGGTCTGATTTCCGCCATGGGTGATGATTCCGCTCAAGTTTGGCCCGCCAGCCGGCGTTCCGCCTCGGCGAGCTGCGTTGCGAGACTGCCGTCGTAGATCTTGCCGCTGAGTTCGGCGACCACGCCGCCCAGCAGGGAATTATCGACTCGAACCGTTGAGATAATTTTCTTGTTCGCGATCGACTCGAGCGCCGCGGTCAGCCGGGCGACTTCCGCATCCGACGGCGGCATCGCGAAGGTCAGCGTGGCGCGCGCACGGCCGAGAATTTCATCGACCTGGTCGCCATAGGACTCGGCGATCGCGCCGATTTCCCCGATACGCCCGTGGCGCGCGAGCACCACCGCGAACGACCGCAGCGGGAAGCTGAGTTCGAGCTTCTCGGCGATCTTCGCCATCGCCTCCCGCCGCGCATCCTCGCCGAGTTCGGGCGAGGTAAGGACCGCCATCAACTCGGGCGCTTGCACGATTTCCGCCAGCCGGTGGAGTTCCGCTCCCCAGCTTTCGAGCTGGCCCTTCTCGGCAAGCCCGATCAGCGCCCGAGCGTAGCGCTTGGCGACTCTCGAACCCTTCACCGTTGGACCTCCCGGCCCAGCCGCTCCATGAAGCCATCGACCAGGCGCCCCTGGTCATGCGCCTCGAAGTGACGCCCGATGAGGTCGCGGGCGAGCGCGGCGGCGGTGGCGGCAAGCCGCTGGCGGACGCGGCGCTGGGCTGCATCGGCCATCGCGGCCGCGCCCAGTTCGGTGTCCTTCGCGATCCGCTGGGCGGCGGCGCGGGCGCTCTCGACCATCCTGCCAGCCTGGTAAGCGGTCTCGGCGTCGAGTTCGGATGCTAGCTGCGCCAGGTCCTGCTCGATCGTGGCCATGCGGGCCACGGCGCGACTGGCCAGCTCCTGCGCTTCGGCCAGCGCACCCTCGGCGCGCGAGAGACCGGTCCGAATCGAGACCGCCCGGTCGGCGAAGTACTTGCGCGCCTGCGGGGTGGCGAAGCGGCCCAGGATAAACGCGAACACGAGAAAATTCGCCGCAAAAAACAGCAGCGTCAGCCACGAGCCCTGGCTCTCAGCGGCCTCGCCCGCGGCCATCGCGGCCGAGGGGGCGAGCACCGCGGCCAGGGCGGCGGCCATTGCAATCCAGCGCTTCATCTAGTTGTTGGAATCCGTCGAGCGGTTTTGCGAGCCGTTTTGCAAGCCCTTTTGATTGATTGGGCGCCCGAGCATGCGCTCGGCGAGCTGCGCGCCCAGCGTTTTGCCCATCTCCTCGAGTTCCTGCGTCGCTGCCCTCACTTCACTTTCGACTTTTGCGCTGGCCGCCTCCAATGAGGCCTGCGCCTGGGCCTTTGCGGCCTCGATCATCTGCGCCGCATCGACCTCGGCCTTATGGCGCTCACTTGCGCGCCTGGCCAGCGCATCGCGCCTGACGACCGCGAGCCTTTTCTCGCGCTCCTCGTCGGCGGTTTTCGCCTCCTTGATAAGTTGTTCGGTGCGCAGGCTCAAGTCCTTGAACCTCCGCTCTCGCTCGGAGAGGAGGTTCAAGAAGGGGCGAAAAAACAGCCGTGTGAATATAAACCAAAAAACCAGGAAGGAGACAATCAGGGCAAAAAACGTCCCCCAATTCGGCGGGATGTGCATATCAGCGCCCCTCCCCGGCGGGGTCTCTGCGATTTTCGGTCATCGAACGGGCGTCGGAACGAGAACTCGCGATTAGGCTGGCTTCTGTCCTCCGGCGGCTTGCGCCAGACGCTCCTCCTTGGGGAACACGGTGACTTTGCGATCCTCGCGCGCGCTCTCGGGCTGCATCGAGGAGTGCCCCTCGAAGAAGGCGCCCTCCTGCACGATCAAAACCGGCGCGGTCAGATTGCCGATGACCTTGGCCGATGGGCGAATCTCGATTCGCTGCGATGCGTGAATGTCGCCGCTGACCTTTCCTCCGACAATCACCGCCGCAGCCCGGATTTGCGCCGTCACAACCGCCGTCTCGCCGATCGTGACGCTGTCCTTGGCGTTGATTTCGCCATCGACTTCGCCATCGATTCGGGCGGGACCCTCGAAGCTGAGCTTGCCGGTGACTTTCGATCCGCGGTCGAGGTAGGCGCGGCCCTCGGCGGGCGCCGCCGCCCGGCTGGCCGAAGGCGCCGGCTGCGCACTGCTGGACGGCTGGGAAGGCGTCGGCGATGACGCGACCGGCGTCAAAGCCGGCTGCGCCTTGGGATTCTTTTCCTGCTCTTTGCTGAACAACGCCATGTTTGGACCTCCCCCGGCAGGCGCGTCCCTCCTGACGCGCCGCCTCCGTCAGCAATCGAGCTTAAACCTCGTTTCCGGACAATGCAATTGAAGCGGCCGGATTTCCGGCGACCGCCGGGTCACCGGGCGCCATCGCTTGCGTCATCGGCTGATTATTCGTAACAATTGCCAGCCCTCGACGGCAATTGGTCCGGCAAGAAGGAGATTGGCGGTGGCATCGATTCCCGACAAATTCCTCGCTCTCCTGAGCGACAGGAGGGCGCATGCGTACATCGCGACGGTCATGCCCGACGGGTCGCCGCAGGTGACCCCGATCTGGTTTGACTTCACCGACGGCAAGATTCGCTTCAATACCGCGCGCGGCCGCGTGAAACATCGCAATATCAAGCTTGGCACCAAGGTCGCTCTCGCGATAATGGACCCCGACAACCCACATCGCTACATCCAGATCCGCGGACCGGTTACCAAAATCACCGAGGAGGGCGCCAACGCGCATATCGTGTCGCTCGCTAAGAAGTACTGGGGACACGACCAGTACCCGTTCCAGCCGGACGAGGTGCGCGTGTCATACGAGGTCGAGCCGGCCTCGGTGCAGACGATGGGATAGGATCGACGCGTCCAGGCTTGCCGGGCCGTCACAATCCGCGGGTTGCCACGATCTCGATGGCGGGAGTGCGATCGCCCTTGCAGTTAATCATTCGCGGCCCCGGCAGCTCGAGCAAAGAAAAACCCCATCGCGAATAGAGATCCCGGATTCGAGGGGTAGCCTGGTTGGAAGCCAGTACGGGACCGGGGTGCCGCGACAGCCACTCAGCGAGCCGCACCTGATCCTCCCAGCCGAAATCCTCCTTTGCGTATCGTGTGAACGGTACGTCATAGGGAGGGTCCGCGTAGACAAAATCATCCGGACGGAGACTCACATTCTCGAATCCGCCCGTGGTGAACTCCCAATTGGCGAAGACTTCGCGGTAATCCGTGAAGTCGCTTCTATAGTTGATTACCGGGTATCGCCCGAAGGGGACGTTGAATTCGCCCCGGCTGTTGAAGCGGCACAGGCCGTTGTAACAGGTGCGATTGAGAAAATAGAAAAGCGCGGCCGCTTCTTCGGATTGGTCCATTCCGGCAGCGACCAGCTCATTGAACCGCGCGCGGCTCTCATAGAAGAGCACCTCGTCGTTGCGCATCGGCAATGAAATCCGAAGCCCTCTCTTGAGCCAGCGGTAAAAATTTATCGCGTGCGGATTGATGTCGTTGAGGAGGGCGTGCGCGGGCCCAAGACCGAGCGCGATCGCCAGGCCGCCGCACAGGGGTTCGACCAGGCGCCGATGCGAGTGCAACTCCCAAATCGAACGCAGGTGGGGAACGAGCCATCGCTTGCCGCCAGCCCACTTGAGCGGAGGCCTGAGTTTCTCATCGCAGCCAACCGCGAGATCGGCGGGTTGGGTCAAAGTCATAAGGCCGCGCCGGCCCGCCGCGACGCGAAGCTTGCGAGGTCTCCCAACGAGCGTGCCCGTCATGCGATTGTCGCGCGTCAGCGATGAGCCGCCGCGGCGCGGTGCTCCTCGGATGGCGCCGGCAGCCGCCACTCACCGCCGATATTGCGTATCACGATTCGGTCGGCCTCGCCGCCCGCCGCCGAGATCAGCCGGCGTATCGGCTCATCCATCGGCTCCTTCGACAACTTGAAAGTCCCCCAATGGATCGGGATCAGGTAACGCGCCCCGGTCTGCTGGAACATCTGCCAGACCTGCTCGGGACTGGCATGGTTCCATATCCACGGGTCGTATGCGCCGATGGAGAATGCGGCGACTTCGGGCGGACTGGGCGCGAGGCTCGCGAACAGATCGGTCATCGCGGTATCGCATGCGACCAACGTCCGATGGCCGTTCTTCTCGAGCACGTAACTGTTGAATCCGAAGTCGCGCCCGAACGGGGGCCAGCGCCTGCCCCAGTGCTTCGCGCCCATCGCGCGAACCTTGAGGCCCGACACCTCGGTCTCCTGGCCCCAGTCGAGCTCTCTCACGTCGCGGAAACCGAGCGGGGCGATCAGGTCGGAGCATCCCCGGCATGCGATGACGACCGCGCTCTTCGGCATCACTTTCAATGACGGCAGATCGAGATGATCCATGTGCGCGTGCGTGATCAGGATCACGTCCACGGTCTGAAGCTCGGCGATCGCAAGCGGGAAATCGACTCCCCGGCGCGGCCCGATCGTGAAAATCGATGCGAAGGAAAACCCCACGCGCTCGAACACCGCCGGATCGGTGAGCACCCGCACGCCGAAGTAGTTCATCAGGAGCGTTGAGTGGCCGAGATTAGCGATCGTGAGTGAATCGTTCGGCCACGATGCGGGTTCGAGTCCGCCGCCATCGCGATCCGCACCCCGAGCGTACGAGGCCGCCATCAGGAGCGCCAGTATTCCCGCGGCGGTCATCGCCGACCGGCTCATCGCCAGCCCGCGCCGGTGGACCCTTCCGCCAACCTGCGCGCGCGCCTCATTTCGGCACCGGGTAGCATGGCAGCTTCTTGACCAGCTCGAAGGCGTAGGAGCGCTGCCGCCACTTGAACGTGCCGTGGCCCTCGCCGCTGGCGAATGCGCCGTTCAAATTTGCGGCTTGCTCGTTCTCCTTGATGCTCATCGGCATCTCGGGCGCATAAATCAGGAAGGCGGGCTCGCCCACCTCGAGGGAATTTGCAAGCGGCGGGCTGAATTTGAGTGATTCGATGTTTGGCTTCGGCTCCCAGCCGTCCGGCGGCGCGGACTTGCCGCGCACGACCATCCAGGCCGGCCCGTTAGACGTTTCATTGAGTCGCCACTGGCGCGACTCGATGACGCCCTGCTTGTTCTTGCGGACTTCCTCGATGCCGGGCGCTGCACGCGTCATGGACTCGCATCTGTCCATCTCCTCATCGTGCTGGCTTTGCGCGTTCTTTTCGTCGGGCTCCGGCTTAAGCGTCGAGCCGGCCAACGCGGTGCCCCCGAGCGCGACGGGCAGGATGTTCGCAACCGACCCGGCGCAGGCGGAGCACGCCGCGGCTATCGCGACCGCGCCGGCAATCCAGGCCGCGCATTCAATGATGGACCGCCGCGCCGCGCCGAACCGGCCACCCCGAATCTTGTCCAGCACCGTCACGGTTTTCGCGCGATCACCAGCGATGATGTGAATGGCGGGTGGGGCAAAGGGTCGAGACTCACAGAGCGGAAACCGGCAGCGGCGAGCCATCCCGAGACTTCCTCGAAGGAGTAGTTTCGGCCGCGCGCCTTGAGAAGCAGATAAAGCGAGAACACGGCGCCGGCGCGAGGTTCGGTCATATCGCGGTTCATCACATGGTCCTTGATGATTATCGTGCCACCCGGCGCAAGCGAGCGAAAGCACTTGCGCATGAGTTCCGCATTGACCGCCTCGTCCTCGCTGTGGATGACGTTCGACAGAAATAGCGCGTCGATCGGCCCGGGAATCTCGTCCTTGAGGTAATCCACGCTCACCAGCGCGATTCGCGACGCGACCTCCGGTTCGCGCTCGGCCAGGATGCGCCGGGCAACCTCCAGCGTCGCCGGCAGATCATAAATCGACGCGCCGAGCGCGGGCCATCGTTTGAGCAGCGCCGCGACGTAAGTGCCGGGACCGCCGCCAAGGTCCGCGATGGTTCTCACGCCCGCCAGATCGAGATGATCCGCCACCCAGCGCGCATCGCCGCGCGCCCGCACGAGACTATCCATCGCGCGGATGAACCGCTCGGTATCGGCCGGCTCAGACTGGAACATATCGGGTGTGCGCGCGGGACGGCCGGTGCGAATCGATTCCTCCAGATGCGCCCAGAACGGGAAAATCGCCTCCTCGAAGAGGAGCCACCCTCCCACATATTCGGCGGACCTCCGGAGCAGATGGCGACGCGACGTCTCGTTGAGGCTGAAGCCGCTCTCGCTTTTCTCGATGAGCTTAAGCGCGACGAGCGCGTTGGCGAGGACCGCGGTTGCGCGCCGGTCCGTCCCGAGCGCGCCTGCCAGC
>DASPOF010000165.1:0-3879 GCA_035626155.1 Binataceae bacterium (SeqCode)
TTCAGACGGCTGCGGACGGTTAACACTTAGACCAAAAGTCATGCTGTTCTTCTGGTTTAAGGAGTCGGCGCAGGATCGACATGATTTGAGAAACCGATAGTTCAGTTCCTTCGCCTCGCACGCTCACTGGCGCAAATGGACCTTTGGTGCTTTGTCCGGGGCGTACCAGGATACGCTTGCTGGTTTTTCTTCCGGTCCTTTCTTCTACGCCGAAATACCGGTTTAACGCTCGGTAAAGCTGTCGGTAAGTAAGCGGCTTAGGCATCCCGGTATCATATCTTTTTCACTGTATAGCCGCACTAGGCTGTTGCTGTATCGCTCGCACACTTACGGGGACCGGTTCGCGGCGATCATCACGCGGAACATTTACAACCGTGCATTGGACAATCTGAGCGATAGGTTCGCCACTGGCGCGAGCATGGAAAAACCTATCGAAAAGCTCGCGTGGCGCCGGCTTAAACAAATGGGCAAGATCATCATTCTCGAAGGCGTAAATTATTGCCTCTTCAATGAGTTCGGTCGCTTCGCGGACTGCCTCTTCGGGTGTGCCACCCACACCAACGATGTCCAATTCAAGGCAGTGGACTGCCCATCCGCTGTCTTCCCTATAAACGAGACCGTTAAATCGAAGGTCAAGCTGATCGTTTATGCTGTTCGGCATCTTTGCTCCCTTCGACAAATTTGACGGCCTCCGACCAAAAACCTTTCAATATGCCGGAAGTCCGCTGTCATTGCAATCACTCGCTCGACATTTTACTCGCGCGCGAGCGCCAGGCAAACTTCTGCGCCACCCCCGTTTGGATGAGATACCGATGTAGCGTCATTCTCCCTGTTCTCGGCCGTGAGAGTCGCCAATCACCTAAAAAGCCTGTAAAACCAAGGAGTTTTCTGGTTGTTTGATTTTAGACAGCGCCGTATCGTAGGGAAATTTATCCCACGTAACAGACGGACTGTCAAGAACGTGTTGACAATCCTGTGACTTTTGGGCAGGAAGTGCGGACATTCCAACAACAATGCACACAACCATCACTGTCCTAATTTCCCGGCGCCAGTGTCCTAAGTAGGACAGCGCCCACTGGCGGGCGGGGTTTCGAAGTGCAACTATCATCACATGCCGCAGAGCCGGGACTCTGCGGCTGATTTCGGAGGCCATGGAGAGGAGTCATCGCGATGCGCTGGCGCTCGGTCGGTGAGGCCGACTGTTCGATTGCGCGCACGCTCTCGATAATCGGCGAGCGCTGGACGATTCTCATCCTGCGCGAGGTGTTCCTCGGGCGCAGCCACTTCGACGACTTCCAGCGCAACACCGGCATCGCGCGCAACATCCTGAGCACGCGGCTTCGCGCGCTGGTCAACCACGGCATCCTCGAACGCTATGCCGCACCGCACGATCGCGCGCGCGTCGAGTACCGGCTCACGAAAAAAGGACTCGATCTCTTTCCGGTGCTGGTCGCGATGCTGCGATGGGGCGATCAGTGGCTCGCCGACGAAAACGGGCCGCCCATCGCGCTGGTGCATCGCCCATGCGGCGCCCATGCGACGCCCACGATGGTGTGTCCGAATTGCGGAGAGGAGATCTCGGCGAGCAATATGATCGCGCTCCCTCGCGTGCGCGCGCATCCCGCGCGCCGCGCCCGGCGCCTTCGCGCGGCGCACTAGCAGCAATCGTGTTCGAGGACCACTTCACGCAATATAATAATTGGTTGCAATGATCGAACTCGTCATCTTCGATGCCGACGGCGTGTTGTTCGACTCGACCGAGTCGAACGTCGCCTACTACAACGCGATTTTCGCCCGCATGGGCGAGCCGAAGCTCGACCGCCGCGAGGAACTCAATGCGGTCTCATACGCGGCCGAGCAGATGTTCGAGGATCGCGCGGGCGCGGATTCCGAGCGGCTTGTGCGGATGAAGGAAATCGCGCGCACGCTCGATGCGACTCCATTTTTCCGGCTGCTTCGCCCGCCGCTCGAGCTGCGCCCGTTCATGATGGAGCTTCGCAGGCGCTACCGGCTTGCGCTCGCGACCAACCGCTCCGCGACGGTTCCTTCACTGGTGGAGCACCTGGGACTTGGCGGGGTGTTCGATGCGATCGCGAGCGCGCGCGACAAGGTGCGCCCCAAGCCTGCGCCCGACATTCTGAGATTGTGCCTGGAACGCGCGGCGGTCAGCGCGCGGCGCGCGGTCTATGTCGGCGACAGTCCGATCGATCTCGAGGCGGCCTCATCGGCGGGCACGCATTTTATCGCGGTCGGCCAGCGCGTCGATCATGCCACGCGAATCGGCACGCTCGCCGAGCTTCCGATCGCGCTCGCGGCGCTCGCTGCCGGCGCGGAGTGAACGCTCGCGCACGGACGAGACACCGGATCGGACCCAGAGTTCAGAGCATCATCTCGATGAAGTTCGGGCCGGGGGCCGAGAGCGCCCTCTTAAGTTCGGTGCAGAGCGCATCGGCCGATTCCACCCGCACCGCCGGCACACCCATCGAGCGCGCGAGCATCGCCCACTCGATGTCGGGATTCGTAAGCTCGGTCATCGACCTCGCCTTGCGTCCCGGTTCGGTTACGCCGGCGCGCGCCAGTTCGAACTGGAGAATCCGGTAGCTCCGGTTGTTGCAGAGCAGGGTGGTGACGTTGAGGCTCTCGCGCGCCTGCGTCCACAACGCCTGCACGGTGTACATCGCGCTGCCATCGGCCTGAAATGAGATCACGCGGCGATCGGGGCATGCGACTGCGGCGCCCGTTGCGCACGGAAGCCCTTGTCCGATCGCACCTCCCGTAAGCCCAAGGTACGTGTGACGCGGTCCGCGCGCGGACGCGATCGAGAACGGCTGGCCGCTGGTCGCCGACTCATCCACGACGATCGAATTTTCCGGCAGCAGCGCAGCCAGCGCGGCGCCCGCGGTGAACGGATCGAGTTTGCCCGTGGGCATCGCGGGACGTTCGATCGCCGCCGTCGCGACTGCGTGCGGCGCACCGATCGCATCCGCCAGCGCCTCGAGCGCCGCGGGCACATCGTCGGCCGGCTCGGCGAGCACATCGACGCTGCGTCCCTCGGGCACGAGGCTGCTCGGCATGTTCGGATAGCCGAAAAATGCAACCGGGCTTTTCGCGCCCGCCAGCACGATCGAATCGGCGGCGCCGAGCGCCTCCAGGGCCTGCTCGGGAAAGTAGGGCAGCCGTTCGATCGCCGGCAGCGGAGCGCCGCGCTCCACCCGCGATGGGAAAGTTTCGCAGAACAAACGGCAGCCGGATTTCGCGGCGATTCGCGCGGCCGCATTAAGGCCGCGTTCGCGGAGCCCCATCGCGCCGAGCAGAAGAACAGTGCGCGCCCCGGCGCGAAGCGTTTCCGCGCACTTCCGGACCGCATCGCCGGAGACCTGCCTCGGCGCGGGAGGTTCGAGCGGCCGCGCGGGGCCATCGGCCGGGTCCCATTGGCAATCCGAGGGAACGATCAGCGTCGCGACCTGGCCGGGCGCGCGACCGGCCGCGGCGATCGCCTCGGCGGTGTCGCGCGCGAGAGCCTTCGCGCTCCGCACGCTCCTCACCCAGCCCGACACCGGACGCGCGAGCGAAACGATATCCGATGCGAGCGGCGCGTCGGCGGCGGCGTGCCAGGTCGCGTGATCGCCGATCACGTTCACGACCGGAGAGCGCGCGCGCCGCGCGTTGTGGAGATTGGCGATCCCGTTGGCGAAGCCCGGCCCCAGGTGCAGGAGCGTGAGCGCGGGACGCTCGGCCATGCGCGCGTATCCGTCCGCTGCGCCGGTGCACACGCCCTCGAACAATCCGAGCACCGCGCGCATCTCGTCGGCGGCGTCGAGCGCTGCCACCAGCGGCATCTCCGTCGTGCCGGGGTTGGCGAAACAGACTCGCACGCCC